>JAFMKA010000003.1 GCA_017853175.1 Steroidobacteraceae bacterium | reverse complement strand
GATGACTCTTGATGACGTGCGCCTTGCCGGTTTTACTGCCGGCCGACTCGATGACGTCGGGGTAGATGGTGCCCTGCGCGAGGAATTCGACGCGGTCGCCGTCTGATACGCGACCCTCGCCCTCACCCGCTAGCTTCTTGGCTTCTTCGTCGAACACCTCGACGAAAAGCCGGCCGATGATCTTGCGCTTCACTTCGGGGTCGCTCACGCCTTTAAGCTCGCCGAAGAATCGGTCAGCGGCGTTCACGCGAATGACGCGCACGCCGAGGTTGCGAGCAAAGATATCCATCACGGCGTCTCCCTCGCGATGTCGCAGGAGACCATGATCGACGAATACACAAACCAACTGATCGCCGATCGCGCGATGCAAGAGCGCTGCGACGACTGACGAATCGACACCACCCGAGAGCCCAAGCAGCACCTTCGATTTTCCGACCTGTGCACGTACGCGCTCGATGGCATCATCGATGATGTTGCCGGGGTTCCAGCTCGAGGCGCAGCCGCAAATGTCGTGCAAGAAACGCGCGTAGATCCGCTCGCCTTGCTTCGTGTGAGTGACTTCGGGATGGAACTGCAAGGCGTAGAAACGCCGCGACTCGTCGGCCATCCCGGCAATGGGTACATCGCTCGTTGACGCGATCGCGGCAAAACCCTTGGGCAGTTCGACCACCTGATCGCCGTGGCTCATCCACACGTCGAGCAGGCCGTGACCCTCGGCATTCACGCGATCTTCGATGCCTTTGAGCAAGGCCGAATGATTTCGAGCACGAACTTCGGCATAGCCAAATTCGTGGACGGCACCCGGCTCGACGCGGCCGCCGAGCTGCGCCGCCATGGTCTGCATGCCGTAGCAAATGCCGAGCACGGGTACGCCAAGCTCGAACACCGCAGCCGGTGCAGCCGGAGCATTGTTTTGAGTGACGGACTCCGGACCACCCGAGAGAATGACGCCCTTCGGCGCGAACGCCCGAACATCAGCATCACCGGCATCCCAGGGATGTATCTCACAGAACACACCGAGCTCGCGCACCCGGCGCGCGATCAGCTGCGTGTACTGCGAGCCGAAATCGAGAATGAGGATTCGGTCGGCGTGAATATCGCGGGCAGTCATGGCCAGCGACTCACGAGATCCGGTAGTTCGGCGCTTCTTTGGTGATCGTCACGTCGTGGACGTGCGACTCGCGCACGCCTGCCGTCGTGATGCGCACGAAGGATGGGCGGGTACGCATCTGCTCGATGCTCTGACTGCCCGTGTAACCCATCGCGGCACGCAGACCGCCTGCAAGCTGATGCACGATGGCGACGAGGCTGCCTTTGTACGGCACTCGACCTTCGATGCCCTCGGGCACGAGCTTCTCGAGTTCGGTCGTCGTATCTTGGAAATAGCGGTCGCTCGAACCGTGGCGCTCGCCCATCGCGCCGAGCGAACCCATGCCGCGATAGCTTTTGAAGCTCGCGCCTTGAAAAAGCTCGACTTCACCTGGCGATTCTTCGGTACCCGCGAACAGTCCGCCAATCATGACGGCATGCGCACCGGCAGCAATGGCCTTTGCCACGTCACCTGAGTAGCGAATGCCGCCGTCGGCGATGAGCGGCACATCGGTGCCTTCGAGGGCTGTTGCGACATTCGCGACGGCCGAAATCTGCGGCACGCCCACGCCCGCCACAATGCGCGTGGTGCAGATCGATCCAGGACCGATACCGACCTTTACGCCATCCACGCCGGCCTTGACGAGCGCCTGCGCCGCTTCAGCGGTCACGATGTTGCCGGCGATCACCTGCAAACTGGGCCAACGCGACTTCACGCGTTCGACCATCTGAATGACGCCACGTGAATGCCCGTGCGAAGTGTCGACCACTACCGCATCGACACCCGCCTCGACGAGCGCCGCGACGCGATCGAGCGTATCGGGCGAGGTACCGACGGCTGCGCCGACGCGAAGACGGCCGCTGCTGTCTTTACAGGCACGCGGACGTTCGGTGGCTTTCTGGATATCTTTGACCGTGATGAGCCCCTTCAGCTCGCTGCCCGCACCGACGACGATCACTTTCTCGATGCGGTGCTTGTGAAAGAGCTGCAGCACATCTTCTTTCGGTGCGTTTTCGGGCACCGTGACGAGTCGCTCTTTGGGCGTCATCACCGACGAGACGGGGTTATCGAGTTGGGTTTCGAAACGAAGGTCGCGGCTCGTGACGATGCCGACCACCTTGTTGCCCTTCACGACCGGCATGCCAGAGATGCCGCGGGCCTTGGTGAGCTCGAGCACCTGACGGATCGTGGTATCGGGCGAGACCGTGATGGGATCGAGCACCACACCACTTTCGAATTTCTTGACTCGCGCGACCTCGAGCGCCTGAGCCTCGATGGTCATGCTCTTGTGGACGATGCCGATGCCGCCTTCTTGGGCGATGGCGATGGCGAGGCGGGCCTCGGTCACCGTATCCATGGCTGCCGAAACGAGCGGCAGATTGAGGCGGATATTGCGCGTGAGTCGAGTCGACAGATCGACTTCGCGCGGAAGAACTTCCGAATAAGCCGGGACCAAAAGCACGTCATCGAAAGTGAGTGCTTCCTGAAGGATACGCATGCGGGAGGCCGTCCAATGAGCTATTGGACGGCGCATTCTACGCACCCCGGCCGACCCGGTAAACTTGCCCCCTCCAGAGGCCTTTTCTCATACCGGAACCCACGTGCCACCCTCCCCCATCGCCCCGGCAGACCGCGACGTCTACAGCGTCGGACGCCTCAATAAAGAGGTTCGGATGCTGCTCGAGCACGGGATGCCGATCGTGTGGATCGAGGGCGAAATCTCGGATTTTTCGCGTCCTGCGTCGGGTCACTGGTATTTCACCCTGAAGGATCGCGACAGCCAGGTACGCTGCGCGATGTTCCGAGGCCGTAATGCCCTGCTGCGGTTCGCGCCCGCTGATGGTCAGCGGGTCATCGCCCGGGCTCGCGTCACGCTCTTCGAACCCCGCGGTGAATATCAGCTGCAGGTCGAACATCTCGAAGACTCCGGCGTCGGCGCACTGCGTCGCGAGTACGAGCGACTCAAAGCGCGGCTCGAGTCGGAGGGGCTGTTCGAGGCGTCGAAGAAGCGACCCTTGCCGACCGTGCCGAACTGCATTGGTGTCGTCACTTCGCCGACGGGTGCGGCGATCCGCGACATCCTCAATATTTTGGGGCGGCGATTTCCCGCTGCGCGCGTAATCATCTACCCGACGGCCGTGCAAGGTCGCGATGCGGTACCCCAATTACTCGAAGCCCTCTCTCTTGCGACGACCCGACACGAATGCGACGTATTGATCGTCGCACGCGGCGGTGGCTCCATCGAGGATCTCTGGGCCTTCAACGACGAGGCCGTCGCTCGCGCGATCCGCGCCATGCCGATGCCGGTCGTCACCGGTATCGGCCACGAGGTCGATTTCACGATTGCAGATTTCGTCGCCGACTTACGCGCCCCGACGCCCTCGGGCGCAGCCGAGCTAGTCGTACCCGATGGCGCCACCTGGCGCACAGGCTTTGCTCGACTGGCTCAAAGATTGCTGCAAGCGCTGCATCGACAGCTACGCAACGACAGCGACTATCTCGTGGCGATGCGACGCCGGCTTGCCCTCGCGCACCCCGGGCAGCGCCTGCGTCAAAATGCTCAGCGCCTCGACGAACTCGAGCAGCGGCTCGGTAGTCGAGTGCAGTTGCTGCTCTCCGATCGAAGACATCGCCTGCAAACACTGACGACACGTCTCGCCCGAACCTCGCCCAAAGCAGAGGTACAACGGCTCACGCACCGTCATGCCATGCTCGATGAGCGCCTCCGTCGCGCGCTCCCACAACGACTCGAAGCGTTGCGACAAACGCTCGGCACCCTCGCGCGCACCCTCGATGCAGTGAGTCCGCTCGCGACGCTCGATCGCGGATTTGCGCTCGTCACGCGAGTCGACGATGGCGCTCTACTGCGCGATGCGAATTCCGTTCGTCCTGACGATCTCATCGATGCACGACTCGCCAAAGGCACCCTGCGCGCACGAGTCATCGAAACCCTTGGGGAGAAAAAAGAGTGATCAAACGACGAGGTGTGTTGTCGTGTTGGATGGGCGCACTGATCGCGTTCATCTCGATCGATGCGTCGGGCGTCAGCAACTTACCCACCGCTTTGTCGGTGCCAGGTGGTGTCGCCATTCTCGATGTTCCGGGAGAACCCTCAAAGCCGCCGGTGGTGACGTTCGAAGGTAATCGCGTGATGGTGGTTCCGAACGGACAAGGTTGGCGCGCGATCGTCGGTATTCCGCTCGCACGCGAACCCGGTACGGCGAAAATCGAGATTCGATCCGGCAACGCGACGCTCACTCAAGGATTCACGATCGAAGGTAAGGCGTATGCGACGCAACGGCTCAAAGTCGCTCCAAAACATGTCGATCTCTCACCCGACAATGCCGCGCGAGTCGCCGAAGAGCAGCCCCGGATTCGCGAGGCCGTCGGCACGTTCAGCACTCTACTGCCCTCGACCCTCAGACTCGAGTCACCCGTGCGCGGCCCGCGTTCGTCGTCTTTCGGGCTGCGTCGCGTGTTCAATAATCAACCGCGTAATCCGCACTCGGGTATGGATATCGCAGCGCCGGTCGGCACACCCGTCTACGCTCCAGCACCGGGCAAAGTGATCGAAGTCGGCGACTTCTTCTTCAACGGTAAGTCGGTATTCATCGATCATGGCCAAGGGCTCGTGACGCTCTACTGCCACTTGAGCGACATCGGAGTGACGCCGGGAGCCGAGGTCAAAACCGGGGAGAAGATCGGAGAGGTCGGTGCGACGGGCCGCGTGACGGGCCCCCACCTGCATTGGGGCGTCGCGCTCAACCGCGCTTTCGTGGACCCTGCGCTTTTCCTCGACTTGCCGAGCGCCCCCGCTTCGACGGGTCGCGCTTCGGGCGCGCCTTGAGTCGGGCGTAGGGGTTGGAGTCCGTGCGGTACTCGACCGCCACGGGCGAGGCGAAGAGATCGAACTCTCGTCGAAAGACGTTGGCGAGATAACGCGTATACGCCTCGGGCACGTGTACCGTCTGGTTGCCGTGCACGATGATGCGTGGCGGATTACGTCCGCCCTGATGTGCATAACGCAACTTGATTCGACGACCCCGAACGAGCGGCGGTTGGTGCTGAACGATCGCCCGCTCCAACGCCTTGGTGAGGCGTGGCGTCGGGATTTCCGTCATGGCTGCGTCGTACGCCTTGATGGTCGCCGCAACGAGCTCACCGACACCTGTGCCGTGACGCGCCGAAATGAAATGCACCGGCGCGTAGGGGACGAAGTCGAGTTTGAGCTCGAGCAAGCGTCGAATTTCTTCGCGCTGCTCCATCGGAATGCCGTCCCATTTGTTGACGGCGATGATCAGGGCTCGGCCCCGCTGCAGCGCGAGTCCGAGCACGTTGGCGTCTTGCTCACCGATGCTGTCGTGCGCATCGACGACGAAAATAACGACATGGGCCGAATCGATGGCCTGCAAAGTTTTGGCCACACTCGCCTTCTCGACTTCGTCTTCGACCTTGCCTCGGCGACGCACGCCTGCGGTATCGATCAGCGTGAACTCGCGATCGTCACGCGCAAAGGGAACGAAGATGCTGTCGCGCGTCGTACCGGGCATGTCGCTCGCAATGACGCGCTCTTCGCCGAGTAGGCGATTGACGAGCGTCGACTTACCGACGTTCGGGCGCCCGATGATGGCGATGCGAATACGACCGTCATCCGGTGACTGTTCGGCTGCAATTTTCTCAGGATCAAAATCCGAGAGCACGACCGACATGAGATCGCGACAACCGTCGCCGTGAGCCGCTGCGATCGCGAGCGGTTCACCCAATCCCAAAGAATGGAAGTCGGAAGCCGCTGTCGAGGGATCAAGCCCCTCGGCCTTGTTGACCGCGAGCACGACTTTCTTTCCCGAGCGCCGAAGCTCACGCGCGACCCAATGATCTTGCGGCGTGAGTCCGCTTCGAGCGTCGGCCAGAAACACGAGTACATCGGCCTCGGCTACCGCACGCTCAGTTTGCAGACGCATCGGCGTTTCGATACCCGAGGGCTGCTCGACGAGACCGCCCGTATCGACGACGACGTAAGGCACAGGGCCCAAGCGGCCGTAACCGTATTGCCGATCGCGCGTGACGCCCGGCATGTCAGCGACGAGTGCGTCACGGGTGCCGGTCAGACGATTGAAGAGCGTCGATTTACCGACGTTGGGACGACCGACGAGAACGACGACAGGAAGCATGTTTCAGTTCTCTCGGTTGAGCGTCGGGGGTTGCGTTCGAGGCCTTCAGGCCTTCGGACGCAGGGCGGTCACACGACCCTCGTCATCTTGGAAGATGACGACATCGCCGACGACCACCGGCGCATTGCTCGTGCGGCCACCGATCTTGCTGCGCGCGATGAAAGCGCCGGTATCGCCATCGAGCCAATGAACGTAGCCTTCGAAATCGGCCACGGCCACGCGGTTACCCACGAGCGCAGGAGCGGACAAGCGCCGCATCCGCAATCCGTCTTGGCGCCAAATATCGACGCCGGTACGACGACGCAATGCGATCACCTCACCCGTTGCACCCGACACCACGACGCGCTCTTCGTCGACGGCGAGGCCTCGATGACTCGAGATTTCACGCGACCACCAAATTTGACCCGAGTCGGCAGCCAGCATGGCGACGCGACCCTGGAACCCTGCGACGAATACGTCGGCACCGAGAATTTTGACCGCCGAGTCGATATCGACGAGCCGCTCGAGTTCGGTACGGCCACGTGCAGGCGAGACGAGTTGATCCCACAAGATTTCCCCGCGAGCGGTCTCGACGGAGATGACGCGACCATTATCGAACCCGCAGAACGCCACGTTGCCCGTAATCACCGGCGCGGCCGTGCCGCGTAACGTGAGTCGCGGAATTTGTTGATCTTCGCGCCAGAGCTCGCGGCCGTTTTCGAGCGACAGCCCGAGCAGGCGTCCTGCCACGGTGCGAACGATGACTGCATCGGCAGCCACTGCTGGCGCGGCGAGTACCTCACCGCCCACTTTCGCGGACCATCGACGCGTGCCCGTCGCGGCATCGAGCGCGATGACCTCGCCGTCTGCGCTGCCGACCACCACGAGCCCACTTCCCGCACCGGGACCGCCTGAGAGCGTCGCGCCCGTCTTGGCGCGCCAAATCACTTTGCCATTGTCGAGCTGCAGCGCGACGACCTCGCCTCCGCGGCCCGCGGCAAACACCTGATCACCTGCAGCGGCGGGTGACAGTCCGCCACGCATGACTTCATCGCCTCCGCCGAGCGAGGTACTCCAGACCCGATCGACGGTGAGCGATTGTTTGAAGTCGACGAGCTCGGCGGGTGGGTCGACGTCTTTGTCCTTGTCGCAGGCGACGAGCGCTGCGAGCAGCACCACGGCGGCGAAGAGCCGAGGCAGACGCATCGAGTGAGTGCTGCGTGACATGAGTGACTCCTTCAGCGCTAGGTTCAAGGTTTAGCGGGCGCTTTCACGCCGTCCGATTCGACGTCCCAGATCTTGAGACGAAGACCCTCAAGATCGAGAGTAGCCGGACGTTCACCGTCTCCGCCTGCCGCCGCCTCGGCCTTGCGCCAGGCCGCAAGCGCGGCAGCGCGATCGCCCTTGGCGAGCAAAGCGTCTCCACGCACTTCATCGAAGCGCGCAGCAAAACCACCCGGCTCGGCGCCGTCGAGCGTTTTGAGCGCCGCATCGGCGTTGTTCTGCGCGATCTGTACACGCGCCAAACGGATACGAGCCAGCAATTGCAGCTGCGGATCGTCGGCGCCGTTCATCACTCGCGTCAGTCGTTCGGCGGCTTTGCCGAGTTCGTTGGTGTCGACGTGCACGCGGGCACCGAGTAGATCGCTCTGATCGGCATAAGCCGATGAGCCATATTCCTCACGAAGCGCATCGATGGCCTTGAGCGCCGCGACTCGGTCGCCTCGCTCGAGTGTCTGCAGGACCTCGCTGTAGGCGACGCTCGCCTCGACGTGACGACGCTCGACGCGTGCCTCGTACCAGCGCCAAGCGGCCAGAGCGCCCAGACCGATGATGACGCCCGCGATGAGCCAAGGACCGTTCTCGCGCAACCAACGCTTGACGCGCTCCCACTGCTCTTCTTCGTTGTAGTAATCGTCAATCACGATCGTCTCTCCTGCTCATAATTCTTTGAACCATGTGCGGTCAACCACTCGTCCACCGCAGATACTGCCGTATCGATCTTCACTTCCGCGGGCGCGCCCGCACCTTCACGCAAAGGCTTTAACTGTACGACGCCGCGAGCGAGCTCGTCTTCACCGAGTACGATCGCCAACGGCGCTCCGCTGCGATCGGCACGACGAAACTGCGCTTTGAAGTTGCCGCCACCGAGATTGAGCTCGACGCGACGACCCGTCGAGGCGCGCCGCAGATCATCGGCGAGACGCATGGCCACGCCGATCGATGACTCGCCCTGCACCACGACATACACGTCGGACGTGCGCGCAGCAGGCGCGGTACCGGCCTGCTCGATCAGCGCCACCACACGCTCCACGCCCATGGCAAAACCGATAGCCGACGTCGCCTCGCCGCCGAGCTGCGTAATGAGCCCGTCGTAACGACCGCCAGAACACACGGCATCCTGCGCGCCGAGCGCGTCGGTGATCCATTCGAACACGGTACGCGAGTAGTAATCGAGACCTCGAACGAGACGCGGATTGACCTCGTATGCGATGCCGAGCGAGTCGAGCATGCCGCGAAGCTCGTCGAAGTGCTGACGACTTTCGGCATCGAGGTGCTCGGGCAACAGGGGTGCACCGGCGATGATCGACTGCATCTCAGGATTTTTGCTATCGAGAATGCGCAGCGGATTACCCTCCAAGCGACGCTGGCTGTCCGCATCGAGCTTGGCGTGGTGATCTCGGAAGTAACGCGTCAACGTCTCGCGATAGGCACGACGGGATTCCGGCGTGCCGAGGGAATTGATCTGCAGCCGCACCCGATCGATACCGAGTCGCTTCCAGAACGACGCCGAGAGGGCAATGAGTTCCGCGTCGATATCGGGACCCGCAAAACCTACGGCCTCGACGTCGATCTGGTGGAACTGACGAAAGCGCCCCTTCTGCGGTTTTTCGTGACGGAACATCGGACCGATGCACCACACTTTGTGACGTGCGCCGCGCAACATGCCGTTCGAGATCATCGCGCGGACCATGCCCGCGGTGGCTTCGGGACGCAGGGTCAGCCGCTCGCCGCCCTTATCTTCGAAGCTGTACATTTCTTTTTCGACGACGTCGGTGAACTCACCAATCGCACGCTTGAAGAGATCGGTCTGCTCGACGATCGGCACGCGCATTTCTTCAAAGGCGTATGCACTCAAAATTTCGCGGGCGACGGACTCGAGCCACTGCCACCGCGAAATCTCGCTCGGCAGAACGTCGTTCATGCCTTTGACGGGCTGAATGAGCGGCGTACTCATGGCGCACGCTCCAGCGTCGACGTCTCTGGCTTAACGAACGGCCGGAGACTTCCTGCCACATCGACCGTGAAATACGCCGTCGAGTTACGAATTAGTTGCGCCGGAATCGTCACTGGCCGACCGCCCACTTGAAGCGAGGCGACATCGGCGCGACCGAGCAGCACTCGCAGCGGACCCTCTCCGGCCGCGCGAGCCGACGCCCCTCGACCGACGTTGTCGAAGTAAAGTTTTTTACCCGTCGCGTCGTAAATCTCGATCCAACAATCGGACTGCGCCTCGATGGCGATCGCCACTCGGCCTTGCGCCACGGAAGGACTGGGCGCCTCCGAGGGACTGGGCGTCACTGGGGGACTGGGCGTCACTGGAAGACTGGGCGCCACTGAAGAACTTTGCTCAGCCGGAGTCATCGCCGGCTCCGGCGCAACGGACGGCGTCGGCTCGACCGCAGCCGGTGCCGCGGGAGTCGAGATCGTGGCGGGCGTCGAGCTCACCGTCGCCTGTCCCGACACACCGGCGCCCTGGAGAATCCACCAGGCTGCTACGGCGATCACGACCGCCGCCGCGACGATGCCGAGGCGGCGTCCCCACGCTTGCGAGTCGACAGTCGGCATCGGTGCACGCGGAATCTTGGTGAGATCGGGCGCCGCGAGCGCGGCACCCTGCGCTGCCCAATCGGCCATGAGCTCTGCGGTGGGCGCGCCAATCAGATCGGCGTAACGACGCAGATGACCCTGCACGAACACTCGCGCACCGATCTCAGCGAAACGATCGGCCTCGAGTGACACGATGATCGATTCGTCGCAATGCAGTCGGGCAGCCGCGGTCGTCGTCGTGAGGCCCATAGCCTCGCGACAGCGCGTCAATCTTTGACCGATGGATTCGCTCGTCATGACGCCAGAGCTCCGGCGAGCTTTTCGCCGAGACGAATGCGGGTTCGATCGTTGACTCGGCCAGCGAGTTGGCCGCAGGCCGCGTCGATGTCATCACCGCGCGTGCGACGAATGGTGGCGAGCACCCCGCGCTGGATGAGCTCGTCACGGAAGCGCGTGATCACCGGCATGGGCGAACGACGATAGTCGGTGCCCGGAAAAGGATTGAAAGGAATGAGATTGAGCTTGGCGGGCTTGCCCTTGAGCAGCCGCGCGAGCGCGCGCGCATGCTCGAGTTGATCGTTCACACCATCGAGCATGACGTATTCGAAGGTCACGCTGCGGCCGTTCTGCTCATCAATGTAATGCCAACAGGCATCGAGCAGCTCGGCGATCGGGTGCTTACGATTGATCGGCACGAGCTCGTTGCGCAGCGCATCGTCGGGCGCGTGCAGCGACACCGCGAGCGCGCAGTTCACCTCTTCGGCGAGCTTGTACATGAGCGGCACGAGACCGGAGGTCGAGAGCGTGACGCGTCGGCGAGAAATATCGAAACCGAGATCATCGAGCAAGATACGAATGGCGGGCACCACATTGCGGAAATTCGCGAGCGGTTCGCCCATACCCATGAACACGACGTTCGTGATGCGCCGCTCGCCGCCCGGCTCGAAGCCGAGTTCGCGATTGGCGAGCCACACCTGACCGACGATTTCGGCGGTGGTGAGATTGCGATTGAAGCCCTGCTGAGCCGTCGAACAGAACGAACAGTCGAGCGCGCAACCCACCTGCGATGAAATGCAGAGCGTGCCGCGATCGACTTCAGGGATGAACACCATCTCGAAAGCCTGCGTGCTATCAGCGCGCAGCAACCACTTGCGGGTGCCATCAGCGGAATCGTGGCGCGAGACGATCTCGGGCGTACGCACCTCGGCCACTTCGCTGAGCTGCGCGCGGAAGTCTCGCGCGAGATCGGTCATCGCCGCGAAGTCGCCCTCGCAACGCTTATAGAGCCAACTCATCAGCTGACGCGCTCGAAACGGCTTATTACCGAGCGCAGTGACGAACGCCTCAAGCTCGGGCTTTTCGAGCCCGAGGAGGTTGGTCCGTACTGCGGCGGCTTCAGTCATGACGAGTGCGTCAGTAGAGTGAGGTGATCAGACGCGCGGGCAGATCTCGATGCCGCGGAAGAAATACGCGATTTCTTGAGCGGCGGTCTCGGGACCATCGGAGCCGTGAACGGTGTTCGCTTCGATGCTCTGCGCGAGGTCGGCGCGGATCGTGCCCGGCGCTGCTTTCTTGGGATCGGTGGCGCCCATGATCTCGCGGTTCTTGGCGATGGCGTTATCGCCCTCGAGCACCTGCAACATCACCGGACCGGAGGTCATGTACTTGACCAGATCTTTGAAGAACGGGCGCTCGCGGTGTACCGCGTAGAACCCCTCGGCCTCGGCCTGCGACAGGTGGACCATACGGGCGGCGACGACGCGCAGACCCGTCTGCTCGAAGCGGCGATAGACCTCGCCGATGAGGTTACGGGCTACGCCATCCGGCTTAACGATCGAAAAAGTGCGCTCCAGCGCCATGGGACAGTTCCTTAGTAAATGTGAAAGGGAAACGGGCAATCGCGTAGTTTACCCGTGCAGGACCCCTCTCGGCAACGCGAGAGCGCGCGCAAGTGACTGGTCCGGAAGGGTTTTTTAGACGTTGAAGCTTTCTCCGCAACCACATTCGCCCTTGGTGTTGGGGTTGCGGAACTTGAAGGCCTCATTGAGGCCCTGCTTCACGAAGTCGACTTCGGTGCCGTCGATGTACGGCAGGCTCTCGCGGTCGACGAACACTTTGACGCCCTGGTCTTCGAAAACGACGTCGGCCGGAGTGGTCTCGTCGGCGTAGTTGATGACATAGGCGAACCCCGAACAACCTGTCTTACGGACGCCAAGACGCAGGCCGATGCCCTGCCCCCGGGTCCCGAGAAAACTGCGGACTCGATCTGCCGCCGCGGCTGTCAATGAAATCGCCATGGTCTCCTCACGATGCGCGCTGCCATCACGATGCGCGCTGCCATTGTAATGCGCCGATCACGGTTCGCCAGCGGCCTTGATTGCCGCCCCCAAGGCCTCTTCGACTCGAAACAGCCGGCCAAGTTTCTCGGTCGGCAGATTGAATCGGTGCGCCCAGTCCCGCGGACCGTCGACGGTCGGGGCCACAGCGGGTCGACCCACGAGTTCCCGACGTAAGCCGTCGAGCACCGCCCACACCCCAGGGCAAGTTGCGGCCCTGAACTCGACCGCCGAGATGCGCTGCGCCGCATCAAGACGAACGAAACAGCGAATCCGCGCGCCCTCGCGAAGACTCCCCGCCTCGCCCATCCCCCAGCCCTCGCCCGTCGGTGACCCCGGCGCATCTCGAGCGCGCAACATCACAACAGACTCACGAAGCAGCGCGGCCGCGCGTGTAGCGTCGTCATCGGTATTGAAGCGGCCGAACGCGACGCGCAGCGTCGACTGTGCGAGCTCGGTCGGCACACCTTGCGCCCGCAAGACGTACGACGGTTCGCCGGTCGCCGAATCACAGGCCGCCCCGCTCGACACGGCGATCGCCGGCAGCGCGGCCATCAGACTTTCACCCTCGACGCCTTCGATGCTGAGCGAGACGAGTCCCGGCAAACGATGAACGGGATGATCGTTCCAGCGCAGACCCTCGAGATCGGCGAGACCGGATCGAAATCGCGACGCGAGCGCCTCGACGTGACGCGCATCGGACTCGCGTTGCTCGCGCACTCGAGAGGCCGCGCGACCGAAGCCGATGATCTGATGGGTGGCGAGCGTGCCGGGCCGAAGCCCCCTCTCATGACCACCGCCCCACATGAGCGGCTCGATCCAGGGTCGAACGCGCGGCGAGACCCAGAGGGCGCCGATGCCTTTGGGTCCGTAAAGCTTGTGCGCGGAGATCGACAATAGGTCGACACCGATCGAATCGACGTTGATGGAGAGTCGGCCCGCCGATTGCGCCGCATCGCAGTGCAGGAAAATATCGCGCGCTCGGCAGGTCGCCGCGATCGCGGCGATGTCTTGCACGACGCCCGTCTCGTTGTTCGCGTGCATGATCGACACCAGTTGAGTGTCGGGGCGCAGCGCCGCATCCACCGCCGCAGGATCGATACGACCGTCACGATCGGGCGTCAGCCAACTGACCTGCCAGCCGCGCTTCTCGAGTTGTTTGACGGGGTCGAGCACCGCCTTGTGTTCGGTACGAGCGGTGACGAGATGACGACCGCGATCAGCGCGACCGCGCGCGACACCCAAGAGGGCGAGATTGTCGGACTCGGTTGCACCAGAGGTGAAAACGATCTCGTCTACGCGAGCGCCGATGAGCGCCGCCACGTCGGCGCGTGCCGCTTCAATAGCCGCGGCCGCATCGCGCCCGTAAGCATGCGTGCTCGAGGATGGATTGCCGAGACCAAGCTCACCCCTGAGCACCTCGGACATGACCTCCGCCACCGCAG
The DNA here is from genome assembly GCA_017853175.1 of Steroidobacteraceae bacterium. GTDB lineage: Bacteria > Pseudomonadota > Gammaproteobacteria > Steroidobacterales > Steroidobacteraceae > UBA964. Next base: position 60,022 of record JAFMKA010000003.1, on the reverse strand, counting down.
GGTCGATCGGCGTCGTCGAGGCATGATCGAGAAAGATCGGTTTCACGAGTCGGACTTTCCGGCGGTCGAATTATTTGACCGCGCGCCGGCCGGGCGTCGTCGACCCTGAATCGCCGTAAAAATACCGCGCAAAATGTTCGCTTCGTTCTGATCGAGCTCGGCGCGGTTGATGAAGCGGCGGATACGCTCCATCAACCGTGTGCCGCTCGTGGTCCGATCACGAAAGCCCACTTCCTCGAGCACTTCTTCGAAATGAGCGTAGAGACGCTCCATCTCCTCGCCCGTCGCGAGCGGTATCGGTCCCGGCGCCGAGACGTGCTGCGCACCGCGCGCACGATAGATTTCATAGGTGACGAGTTGTACCGCCATGGCCAAATTGAGCGAGGAGTAAGCCGGGTTCGCCGGAATGCGCAGCAGAAGATGCGCGAGTGAGAGCTCCTCGTTCGTGAGACCCGTGCGTTCGTTACCGAACAGCAGCGCGACGGGCCCTCGAAGGCTTTCAGACACGATGCGCTGCGCACCATCGCGTACGTCGAGCACACGGATATTTTGATCTCGGTCACGGGCCGTGGTGGCCACAATGAACCCGCACTCGGCGATGCCCTCTTCGAGTCGATCGACAACCACGGCGCGCTCGAGCACGTCGGTGGCACCCGAGGCTCGAGCACTCGCCTCGGAATGCGGGAACTCCTTGGGACGCACCAGCACGAGCTTCTCGAGGCCCATGTTTTTCATGGCGCGAGCGACCGCGCCGATGTTGCCCGGATGGGAGGTCTCGACCAGAACCACGCGTATGTCGGCGGCAGCAACCATGCGCGTGGTATTCTAGCGGCCTTTTCCGACGCTCTTTGCCAACATGCAGCCACTTCTCAACATTGCCGTGCGTGCCGCGCGTCGTGCGGCCGATCTCATCGTCCGCAGCCTCAATCGACTCGATTCCCTCGAGGTCTCGAGCAAAGGCCGCAACGACTACGTCACCGAGGTCGACCGGGCTGCCGAGGCCGAGATCATCGCCACCATTCGTCGCGCCTATCCCGATCACGCCTTCCTAGGCGAAGAGAGCGGTCAGATCGGCTCGGGTCCCGTGGAGTGGATCATCGACCCGCTCGATGGCACCACCAATTTCATCCATGGCATGCCTCATTTCTGCGTCTCGATCGGTGCCCGAGTTCGTGGACGCATCGATCACGGCGTCGTCTACGACCCGATGCGCCAGGAAATCTTCACCGCCTCGCGGGGTGATGGGGCCCATCTCGAAAATCGACGCATTCGCGTGAGCTCGCAACGGGGACTCGAAGGCGCCCTGATCGGCACCGGGTTCCCCTACCGAGCAAACACCGAATATCTCGATACCTATCTCGCCATGCTCAAAGACGTGATGCTGAACACCGCGGGCGTGCGACGCCCTGGTTCGGCTGCGCTCGACCTCGCGTACGTGGCGGCGGGTCGTACGGACGGTTTCTTTGAGATCGGTCTCGGTCCGTGGGACACCGCGGCCGGTTCGCTACTCGTCGAGGAAGCGGGCGGTCGCATCGGCACGCTGTCGGGCGGAGAGTTCAAGCAGGGCGGCAACATCGTCGCGGCATCACCTAAAGTCTATGATGCGATGCTCGCCTTGCTCGCGCCGCATCTCACGCCCAAGCTGCGTGAAGACTAAGGCACGATCGTCGTAAACAAATAGACGGCGAAAATCACGAGGTGCACGGTGCCCTGCAGGATGGTCGTCCTGCCGGTACTGAACGACTGCGTGCACACCAGTAGCGACAACCCGAGCAAAACGATTTCTCGATTACCGAGGCCGAGATCGAGCGTCCAACCCATGGCGATAGAGATCACGGCCAAGGTCGGAATGGTGAGGCCGATGGAAGCCAACGCCGAGCCGAGCGCGAGATTCATGCTCGTCTGCAAGCGGTTGGCTCGCGCTGCGCGAAACGCCGCCAGACTTTCGGGTAACAATACGATCGCGGCAATGAACACGCCCGCTGCAGCCACCGGTGCGTTGATCATCACGGCGAGTTGCGCAAGGCTCGGCGCAAGGGTCTTGGCAAGCAAGACTACGACGACGAGCGCCACCACCAGCAACACGAAGGTGACGCCGAGCGGCGCACGCTCGACGTGCTCGACGGGCTGACCGCTCGTCGCGACCGCTTCGTTCTCCGCCAAAATCTTTTCGTGAATTTCATCGAGAAAGTAATCGCGGTGGCGAACGGTCTGTACGAACACGAATGCACCGTAGAGAACGAGCGAAACGAAACCTACGAACGCCAGTTGCGAGGGTGAGTACGCTCCGCCCGCCGCTGACACGGTGAAGTTCGGAAGCACGAGCGTCAACACGGCGAGCGCACTCAAGGTGGCGAGCGCTGCACTCACGCCGCGACGGGTGAAGGTCTGCTCACCGTGCTGCAACGCCCCCGCGAGCATGCACAAACCCACCATGCCGGTGATGATGATCATCACGGCAGCGAATACGGTATCGCGGACGATGGTGGCGACCGGCGTCTCGGTGCTGAGCATCAGCGAAATGATGAGCGCCACTTCGATGATGGTGACCGCGACGGCGAGAACCAAGGTTCCGTAGGGCTCACCGACGCGCTCGGCGATGACCTCGGCGTGATAGACCGCGGCGAGCACTGTCATGACCAAAGCAGGGATGACGAGCGCGAGGTCGAGCGTCTCGGGCAGCAAGCCTCCAAAGATTCCGAGCATCAGCGCGATGATCGGCACCCAAGTTTGCCATCGACTCAGAATGTCGAGTGTCACGGAGCCAGCACCTCCAGCACGCCGACCGCGGTCATCCCTCTCCAGAGCCTTTGCGCTCCAGCGCATCGACCACCGCGGTGGTCACCATGTCGGCGCCGACATTCACCATCGTGCGGGTCATATCGAGCAGGCGATCGGCGCCGAGAACGATACCGATCCCCTCCGGCGGGATACCAAAAGTGATCAGCAACCCGGCAATGATGGGCAAGGAACCTCCGGGGATGCCAGCCGCCGCGACGGCACCGAGAACGGCGAGCAACAACAGCGTGATCTGTTCGCCCATACCAAGAGAAATACCGAACACTTGAGCCACGAAGAGCACGACACAGCCTTCGTAAAGCGCTGTGCCGGCCATGTTCATGGTGGTGCCGAGCGGCAAGACGAAGCCGGCGGTCGTCGGCTTGATGCCGAGATCATCTCGAGACGACGCCAGCGCGGCCGGCAAAGTCGCGCTACTCGAGCTCGTCGAGAAAGCAGTGACGAGCACAGGACGAATGGTGCGCCAAAACTCGAGAGGACCGAAACGAGAGAATAGTTTGAGCCACAGCGACATGGTGCCGAACAGATGCACCATCATGACGACGAGGCAGCCGATCACGAATACGCTGAGTGCGATGAGAATATCCCAACCAATTTTGACGACGACGCTGTAGATCATCACCGGCACTGCGATGGGCGCGAGCTTCAGCGCGAAGCGAACGATGCCCGTCATGAGCTCGGTGATGAGCTCGAGCCCCGACTGCAACTGCTCGCGACGCCTCGACTGCATCTGCAGCGCCGCTGCACCGAGCAGGATCGCGAAAAGAATGAGTGGCAATACTTCGCCAAGCATCGACCGGTCGTGCCCGGTGATCGCGCCGAGCAAGTTACGCGGCATGAACATGTCGACGACGGTCTGGAAGGTCATGTCGGGCTGCGCCGCCTGCTTCTCGATGAGCTTGCCGGAGGCCGAGCCATATTCCTCGAGCAGACGCGCCTTGGTTTCGGTGTCGACCGCGCCGCCCGGCTGGACCACGTTCATCATGACGAGGCCTAGCACGCAAGCGATCGACATGTTCATGAAGAACAGCGTGAAGGTGCGAACTGCTAACGGACCGAGACGCGTGAGCTCACCCAACTGCGCGACGCCCGCCGCGAGCGAGGCAAACACCAGCGGCATCACCACGAAGAACAGCATGCGCAGAAATATTTGCCCGATCGGATCGAACACCTGCGACGAGACGCTGCGAGCCCCTTCGAGCAGCGCCGGAAAGGGGCCGCCCAACACGAGCGTCAGCGCCCCTGCCGCGGCCCCGATGACGAGGCCGAGCAGGATGCGGTTGGCGAGCTTGGTATCAGACTCCGCCATGAAGAGCGCAGATCAGCCGCGCGACTTCGCGAGCGGGCTCTTCCAGAACCCGTATGCGAAGTAGACCACGAGACCCGCGATCGACCAGTAGAGGAACGTGAGCTGCGTCGCCGGCGGCAACGAGAAGAACAGGAAGCCGCAGCCCGCCAGCGACAGCGGACCCACGACCCATACCGCAGGCGTTTTGAACGGACGCGGACGGTTGGGTTCGCGTACGCGCAGGACGAGCACGCCGATCGACACTGCGAGGAATGCGAACAAGGTACCGCTGTTGGCGATATCCGCGAGCACGCCCACCGGGAAGAACGAGGCGAAGATCGTCACGGCGATGCCCGTGATGAGCGTCACGACGTACGGCGTGTTGAACTTCGGGTGAACCTTGGTGAGCGTATCGGCGCCCGGCAGCAGACCGTCTCGCGCCATCACGAAGAAGATGCGCGTCTGACCGAAGAGCATCATGAGAATGACCGAGGGCAGCGCAAGGAACGCCGCGAGACCAATCAACTGCGAGACCTTGTCCCAGCCGAGCAGATCGAGCACGAATGCGAGCGGCTCACCGCTGCAGGCGAGCGCCTGTGCGTTCTCGGGCAGCGCGCAGATGGTCGCGAACTCGGGGCTTCCCGGCGGCACCGCTCGTCCCATCGCATCGACGACCGGCTGAGCGCCGATTGATCCGACGACGCCCGCCGATACGAGCAGATAGAAAATCGTGCAGAGCGCGAGGCTACCGATGAGGCCGATCGGAATATTGCGCTGCGGATTGGTGGTTTCTTCTGCGGCCGTCGAGACCGCATCGAAACCGACGTACGCAAAGAAGATGGACGCTGCGGCACCGGCGATACCGAGACCCGTCGCATCCCAGAATCCGTTCGGCGCGAAGGGTTCAAAGTTGGCACCCGAGACGACGGGCAGCGCGAGCACGACGAAAATGCTGAGCGCGGTCACCTTGATGACCACCAAGAACGCATTGACGGTCGCGCTCTCGCGCGTACCGATTACGAGCAGCGACGTCACGAGCAGCGCGATGGCTGCGGCCGGCACGTTCATAATTCCGCCGGCGTAAGGCCCTTTGGTAATTGCATCGGGTATATCGAGACCGATGCTACGCTCCATGAGCCCGACGAAATAATTGGACCACCCGACCGACACGGCACTTGCCGCGACCGCATATTCGAGCACCAAGGCCCAACCCACGATCCAGGCGATCATTTCGCCCATGACTGCGTACGAGTAGGTATAGGCAGATCCGGAGACCGGCACCATCGAGGCGAGCTCCGCGTAGCACAACGCCGCCACTGCGCAGACGAAGCCCGCGATGACGAAGGAGAGCATCATGCCGGGACCGGCCTTTTGGGCGGCCTCTGCCGTGAGCACGAAAATGCCCGTGCCGATGATGGCGCCGACGCCCATCATGGTGAGCTGAAAAGCACCGAGAGAGCGCTTGAGACTCCGACGTTCGGCGTTGGCCAAAATGTCGTCGAGCGGTTTGATTCGCCAGTTCATGACTTTCCCCCTCAGGCTGTATCGCCCGATTTTGATTCGGCCGATTGTAGGGGGGTGGGCCGCCCGGCCGCTACTGCCCCGTCAGGGCAGATCGTCGATGGCGAGCTTCTTGCGGGTCGGGAATAGGCTTTCGGCGGTCAGACCGCAATCGAGCGCGACGGCCGAGGCGATGTAGATCGACGAATAGGTACCGACCAAGATTCCCACGATCAGGGCCGCCGAGAACGGCTGCAATACCGGCCCACCGAGCAACAAGAGCACGACGACCACGATCAAGGTGGTCAACGACGTCATGATGGTGCGCGAGAGGGTCTGGTTGACCGACTGATTGAGTACTTCGTCCGGCGCGAGGCGTTTGTTGGCCTCGAAGCGCTCGCGAATACGATCGAACACCACCACGGTATCGTTGAGCGAGTAACCGATGACCGCGAGCAGCGCAGCGATGACCGACAGGTCGAACACGATGCCCGTGACCGCAAAGAAACCGAGCACGATGACAGGGTCGTGGATCGCCGCAAAAATCGCGCCGGCGGACAACTGCCAAGCGTGGAAGCGGATGAACACGTAAATAAAGATCAGCACCAAGGTCGAGATGAGCGCCACGACTGCCGAATTTCGCAGCTCGGCACCCACCTGAGGGCCGACCACGTCGAGACGACTGACCGAGACATTGGGATCTGCGGCTTTCAGCACACCTTCAATTTCTCCACGAATCTGATCGGCCGACTGACCCTCGGGGGGCGGCAGACGAATCGCGACGTCGCGCGAGGAGCCAAAGTTTTGCACCTGCACATCTTTGAAGCCGGCTCCCTCGAGCCCCGCCCGCAACGCGTCAGGCTTCGCCTCAGTGGTGAACTTCGCTTCGACCGTGATGCCACCCGTGAAGTCGACGCCGAGATTGAGCCCCTTGGTCAACAAGGCCACGATCGACAAAACGAACAGCACTGCGGAAACGGCGTACCACAACTTCCGCGGGCTCATGAAGGCGATGCGGCTGTTGCTCTTGAAGAATTCCATGACCGGATACTCCTTGGGCGCTGCGTCAGATCGACAGCTTTTCAGGACGTCGCGCACCACCGTACATCAGGGTGAGCAATGCGCGACTGCCGAGCAGCGACGTGAACATCGAGGTGAGAATGCCGAGCGAAAGCACTACAGCAAACCCGCGGATCGGGCCCGTTCCGAAAGCCCACAGCACGACACCCGCGATCAGGGTGGTGATGTTGGAGTCGGCGATCGCCGAGAACGCCTTCTCGAAGCCCTTGGCAATTGCCGTCTGCGGCGTGACGCCGTTGCGTAACTCCTCACGAATACGCTCATAGATGAGCACATTGGCATCGACCGCCATACCGACCGTCAGCACGATACCGGCAATACCGGGCAGCGATAGCGCGGCTTTAAACATGGTGAGCAATGCGGCAAGCAGCACGACGTTCGTCAGCAACACGATGTTGGCGACGAGACCGAATACTTTGTAGTACGCGAGCATGAACACGAAGAGGAGCGCCATGCCGAGGACGAGTGCGGTGACGCCCTTCTCGATGTTTTCTTTACCGAGACCCGGGCCGACCACCCGCTCCTCAATGACGAAGATCGGTGCCGCGAGCGCGCCTGCGCGCAGGAGCAGCGCGAGTTCGCGAGCTTCGTTCACACCGAGGCCGGTGATCTGGAAGCTGTTCGAGAACACGCCCTGGATGGTCGCCTGATTGATGACCTTCTCTTCCTTGATATCGCGCTGCACTTTCTGGCCGTCGACATCGACTTCCTCACGACGCTGCTCGATGAACACCACGGCCATCGGCTTGCCGAGATTGGTTCGCGTCGTGCGCAGCATCTCCTCGCCGCCCGAGGCATCGAGCTTCACCGACACGCCGGGTCCTTGGTCGGTCGCCGCCGTCGTGGCGTCGACGAGTTGATCGCCCGTGACGATGATGTCGCGCTTCAGCAGAACCGGCTGACCCTCGCGCGACTCGTAAAGCTTGGAGCCGAAGGGGGCGCGGCCGCGTTGGACGGCCTCGGACACGCTGTTCTGAATATCGACGAGACGGAACTCGAGGGTCGCCACCTTGCCGAGGATATCTTTGACTTCCGCCGAGTTCTGAACACCGGGCAACTGCACGGCGATGCGATCGATGCCCTGGCGCTGCACCACAGGTTCGGATACGCCGAGCTCGTTCACACGATTGCGGATGGTGGTCAGGTTCTGCGAAATCGCGTAGTCCTGACGCTCCTTGATCTGAGCGTCGGTCAGCAACACTTGCAGCACGGGGCCCGCGGCACCCGCGATCGACGACACCGAAAGATCAGGCAGTACGCGACGAACCGCAGCACGGGCCGCATCGTCGTTGGCACCTTCGGGCAACAACACGCGAATGCCGTTCGGCTTCGCCGTCCCTTCGGCGACCTGGACGACATCGATGAAGGCGACGTTGTCCTGCCCGAGCGCGCGACGCAAATCCTGCTCGTAGACCTCGAGCAGCTGCGCGACCGCGCCGTCGACGTCGACCTGATACAGCAAGTAGAGACCGCCGCGAAGATCGAGACCGAGCGGCATGGGTCGCAAGCCGATACCACGCAACCAATCGGGCGCTCGCGACGCGAACGACAACGCCGTGACGTAATCGCGCGAGAAGTTTTCGTTGACGAGATCGCGCGCTTTCAATTGCTCAGGCACGGCGTCGAAGTGCAGCATCAGTCGACCGTCGTCGACGTAGCTGCGCGAGACCGTCACGCCCTTGCTGCGCAGCAACTCTTCGACTTCCCGCTGTCCGCTCGCCTCTACGGCGCCGCGATCTTTGCGAGCAACCTGCAGTGCGGCGTCTTCACCGAATACGTTCGGGAGTGCAAATACCGCCGCCAGTACGAGAACCAGAGCGACGAGCGCGTATTTCCAGCGAGCGAACTCGAGCATGGATCAGCCCTTGAGCGTGCCCTTCGGCACGAGCGAGCTAACCTGAAACTTTTGAACCTTGATGCGCACGCCTTCGGCGATTTCGAGGGTCACGAAGCCTTCCTGAACTTCAGTGACTTTGCCGACGATGCCGCCCGCCGTCACCACCTCGTCGCCCGAGGAGAGCTTGCCGAGCATGGCCGCATGCTCTTTCGCCTTCTTTTGCTGAGGACGAATGAGCAGGAAATAGAAGATGACGATGAACAGCACCATCATGAGCAACGGTGCGAGTTGTCCGCCGGGGGCGGCGCCGCCGGCCTGGGCATAGGCCTCGGGGATCAGTCCGTTCATGGGATCGGGTCCTCGGGTAGTGGGTCGGGCTGAAAAAGGCCGCGGATTATGCCACAGCCCTCCGGCGGGCCAAGAAATCGTCGGCGAAGGCCTGCAATCGGCCGGCCTCGATGGCCTCGCGGAGCCCGCGCATCAGATCGAGGTAAAAATGAAGGTTGTGGATGGTGTTGAGCCTCGATCCGAGGATCTCGTTGCAGCGGTCCAGGTGACGCAGGTAGGCCCGGGAATAGTTGCGGCAGGTATAGCAGACGCAGGTCGGGTCGATCGGCTGCGGATCGCGTTGGTGGGCGGCGTTGCGGATGTTGATGACCCCGGTCGAGGTGAACAGGTGTCCGTTGCGCGCATGCCGGGTCGGCATCACACAATCGAACATATCGATACCCCGCAGTACGGCGGCAACGATGTCTTCGGGTCGACCCACCCCCATGAGATATCGGGGACGATCCATCGGCATCCGGGGCAGCACATGTTCGAGCACGCGCAGGCGCTCAGGCTCGGGCTCACCGACGGCGAGCCCGCCGACCGCGAGGCCCGGCAGATCGAGCTCTAACAACTGCGCCAACGATTCACTTCGAAGGTCGTCGTACATGCCGCCCTGCACGATGCCGAACAGACTGCCCGGCGCCGCATCACGCGATCCATCGCGGTAGTAATGGGTCGTGCAGCGCTTGGCCCAACGCATCGAGCGCTCCATGGAGGCGCGCGCTTGCTCGTGCGTGGCAGGCCAAGCCGTGCAGTCGTCGAACATCATGGCGATATCCGAACCGAGTGCACGTTGTACGTCCATCGAATCTTCCGGTGTCAGACGTACTTCGCTGCCGTCGATGGGCGAGCGAAATTTGACGCCCTCTTCGGTGATCTTGCGCAACTTGGCGAGACTGAAGACCTGAAATCCACCCGAGTCGGTGAGGATGGGTCGCGACCAATTCATGAAGCGATGGAGCCCGCCGAGCTCTGCGATGATCTCGTGACCGGGGCGCAGCATGAGATGGAAGGTATTGCCGAGAATGATTTCCGCCCCGAGACCTTCGAGCTCTTCGGGCGTCATCGCCTTCACGGTGCCGTAGGTTCCGACCGGCATGAACGCCGGGGTTTCAATGGTGCCGCGGCGCGTGTGTACGCGACCGCGACGGGCTGCGCCATCGGTCGCGATCAACTCGTAACGCAAGCTCATGCGCCCTTCCTGCCGGTGATGAACATGGCGTCACCGTAACTGAAAAACCGATACCGCTGCGCGACGGCGTGCGCGTAGGCCGAAAGCACCGTTTCACGGCCCGCGAATGCACTGACGAGCATCAGCAGCGTAGAGCGCGGCAAATGAAAGTTCGTCAGCAACGCATCGACCGCTCGCCAATGAAAACCCGGGGTGATGAAGATGCGCGTCTCACCCGACCATGGGGCGAGCGCACCATCGGAAGTGGGTGAGTCATTAGAGGCCTGCGCCGCGGACTCGAGCGCACGCACCACCGTCGTGCCGATGGCGATGACTCGACGCCCAGCCGCTCGCGCGGCGTTGATCGCCTCGCAGGCCGCAGTCGGCACCTCGGCCCACTCGGCGTGCATGACGTGATCCTCGATGCGCTCGCTGCGCAAGGGTTGGAAAGTGCCCGCTCCCACGTGCAGCGTGAGCGTCGTGCGTCGAACCCCCTTTTTTTCAAGCGTTGCAAGCAATGCTTCATCGAAGTGCAAGCTCGCAGTCGGCGCCGCGACCGCTCCGGGTACGCGAGCGAGCACGCTTTGATATCGCTCGAGATCGTCGGCGTCGGGTGTGCGCTCAATGTACGGCGGTAACGGCACTTCCCCATGCGCAACAAAGAATTCCACGGCGGGCGCGGGTAGTCGCACCCGGAAGAGATCGTCTTCCCGTCCCTCGACGATGACCTCGCCGCCGGCCGTGAGCACGGGCTGCCCGGGGCGCAGCGGCTTGCTGGCGCGCATGTGCAACAGCGCCTGAACGCCGGCGAGCGGTCGCTCGAGTAGCATCTCGACCGCGCCACCGCTGGGTTTTCTTCCGTGCAGCCGCGCCGGAATCACTCGGGTGTCGTTGAAAACGAGCAAGTCCCCGGGCTGCACCCAGGCCTGAAAATCGCGGATCGACGCATCGACCAACCCTGAGCCGCTGCCCACCCCAGGACCGACTGCCGGATCGACCACTAGCAGGCGCGAGGCGGCGCGCTCGGGGAGCGGGCGCTGCGCGATGAGCTCGGGCGGGAGCTGAAAATCGAAATCGGAGGCTTGCACGCCGCGCATGTTAGGGAAGGCCGCGCGGGGTTTCACGTATACTTGCGTCTTGGTCGATACGCCGGGATGGCGGAACTGGTAGACGCGCCGGACTCAAAATCCGGTTCTGGCGACAGAGTGTGGGTTCGATTCCCTCTCCCGGCACCACCGCTTAACGAATGAAATACTGCAGCAACTGTGGCACCGCCGTCGTGGTGCGAGTCCCCGAGGGCGAGCACCTGCCGCGGCACGTGTGTCCGGCCTGCCACGTCGTTCATTACCAAAATCCGAAGATCGTCGTTGGCTGCGTCCCCGAAGACCCTTCGGGCAAGATTCTGCTTTGCCGGCGAGCCATCGAGCCTCGGCTCGGATACTGGACCTTCCCGGCTGGCTTCATGGAAAACAACGAAACCTTGCAGCAGGCTGCCGCGCGCGAGTCGTATGAAGAAGCGCTCGCCGACGTCGAGATCGGCTCGCTGCTCGCGATCGTCCACATCCTGCACGCACATCAGGTCCACGTTTTCTTCAGGGCTCGCATGCGCTCGCCGCAATTTGGCGCGGGCACCGAAAGCCTCGAAGCGCACCTCGTCGAGGAGCGCGACATTCCTTGGGCGGACATCGCTTTTCCGAGCACCGAATATGCGTTGCGCCGTTATTTCGACGACCGCACCAAGGGCGTCGAAAATCATTATTTCACCGAGTTCGATCGCCGCACGGCGGAGCTCGGCCTGTCAACGCCGGGTTAACGTCACACCAGACTCTGGCAGAGCCCGTCGCAGCGAGATAAAGTTCGGGCCATCGTGTTTCCGGGGTAACTCATGACCTTCGTCGTCACCGAAAACTGCATCAAGTGCAAATACATGGACTGTGTCGAGGTGTGCCCCGTCGACTGCTTCCATGAAGGACCGAACTTCCTCGTCATCGATCCGGATGAGTGCATCGACTGCACGCTTTGCGAACCCGAGTGCCCGGCCGAAGCCATTTTTTCAGAAGACGAAGTGCCTGCGGACCAGCAGCAGTTCACGGCCCTCAACGCCGAACTCGCGCGCAAGTGGCCGGTCATCACTGAAAAAGGCGAGCCCCCTGCCGATGCCAAAGAGTGGCAAGGCAAGCCGGACAAACTCAAATTACTCGAGCGCTGATCGCGCTCAGCCTTTCGTCTCGAGCCTCTTGAGCAGCATGTCGGGCGGCACATAGCCCGGCAGCAGGTCGCCGTCCGCCGTCACGATGGCGGGCGTTCCTCGCAATCCGACATCTCGTCCAAGTTCGTAATCTTTGGCGACCGGGTTCGACGCACACTTCGGCGAGCCGATGTTTTCACCCTTCTTGGCGCGCGTCATGGCCTCGTTGCGATTGGGCGAGCACCACACCGCGATGGCCTTGGTCCAGGACTCGGAGTCCGGACCTTCTCGCGGATAGAACAAATAGCGCACGCGGATGCCAAGCTGGTTGTACCGCGCGATCTCAGAATGCAACTTGCGGCAGTACGCACAGTCGATGTCGGTGAACACCGTGACCGTGTGCCGCGCGTTACGCGGACCAAAGATCACCATCTGGGTTTCGGGAACCTTGTTGACGAGCGCGAGCCGCAGTTCGCGCCGGCGCTTCTCGCTAAGGTTGTCTTCGTTCGCCACATCGAAAAGATCGCCGGCGATCGCGAACTTGCCGTCTGCACTCACGTAAAGCAGGTCTGCGCCGTTGGCGTATTCGAAGATGCCCGGCAAGGGCGAGGCGCGAAAATCTTCGGGGCGACTGCCCGGAAAGCGTTTCGAAATCTCGACACGCGGATCAGCAGCCGCTGCTTTCGGCTGAGCAGCACCCACGAGCGGCAGCGACACGACGATCGCGAGCAGAGCTAAAAATCCTTGTTTCATGGGCTGAAGTCTAACAGAGCCCTGGCTTCGCTCCGTACCCAAGCACTCGCTGCGAGTCACCCTCGGGGATGGTGCGCGGCATGCAGGCTTTTCATGCGCTCGCGAGCAACATGGGTGTAGATCTGGGTGGTGGAGAGATCCGCGTGACCGAGCAGCATCTGCACCACTCTCAGGTCAGCCCCATGATTGAGCAGATGGGTCGCAAACGCATGGCGCAGCGTGTGCGGCGAGAGCGGCTTGTCGATACCGGCCGTTTGCGCATGCCGCTTGATGAGATTCCAGAACGCCTGACGCGTCATCGCTTCGCCTCGTCGAGTCGGAAAGAGATGATCGGTGCGTCGCTCTCCGAGGATCTCTCGCCGAGCGCCCTGCTCGAAACGCCTTAGCCAATCGATGGCTTCGGCACCGAGCGGCACGAGGCGCTCGCGGTTGCCTTTGCCCACGACACGCACGACGCCCTGATTGAGGTTCACTTGCGCATGGCGCAAACCGACGAGTTCGGAAACGCGCAGGCCCGTGGCGTACAGCAACTCGAGCATCGTGCGATCACGGAACCCGAGGGGATCTTCGATGCGCGGAGCACCGAGCAGCGCTTCGACATCTCGTTCGCTCAAGGATTTCGGTAAGGGCCGACCGGTGCGAGGCATCGCGACCTCCGCCGTGGGATCGTCGCGCCGCGCACCGTCTCTCACTTGCTGCCTGAAGAAACGACGAAATGCGGATAACTGCCTCGCCGTCGAGCGCGGTCGCGCTCCGGCCGTCACTCGCGCGGCGACGAAGTCGAGCACATCGGCCCGGGTTACGGATTTGAGCGACGAGCCGCGACCCTCAAGCCAATGCTGCAGGGCGAGCAAGTCGGCTCGATAGGCGGCCAACGTATTGGCCGCGAGACCCCGCTCCATCCAGATCACATCGAGAAAGCGCAGGATCGCCGGATCGGGAACGACGACTGATTCCGTCTCGTTTCGTTGACTTTCCTTCACGACGAACACAAGGATACCGCGCCTTACGAACTCATATCCCCATGATCACCGACGCTCCGAGTACATCCGCCTCGACCCGAGAACGCCCACTCGCCCTACTCGGCCGCGTGCTGTATGGCTCATACACCTGGCTGGTGTTCGTGCTGATCGCGCTTACGCTGCTGTTACTGCTGATCGTCGTGCCCGGCGTACATCGACGTCGACACATGGCAGGGGTTGCCTCGCGTCTCATCCTGAGGCTCTGTCGGGTTCCGCTTATTTTGAAAGGCGTCGAGCACCTACCCGCCGGCCAGTGCGTCGTCGCGGCGAATCACGCGAGCTACATCGACGCCATCGTCATCAAGGCGGTATTGCCCGAACATTACGCCTATGTCGTCAAACGCGAGATGGCGACGGTGCCACTGGCGGGGCTGCTGCTGACTCGCCTCGGCACCGAATTCGTCGAGCGCTTCAACCGGCATAAAGGCTCGCTCGATGCGAGGCGCGTGCTGCGCACCGCGACGAGCGGCCAGTCGCTGCTCTTTTTCCCGGAGGGCACTTTTGTCGGCGAACCAGGACTCCTCAAATTTCACAGCGGCGCCTTTAAGAGCGCGGCGTATGCCGGATGTCCGGTGGTCCCCTGCGTGATCCGCGGCACCCGAGAGATCCTGCCGAGCCCCAAGTTTTTTCCGAGACCAGGCGCCGTCGAGGTCGAGCTGCTGCCGCCAGTCGTGGCACCGACCGGAATGGAGCCCGAGGACGCCGCTCGCCTGCTGCGCGAGCGGACCCGAGCCTTAATCCTCGAACGAGTAGGCGAGCCCGACCGAGGCTGAGCGAGAGGGATTCGTCGGCGGATCGGCGAATCGGGGGCGTTTTCCCCTACACTTGGCGGCCTTCCTCGTCCAAGTTTTAAAAAGGGTCTGCCATGTCCGAGTCCATCGTCCTGCTGTCTGCTCGCCGTACCCCGATCGGTGCCTTCCAAGGGGTCTTCGCGCAAACCACCGCGCCCTCGCTCGGCGCCGCCGCACTCGCAGGTGCCGTGCACGCTTCAGGGCTCGCTCCGGCCGACATTCAGGAAGTGATCATGGGTTGCGTGCTGCCGGCGGGACTCGGCCAGGCACCCGCCCGCCAAGCCTCGATCGGCGCTGGAATTCCGAAGTCCGTCCCGACCACGACCATCAATAAAATGTGCGGCTCGGGAATGAAGGCCATCATGATGGCCATCGATCAGCTGCGCGCAGGCGAAGCTCAGGTCGTTGCCGCAGGCGGACTCGAGTCGATGACCAATGCGCCCTATTTGTTGCCGAAGGCGCGCTCAGGCTATCGCATGGGCCACGGCGAACTGCTCGATCACATGTTCACCGACGGTCTACAAAGCCCGTGGGACGGTCAGATGATGGGCGCTTTCGCCGAGAACACCGCGGGCCGCTACGGATTCACGCGCGCCGACCAAGACGCCTTCGCATCGATGTCGGTCACGCGAGCCTTGGCGGCGGTCGAGAACGGCGCGTTCCTCGCCGAGATCACGCCGGTCACCGTCAAAGGACGCAAGGGTGACACCGTGGTCGAGCGTGATGAAACGCCGTTCACCTGCGATCTCTCAAAGATTCCGCAACTGAAGCCCGCCTTCCGCAAGGACGGCACCGTCACGGCCGCCAGCTCTTCGTCGATTTCGGATGGCGCCGCCGCAGTCGTGCTCGCCACCGAATCGTTCGCCAAGTCGCGAGGACTCAAGCCGCTCGCGCGTATCGTGGCGCAGGCGAGCCATGCGCAGGAACCCGAGTGGTTCACCACGGCACCGGTCGGCGCCATTCAAAAGGTACTCGAACGCTCGGGTTGGAAAGCCTCCGATGTCGACCTCTTCGAAGTGAACGAGGCGTTTGCGGCGGTGGCGATGGCCGCAGCGAAAGACATCGGCATTCCCTCCGAGAAACTCAACGTACACGGCGGTGCCTGTGCGCTCGGTCATCCGGTCGGCGCGACCGGCGCCCGCATCATCGCGACGCTCGCTCACGCGCTCGTTCGCTACAACGGTCGGCGCGGCGTCGCGGCGCTCTGCATCGGTGGCGGCGAAGCGACGGCAATCGCCATCGAAAGGATCTGAGTATGAGCGAGGCTGTCGAACGCGATGTGATGGAGTACGACGTCCTGATCGTGGGGGGCGGCCCGGCGGGCCTCGCCTGCGCAGTGCGTCTCAAACAGGTTCGACCGGAGCTCACGGTGTGCGTGCTCGAGAAAGCCTCGACGATCGGCGCGCATTCGCTTTCGGGCGCAGTGCTCGAGCCAGGCCCCCTCGATGCCCTACTGCCCGATTGGCGTAAGCAACCGCCGGGGGTGTGCGTGCCGGCGAAGCGCGATGAGTTTTCTTTGCTCACTCGCACGGGTCGTATTCGACTACCGACACCCCCGCAGCAGCATAACGAAGGTAACTTCATCGTTTCCCTCGGTTTGCTCATGCCGCGGATCGCAGCGCAGGCCGAGCAGCTCGGCGTCGATGTCTTCCCGGGGTTTGCAGCCGCCAAGCCGCTGTTCAATGACGACGGTAGCGTTGCGGGCGTGCAGATCGGTGACATGGGTATCGAGAAGTCGGGCGAGATCGGTCCCAACTACGCACCGGGCCCCGAGGTTCGGGCCCGCGTCACGGTGCTCGCCGAAGGCTGTCGTGGCAGTGTCAGCAAGCAGCTGATCCAGCGTTATCAGCTCGACGCCCATTGCGATCCGCAGACTTACGGTCTCGGTTTCAAAGAATTGTGGCAGCTGCCTGAAGGGCGCGTGGAGCCGGGGCTGATCCAACACTCAGTGGGCTGGCCGCTCGACTCCAAGACCTATGGTGGCAGCTTCATTTATCACCTCGACAACAACCGGGTTTACGTCGGTTATGTCGTGGGTCTCGATTATCGCGATCCGCGTCTCAAGCCGTTCGAAGCGTTCCAACAGTTCAAGCATCACCCGAGCGTCAAAGCCTTGCTCGAGGGCGGCGAGATCGTCGCGGCCGGCGCGCGCACCATCGCTGCCGGAGGCTGGCAGTCGCTGCCGAAGCTCGACATGCCGGGCGCCCTACTGATCGGCGACGCCGCAGGTACGCTCAACGTTGCGAAGATCAAAGGCATTCATCAGGCCATGCGTTGCGGCATGCTCGCTGCAGAGCACCTCGCCGAACACGATTGCGCGACAGCCGGGTTCGATGCTCGCTTTCGCGCCTCGGAAGGCGGTCTCGAGCTCAAGTCGGTTCGCAATATCAAGCCGGGATTCAAGCGCGGACTGTGGTTCGCCATGGCCAATGGTGCCCTCGAAACCCTCACCGGCGGTCGCACGCCATGGACGCTGCGCAATATGGCTGCGTACGCCGAGACGCAGCGACTCGACGAATTCGACTCGCCCGATCGCGGCTGGGTCGAGCGGACGCTCGCTCCGCGTGATCGGCTCGCATCGGTGTTCTTTGCCAATAACTCGCACGAAGAAAATCAGCCGATTCATCTCAAGGTGCGTGATCCGAACCTCTGCGTCACACGCTGCGCGCAAGAATTCGGCAACCCGTGTCAAAACTTCTGCCCCGCTAACGTCTATGAAATGGTGGACGATGGCGCCGGCGGGAAACGCTTGCAGATCAACTCAGCCAACTGCGTGCATTGCAAAGCCTGCGACATCAAAGATCCGTACCAGATCATCGACTGGACGACGCCCGAGGGCGGCTCGGGACCGATCTACCAGTCGCTCTGACGCTCAAGCCATCGCGCTGCCGCGAGTTCGCATCGACCATGACCGAACACGTTATGTGGAGTCCTGATACGGCGCGACGCGACGAAGCGAATCTCTCGCGGTTCGTCGAGTGTCTCGCCGCGCGTCGTGGTTTGCAGTTCGACAGTTATTCGTCATTGCATCGCTGGTCGATCGAGCAGCCGGAAGCCTTCTGGTTCGAACTCGCCCACTTCGTCGACATGCGGGCGGAGTGGTCGGAAGGTCCGGTCGTCGTCGAAGGAGACAAGATGCCGGGCGCGCACTGGTTTCCGAGCGCTCGTCTCAATTTCGCCGAGAACCTACTGCGCTTCCATGACGATCACCCGGCGCTACTCGCCACGAACGAACGTGGCCAGCGACGAGCACTCTCGTACAAGCAACTTCATTCTGAAGTCGGGCGCATCGCGGCAGGCTTGCGCGACGCAGGTGTGAAGCCGGGCGATCGCGTCGCTGGTTTCATGCCCAACCTGCCGGAGGCCGTCATCGCCATGCTGGCGGCGACGAGTCTCGGTGCGACGTGGTCCTCGTGCTCGCCGGACTTTGGCATCGCCGGCGTGCTCGATCGCTTCGGACAAATCGCTCCGAAGGTATTGATCACCGCAGACGGCTATTTTTACGCCGGCAAGACCATCGATTCTTTGAGCCCGATCCGCAACGTGCTCGCCGATCTGCCCTCGGTGACTACGGTGATCGTGGTGCCTTATGTATCGAGCACACCCGATCTCGCGCAGCTGCCCTCGTCTGGCGTTCATCTGTGGTCTCGCTTCGGCACGCCCGGTGCGAAAGCCGTATTCACGCGCCTACCCTTCGAGCATCCGCTCTTCGTGATGTACTCCTCGGGTACGACGGGTAAACCCAAGTGCATCGTGCACGGCGCCGGCGGAACGTTGTTGCAACACTTGAAAGAGCATGAGCTGCACGTCGATCTGCGTCGTCAGGATCGATTGTTCTTTTTCACGACTTGCGGATGGATGATGTGGAACTGGCTCGTGAGCGGGCTCGCAGTCGGTGCGACGCTCGTGCTCTACGACGGTTCGCCGCTACATCCCGACGAAGGCGTGCTGTGGCGGATGGCTGAAGAAGAGCATGTCAGCATCTTCGGTACCAGCCCGAAATTTCTCGCTGCTCTCGACAAAGCCGGTTATCACCCTCGCGAACGTGTCGCCTTGCCGGCGCTGCGTACGCTGATCTCGACGGGCGCTCCGCTCGCGCCCGAACAATTCGACTTCGTCTATCGAGAGATCAAATCAGATCTTCATCTCGCCTCGATCTCCGGTGGCACCGACATCATCTCGAGTTTTTGCATCGGCAACCCGACGGCGCCGGTCCATCGTGGTGAGCTGCAATGCGCGGGGCTCGGCATGGCGGTCGATATCGTCGACGATCGCGGGGCTTCACTGCCCGTGGGTGAAAAAGGTGAGCTCGTCTGTCGTCGCAGCTTTCCCTCGATGCCGATCGGATTCTGGGGCGACGAGGATGGCAGTCGCTATCGCAAGGCTTACTTCGAGCGTTTTCCGGGTATCTGGCATCACGGCGACTACGCGATGCGCACCGCCAGCGACGGCTTCGTGATTCTCGGCCGATCGGATGCCGTGCTGAACCCCGGCGGTGTTCGTATCGGCACGGCCGAGATTTATCGGCAAGTCGATACGCTGCCCGAGATCATCGAGTCGTTGTGTATCGGACAAGACTGGCAGGGCGATGTACGAGTCGTGCTATTCGTGCGTTTGCGTGAAGGCGTAACGCTCGATGAGTTGCTGCGCCAGCGCATTCGCGACGTGATTCGCTCGAACACGTCACCGAGGCACGTGCCCTCGCGCATCATCGCGGTACCCGAAATCCCGCGTACCCTCAGCGGAAAGATCGTCGAACTCGCCGTGCGCAATATCGTCCACGGTCTGCCGGTCACCAACACCGACGCGCTCGCCAATCCTGGCGCCCTCGAGCACTTCAAGAATCTACCGGAGCTTCAAACGTGAGCTCGGGTTCGCCGTCGCTCCATGAGCGCTATCGATCAGCGCTCACGGCCAACGGATTTTCCGTAGATCCTGCGCAAGATGCCGCGATCGCGCATCTCGAACGACTACGTCTCGAACTCGAGTCGCAGCAGAGTGAACCCACGCTCAAACAAATGGTTCGTCGCTGGGTGAGCGTCGAGTCGATCGCCGCACCTCGAGGCGTCTACCTCTGGGGCAGCGTGGGTCGTGGCAAGACCTGGATCATGGACCTTTTCTTCGAGAGCGCGCCCCCCAATTCCAAGCGTCGCAGCCACTTCCATCGTTTCATGCAGGGCGTTCACGAGGGGCTTCGAGCACATCGCGATGAAGTTGACCCCTTGGCCGCAGTTGCCACGGACATCGCCGCCCGCGCACGACTCATCTGTCTCGATGAGCTCTTCGTCAGCGATATCGCCGATGCCATGCTGCTCGCCGGACTGTTCACGCACCTCGTGGATCGCGGCGTCACGCTGGTCTTCACGTCGAACGTCCCACCCTCGGGCCTCTACAAGAATGGCTTACAGCGCCAACGTTTTCTGCCAGCGATCGCGCTCATCGAGCAGCATTGCGACGTGGTCTGCGTCGATGGGGGAACGGACTATCGTTTACGGCAACTCACGCGCGCGCCGATTTATCTGCAGAGCCACTCCCCTAACGTCGATGAGTCGCTGAGCGAAATCTTCGCGAATCTGGCGGATGGCTCAGGATGCTCAAGCGGTAGTCTCGAGATCGAGGGACGACCGATTCCCGTCCGTCGACTCAGCAAAAACGTCGTCTGGTTCGACTTCAAGGCACTGTGCGACGGGCCGCGCAGTCAGGATGACTATGTCGGCATCGCTCGCGAGTATCAGTCGGTGATCCTGTCAGACGTGCCGGTGTTCACGCGAGATCTTGAAGACGCCGCTCGCCGTTTCATCGCGCTCATCGACGAGTTCTATGATCGACGCGTCAAACTTGTGATGTCGGCGGCGGCAGCACCGCTCGATCTCTATCAGGGCGAGCGCCTACGATTCGAATTCGAGCGAACGTCGAGTCGTTTGATTGAAATGCAGAGCGAGGCCTATCTCGCGAGCGAACACCTCGGCTGAGATCGTTCGAACGACGATCAGTTGACGGCGCTGGAGCCCGGGGGCTGATCGGCCGCTGCCCCGAAGAGGCGCGACACGTCGACCGCATCGAACCCCCATGGCTTGTGACAGAACTCGCAGGTCACCGTGACCTGACCTCGTTCGGCCACGATCGATTCCACTTCGTCGACACCCAGTGAGCGCAGCATGCCCTCGACGCGCTCAGCGCTGCATCGACACCGAAAGGCAACCGCGTGCGATTCATGGATACGAAGATCGAGCCCTGCGAAGGTTCGACGCATGAGTTCGGCGGCCGGGCGTGCGAGGAGCTCGTCACGCTCGACGTCGTTGATCGCCTCGCAGGCGGCAGCGAACGTTCGGTCTGCCTCAGCTTCGAGCGCGATACCCTCACCCGCGAGCCCACCCTGCCCCGGCATGCGCTGCACGAGCAGACCTGCCGTGCCGAAGTCGTCGGCACCGAGTACCACACGCGTCGGCAACTGCTCAGAGGTCTCGAAGTAATGTTCGAGCGATGCGGCAAGCGATCCACCGCCGATCGGTACGATGCCCTGATAACGCGCCGCCTGTTTACCGGTCTCGATGGTCACCACGACGGTGCCCTGGCCGGCGAGACTTGCGAAGTCGGCGTCGTCCGTAATCCGTTCGCGATCGAAGCGCGCAACGCCTCGTACCCGAAAATCGTGGGTGCACTGCGCAACGAGCAATCGAACGCCGCCATCGCCCTGCAACTGCAAGGTGAGCTCACCTTCGAATTTGAGCGTGGAGGCGAGCAGCACCGCCGCTGATACCGACTCGCCCAACAGACGTCTTACGGGCTCGGGGTAATCCGCGTGCTCGCGCAGTGCAAGCCAGGCGGGACCTAGACGCACGAACTGACCGCGAACCGACTGCTGCTCGACCACGAAGCGCTGCACGAGGTCGATGACCCGGTGCTCGCCAGATGATCCGTCGCGGTCGCGCGCGTGCTGCATCAGCCAGACAGCTTCTTACGCAACAGGTCGTTGAGCTGCGCCGGATTGGCCTTGCCACCGGTCGCTTTCATCACCTGACCTACGAAGAAGCCGAACAACTTGTCTTTGCCCGATCGATAGTCGGCGAGCTGACCCGGATTCTTGGCCATGACCTCATCGATCGCCGTTTCGATGGCGCCCGTGTCGGTGATCTGTCGCAGACCCTTTTGCTCGATGATGGCGTCGGCGCTCTCGCCAGTTGCCCACATCGCTTCGAAGACGTCTTTGGCGATCTTGCCCGAGATCGTCGCATCGACGATGCGGGTGACGAGACCCGCGAGCGCCTCGGCATCGACCTTGGACTTCTCGATCTCGAGGTTGTCTTTGTTGAGGAAGGCCGCGAGGTCACCCATGACCCAATTCGCGCACAACTTGGGATCACGTCCTACGCGGCGCACGACCTCTTCGTAGAACGCGCCGAGCTCTCGGCTCGCCGTGAGCACGCCGGCGTCGTACTCGGAGAGCCCATAGTCGCGTACGAACCGCGCCGCTTTTTCGTCGGGCAGTTCGGGAAGCGACGCTTTGACCGTCGCCACGAATGCGTCGTCGATGACGAGCGGCAGCAGATCGGGATCGGGGAAGTAGCGGTAATCGTTGGCTTCTTCCTTGGAGCGCATGGAACGCGTCTCGCCCTTGTCAGGATCGTAGAGACGCGTCTCTTGCACCACCTTGCCGCCCGACTCGATGAGCTCGATCTGACGCTCGACTTCGTAGTTGATGGCTTTCTCGACGAAACGGAAAGAGTTGAGATTTTTGATCTCGGCACGCGTGCCGAACTTGTCGCTGCCCTTGGGTCGGACCGAGACGTTCGCATCGCAACGGAACGACCCTTCCTGCATATTGCCGTCGCAGATCTCGAGATAGCGCACGAGCGTGTGCACTTTTTTCATGTACGCGACAGCCTCTTTCGCCGAGCGCATATCAGGCTCGCTCACGATCTCGATGAGCGGAGTGCCCGCACGATTGAGGTCGATTCCGCTCATGCCAGGCATGCCCTCGTGCAGCGATTTGCCCGCATCTTCCTCGAGGTGTGCGCGCGTGATGCCGACGCGCTTGCGCGTGCCGTCATCGAGCACGACGTCGAGCGAACCCTCTGCCACGACCGGCAGTTCGTACTGACTGATCTGATAACCCTTCGGCAGATCGGGATAAAAATAATTTTTGCGGGCGAACACCGAGTGCGGCGCGATGCGCGCACCGATGGCGAGCCCGAAACGCACGGCCATCCGTACCGCTTCGCCGTTAAGTACCGGCAAGACGCCCGGATAGCCGAGATCGACGAGGTTCGCCTGCGTATTGGGCTCGGCGCCATAGGCCGTGGCCGAACCCGAAAAAATCTTCGAGCGCGTGGCGAGCTGCGCGTGAATTTCGAGACCGATGACGGTTTCCCATTCCATGGTGGATCCTCAGGCGAACGCCGATGGCGTCTTGAGATGCCAATCGGTTTCCTGCTGGTAGCGGTGCGCGACATTGAGCATGCGCGCCTCGGAGAAATGCGGGCCGACGATCTGCAAGCCGATCGGCAAACCGTCGACGAATCCGCAAGGAATCGACATACCGGGCAGCCCCGCGAGGTTAGCGCCGATGGTGTAGATGTCGTTGAGATACATGGTGATGGGATCGTCGCACTTGGCGCCGATGCGGAACGCCGGCGTCGGCGTGGTGGGCCCGACGAGCAGATCACATTCTTTGAACGCACGCGCGAAATCGGCGCTAATGAGCTGCCGAACGCGCTGTGCCTTGAGGTAATAAGCGTCGTAGTAGCCTGCCGAGAGCACGTAGGTGCCGGTCATGATGCGACGCTTCACCTCGGCGCCGAACCCCTCGCCGCGCGAGCGGCAATAGAGATCGAGCAAATTCTTTGGCGAATCGCAGCGATGACCGAACCGCACGCCGTCGAAGCGAGCGAGATTGGATGAACACTCGGCCGGAGCGACCACGTAATAGGTGGGCACGGAGAGCGGCAGATTGGGGCAGCTCACTTCGCGAACCTTGGCGCCGAGTTTTTCGTAGACGGCGATG
This sequence comes from Steroidobacteraceae bacterium, assembly GCA_017853175.1. Lineage (GTDB taxonomy): Bacteria > Pseudomonadota > Gammaproteobacteria > Steroidobacterales > Steroidobacteraceae > UBA964. Next base: position 36,259 of record JAFMKA010000003.1, on the reverse strand, counting down.
GCATCGCGAATGCGCTGTTCGCACGCGGCATCGAGCCCCTTATCGAAGAACTCGCGCACGAGGCCGATGGTGAGGCCCTGCAGAGAGTCGCCGAGCGTGGCGGTGTAATCGGGAACCGGCGAGTCGACGCTGGTCGAATCACGCGGATCGAAACCCGACATCGGCCCGAGCAGCAGCGCGGCGTCTTCGGCGCTGACCGTGATGAGCCCCGCCTGATCGAGGCTCGAGGCAAACGCGATCATGCCGTAGCGACTGCAACGACCGTAGGTGGGCTTGATACCCGTGACACCGCAGAGCGCCGCAGGCTGACGAATGGAGCCGCCCGTGTCGGTGGCCGTCGCCGCAGGCACGATTCGTGCCGCAACCGATGCCGCAGACCCACCCGACGAACCGCCCGGAACCATTTGGGTGTCCCAGGGATTACGAACCGGTCCGAAGTAGCTCGTCTCGTTGGACGAACCCATGGCGAACTCGTCCATATTGAGTTTGCCGAGCATGACGGTGCCGGCCGCGCGCAGACCCGACACGATGGTCGCGTCGTAAGGCGAGACGAAGTTACCGAGCATCTTGGAGCCGCAGGTCGTGAGCACGCCTTCGGTACAGAAAATGTCTTTGTGGGCGATGGGCACACCCGTCAACCGACCGGCTCGACCGGCCGCGCGGGCCGCATCGGCCTCGGCCGCTGCCTTGAGCGCCGCCTCGCCGGTCACCGTGATGAATGCGTTGAGGGAAGGTTGCGCGGCGGCGATACGCTCGAGATAGGCGCGCGTGAGTTCGACGCTCGAGAACTGACCTTCGGCAAGGCCTCGCGCAAGCGATGCGACGGTCGGGGCTGGGGCGCTCATTCGATCACCTTGGGGACGAGGTAGAGGCCCGCCTCAACTTTCGGTGCATTGTGCTGGTAGGTCTCGCGGCGGTTGGCCTCGGTGACCTCGTCGACCCGCAATCGCTGCGCCAACCCGGGCATGGGGTGCGCCATGGGGTCGGTGCCGGCGGTCGGAGCTCGATCGAGCTCACCGACGAAGGCGAAGATCTTGGAGAGCGAATCGACGTAGACCGGGATCTCTGTTTCGGTCAACTCGAGGCGCGCAAGGCGCGCGATGTTTTCGATGTCTGCGCGGGTGAGGCTCATGTTCGGGGGCCTGTAGCTGGCTCGGCAAAAACGGCGGAATCCGGCCTTGGCCGGGCCGGGAATCATACCATCGTTGCCTTGTCGAAGGGCTCGCAGGTTGTTAAATTGCAAGCCTTTTCCCAGCCCTTTCCCTCCACTCCGAGCTCCGGCAACCCACGATGTTCAAACGTCTTCGCGGCTATTTCTCCAGCGACATCTCCATCGACCTCGGGACAGCCAACACGCTGATCTACGTTAGAGATCGAGGCATCGTGCTCAACGAGCCCTCGGTCGTCGCCGTACAAGACGACTACAGCCGAGGCGGTAAGGTCATCGTCGCCGTGGGCGCCGAAGCCAAGAACATGCTCGGTCGTACGCCCGGCAACATCACCGCCGTGCGCCCGATGAAAGACGGCGTCATCGCCGACTTCACCTACACCGAAAAGATGTTGCAGTACTTCATCGCGAAGGTGCACGACAATCGTCTGCTCAAACCTTCGCCGCGCGTGCTCGTGTGCGTGCCGGTCGGTTCGACGCAAGTCGAGCGCCGCGCCATTCGTGAATCTGCTGAAGGCGCGGGTGCTCGTACGGTTGCCATCGTGAGTGAACCGATGGCCGCAGCTGTTGGTGCCGGCCTGCCGGTTCAAGAAGCTCGCGGGTCGATGGTGCTCGACATCGGCGGTGGCACCTCCGAAGTCGCCGTCATCTCGCTGAACGGCATCGTCTACGCGCAGTCCGCGCGCATCGGTGGTGATCGCTTCGATGACGCCATCATCAATTACGTGCGTCGCAACTACGGCATTCTCATCGGCGAAACGACGGCCGAGCGCATCAAGATCGAAATCGGCTCGGCGTATCCCGGTCAAACGGTGCGCGAAATCTCGGTCAAAGGTCGCAATCTCTCCGAAGGTGTGCCGCGCAGCTTCACACTCAACAGCAACGAGATTCTCGAAGCCCTGCAAGAGCCGCTTCAAGGCATCGTCGGCGCGGTCAAACAAGCTCTCGAACAAACACCACCCGAGCTCGGCTCTGACGTCGCCGAGCGCGGCATCGTCGTCACGGGCGGTGGCGCGTTGCTGCGGGATATCGACAAACTCATCACCGAGGAAACCGGCGTGCCGGTCGTCATCGCCGAGGACCCGCTCACCTGCGTGGCGCGCGGTGGCGGTCGCATCCTCGAACTGATGGACGAGCTCGGCCCCGGCAACTTCGGGCTTGAGTAACGCGGCTAGCAGCCGGAACATCTCTCAACGCGGTACCCCGCCGGGGCTGCGCTTCTTCTCCTACGCCGTTCTCGCGCTCGCGATCATGTGGCTGGACCAGCGCGGCGGCTGGCTCGACACCGCGCGCTTCGGGTTATCCGCCGTCGCCTACCCGCTTCGTATCGCGCTCGAGTCGCCCATCTCCGCTTGGGAGTGGACGCGCGACAACTTCGCCGAGCGCGCTGCGCTGCAGAATGAAAATTTTGAGCTCCGCGAGCGCGTGCGCGCACTCGAATTACTCGCGATGCGCCGCGCCGATCTCGAGCGGGAGAATCGAGCGCTACGCAATCTCCAGACGTCTTCGGCCGATGTCGCTCAAAAGTGGATGAGTGCACGCATCATCGCCACCGATAACAGTCGGGCGCGTCAGCGTTACACCGTCGATCGCGGTGCCGTACATCAAATCGTAAAGGGACAAACGGTGATCGCCGGCGGAGGACTCGCAGGACAGGCGCTACGCGTCGGACCCTGGAGTACGGAAATCATCTTGCTCTCGGATCCCGAGCACGCCGTGCCGGTGCAGATCGCACGCACGGGTCAACGCACACTGGCTCTCGGCACCGGACGCGAAGGTGAACTCACCCTGCCGCTGCTTCCGCTCCAAACGGATATCCGTGAAGGAGATCTGCTCGTCACGTCGGGCTTGGGCGGTGTGTTTCCGGCGGGCTATCCGGTGGCGACCGTGAGCCGAGTTCGTCGCGACGGCGCATCACCGCTCGCGCAAGTCGACGCGAAGATGACGGCCGCCCTCGATCGCGATCGGCTCGTCGCATTTATTTGGTTTGATACGGCGCATCCCTCAGCGCCGGCCGAAGCGGCTCGAGCCGTGGAGCCTCCCCGATGATCGGCGCCACCGTTCGAAGCCGACTCATTCTCTCGACGCTCGCCGCGTTCGCGCTGCAAGTCGTGCCGCTCCCATGGTGGCTCGCCGTCGTGCGTCCTCCTCTGGCCGTGATCACCGTGATCTTCTGGTCGCTGATTGCCCCACGCATCGGTGGTATTGGTCTCGGCTTTCTCGTGGGCCTCGCACTCGACGTGTATCGAGGCGTGATTTTCGGTCAACACGCGTTGGCACTCTCTTTCGTAGCGTATGTCGCGATTCGACAGCATCTCATCGTTCGAAACAAAACGATGTTCGAGCAAGCCTTGTTTGCAGGCGGCTTGTTGTTCGCATTCGAAGCCATCACTTGGGCCGTCGACGGCTGGACCGGCCATGCCACCGGCGGCTGGACTCGCTGGTTGCCGGTCGTCACGGGCGCGCTGATCTGGCCGCTGACCGCGGGTTGGCAGGCGAGCGAAAACCGCGCCCGCCGCTGACGAATCTGCACGAGACGCAGTCGGCCATGAGCACACGCGGAAGAATCAAAGATTTCTGGCGCGAGCAGCGCATCTTCGAGCAGCGCGCTCTTGCGGCCTCGATCATCGTGAGCGCTTTAGCCGTCGTGCTCTTCGGGCGATTGATTTGGCTGCAGGTAGTGAAATACGACGAGTACACCGATCTTGCGCAAGGCAATCGTGTACGAATCGAGCCGCAGCCTGCGCCGCGAGGCATCATCTACGACCGCAACGGCGAAATTTTGGCGGAGAACAAACCGGCCTATCAGCTCGAACTCGTGCCCGAAGAGGTTCCGAATCTTGATGCAACGCTAAAAGGGCTCGTCGATATCGGACTGATCGACGAAGAAGATCGCGACGATGTTCGTCGCACCATACGCTCACGCCGACCTTTCGACAGCGTACCAATCCGGCTCTTCCTGAACGACGATGACATGGCGCGATTTGCCGTGAATCGTCACGACTTTCCGGGCGTCGATATTCGCACTCGACTCGCGCGTAGTTACCCCCATGGCGAAACGGCCGTGCACGCACTCGGTTACGTGGGCTCAATTTCCGCGAGTGATCTTGCGCGTATCGATCGCGAGCAGTACGCAGGCAGTTCCACGATCGGCAAGGTCGGTGTCGAAGCGGCATTCGAAGACGTGCTGCGTGGGCGAAACGGTCGACGAGAAATCATGGTCAACGCCCGAGGTCGCTCGGTCGACAAGGCGGGCGGACTCGAAGCCATTCGCGACACCATCCCGGGCGAACCGGGTAGCGATTTGATGCTCACGCTCGATTTGGAAGTGCAGCGGGTCGCGGAAGACTTGGTGAGCAATCAGCGGGCGGCGATCGTGGCGCTCGATCCGAATAATGGCGATGTGTTGGCGCTCGTCAGCCGGCCGGGGTTCGATCCGAATATGTTCGCGCGCGGACTGACGCGTACCGAGTTTCGGGCGCTCAATGAAAACCCCGATCGTCCGCTATTCAATCGTGCGCTGCGCGGAACGTATCCGCCAGGCTCAACCATCAAACCTGTCGTTGCGCTCGCCGGACTCACCTACGGCGTCACCGAACCTCTCGCGCCCCATTACTGCGTGGGCTTTTACTCGTTGCCCGGCAGCAGTCACCGCTTCCGCGATTGGAAGCCGAAGGGGCACGGGGCCATCGACCTGCGCAGCGCCATTGCTCAATCGTGCGATACCTATTTCTATGAGATGTCGAGTCGACTCGGCGTGCGTCGTCTGCACGACTTCCTGGCCGAATTCGGTCTCGGCGAACCCACGGGCATCGATATCGGCGGCGAGAAAGCGGGCATCCTTCCCTCGCCCGAGTGGAAGCAACAGGCCTTCCGTAAGCGTAGCGACCAGGTCTGGTTTCCCGGCGAAACCGTGATCTTCAGTATCGGGCAGGGATACATGACGAGCACGCCGATCCAGCTTGCGCACATGACGGCGATCCTCGCGACCCGCGGTCAAAATTTTCAGCCGCGACTCGTCCGTGCGCTGCGCGATCCTGAAACACAAAAGGTGACCGAGCTCGCCCCGAAGGCTCTGCCGCGCCCGAACGCGGGGAAGTTGGAAGATTGGGATCGCGTCGTGGATGGCATGCTCGCCGTGATGCAAGGCGGTACGGCCTCGCGCGCGGCAGCCGGTGCGCCGTATACGATCGCGGGCAAGACCGGCACGGCTCAGGTATTCACGGTGGCTCAAAATAAGCGCTATAACGAAGCGGCGATCTCCGAGCGCTTGCGCGACCACGCGTGGTTCGTCGCCTTCGCACCTGCGGAAGCGCCGAAAATCGCCATCGCGGTCATCGTCGAGAACGGCCGTAGCGGCAGCGGTACGGCAGCACCGATCGCTCGTACCATCATGGATGCCTATCTACTGCGCAAATTTCCGACCGTACGCCGCGAGAATGCGACAGCTCCTGCGCCGAACAGCGATGTTTCGGAGGAATGATGCTACGCGAAGACGTCGACAGCACCACTCAAAGAACGTTGACACGAACAGCGCAGCTGCTTGGCAGTCTGCGTCTCGATGGCCCCTTGCTCGCTGGACTCGCTGCGATCGCCGTCTATGGTCAGTTCGTTTTGTACAGCACTTCGGGTGGCGACTGGGAATCGGTACTGCGCGGTAGCGTCAGACTCGCGCTCGGTGCCGCGCTGATGCTCGCGCTGGGCCAGGTGCGTCCCGGTTTCTTGCGCCGCCTGACACCTTGGCTCTATGTGACGGGTCTCGTGTTACTCATCGTCGTCGATGCCATCGGCTATATCGGCAAGGGCGCACAACGCTGGCTTGATCTCGGGTTCATCCGTTTCCAACCGTCCGAACTCATGAAGCTCGCGGTGCCCATGACCTGCGCCTGGATCTTGAGAGAGCGGCCACTGCCACCGGACCCTCGGACACTCGGGCTGCTCGCCGGCGTGATTCTCGTACCGACCGCACTGACGATCGTTCAACCCGACCTCGGCACGGGGCTGCTGATTTTGATGGGCGGGCTCATCGTCGTACTGCTCGCGGGCCTGCAGATTCGGTACATCGTGACGCTCGCGCTCGGCGGCGTTGCGGCGGCGGTGATCGGCTGGTCTTTCCTTCACGATTACCAACGCCAGCGCGTACTGACTTTTCTCGATCCGCAAACCGACCCTCTCGGCTCGGGGTATCACATCATCCAGTCCATCATCGCGATCGGCTCGGGCGGAATCTTCGGCAAAGGATATTTGCAGGGATCGCAAGGCCAGCTCGAATTTCTGCCGGAGCGCACCACCGACTTCGTCTTCGCAGTGGTCGGCGAAGAGCTCGGTCTCGTCGGCGCACTCGTCCTCATCGGGTTGTACGTGTTCGTCGTGCTGAGAGCGATCTTCCTCGCCTCGCAAATGCGAGACACGTTCGCGCGTCTTCTGTCGGGCAGTCTCGCCGCGACGTTCTTTGTTTACGTGTTCATCAACGCCGGCATGGTCAGCGGACTGCTACCCGTCGTCGGCGTGCCACTGCCTCTCGTGAGTTATGGCGGTACATCGATGGTGACCCTGTTGGCGGGCTTCGGTATGCTCATGTCGTTGTACGCCAACCGAAAACTCGCAGCCTGATGAAACACGCTCAAGGCGCTATTCGCACCCGTTCGCTCTGGACTGTCCTCTTCACGCTCGCTGCGCTGACCGCCTGCGTCGCGCCGCCCAAAAAAAATACATCGACGTCTCAATCATCAGCGACAGCCGCAACGACTCACGGCGGCGCGTCTGCGGGCGCTCAGGCCAACTCGGCCGCGGGTTCGAGCGCCGGCACCACGTCCGGCGACACGACCAACCCCGCTGTTCCAGCCGCGCCCACGCCCTTCGATCTCGAGCGCGAAGATATCCGCTCATTCATCGCCGAAACGTCCAAGAAGCACGGTATCGCCGAGAGCGAAATTCGAGCGCTCCTGTCTCAAGGGATGTTCCAGCCTCGCATCATCGCGGCGATCACGCGACCCGCCGAGACCGTGTTGCGTTGGTGGGAGTACAGCAATCGCCTCGTGACGCCCGAACGCGTGGCTCGCGGGGTCGAATTTTCCAAAGAACACCGCGCGCGACTCGACGCCGCGCACGACAAGACCGGTGTATCGCCCGCATACATCGTGGCCATCATCGGTATCGAAACCAATTACGGTCGCAACAAGGGTTCTTGGCGAGTACTCGATGCGCTCATGACCCTCGGTTTCGATTACCCACCGAGGGGTCGCTTTTTCCGCTCGGAGCTCGAGCAGTTTTTGTTGCTCGTTCGCGAGGAATCACTCGATCCGCTCACGACACTCGGCTCATATGCCGGAGCCATGGGCGCGCCGCAATTCATGCCCTCGAGCTACCGACGCTTTGCCGTGAACGGCCCGCTCGACGGAGCAACCGACTCGCGTCGCGATCTCTTCGTGCAGTGGGATGACGTCATCAGCAGCGTGGCCAACTATTTTTCGGTTCACGGGTGGGAGCGCGATGCGCCCGTATTACTCGAAGGTACGGCGAGCACAGAGACGCTGGCCACCGTCATGCCAACGCTCGAGCGACGCAACCTCGATCTCAATCAAACTGCGGGCGGTGCACGCACACTCGGGTTCACGCTGCCCGAATCGATCGCCGATGCCACGCCGGTGATCCTCGTGCCGGCAGAGCTCGCCGATCGACCCAACGTTCGAGTCGGCCTGCGCAATTTCCACGTCATCACCCGCTACAACCGCAGCATTCTTTATGCCATGGCCATTCATGATCTCGCCAAGGCCATCGAAACCGAGCTTGCGCGACTGCCGGCGCCGGAGGGCGTCGCCACAGCCGGCGGCTCACCACCGTGATGCGTCGGCTCGTTCTGCTCCTGACCCTGAGCGCGCTACTGCTCCAAGGCTGTAGCCTTCTTCGGCGCACCCCGGAGCCGGGTGCGAAGCCCTCCGCCAGCCTTCCGAGAGGCGCCCCCCGAAATCTCGATTCCATCCCCGATGCCGTGCCGCGCAAGGAACCGCGCAGTCGTTACGGCAACCCCGAAACGTACGAGGTCTTCGGTCGCACCTATCGGGTCAAACGCAGCGCGAAGGGTCATATCGAGCGCGGAATCGCCTCGTGGTATGGCCCGGGCTTCCATGCCGAGCGCACCTCGAGCGGCGAGCCGTACGACATGTATGCGATGACGGCGGCGCATAAAACCCTGCCCATACCGGCGTATGTCCGGGTCACGAATCTCGAGAATGGTCGATCGGTCGTCGTACGCGTCAATGACCGGGGCCCTTTCGTCGGCGACCGCATCATCGATTTGTCCTACACCGCGGCCCACAAGCTCGATATGACTCGAAAAGGCACGGCGCTCGTCGAAATACGGGTGCTTGAGCCCGGCGACGACTCGCCGCCTCCCTCGATACCCCTCCCCATCGCAACGGCGACTGCGGCGACCTCAACGATTACCGGATCGTCGACGGCGATCGGTGTCAGTTCACGTTTCTTACAGACCGGGTCGTTCTCCGCCCGAGCAAATGCCGAGGCGATGCGACAGCGACTCGCCGATTCGGGGATTCGCAACACACTCGTGCGCGAAGCGCTCGTCGGCGATCGGACGGTCTTCCGCGTGCAGGTCGGCCCGCTCGACGGCGCCCTCGAGGCTGATGACATGATCGAGCGCTTGCGAATCGCCGGCGTCCCCGATGCTCGTCCCGCGCACGAATAACGCGTTTACAATCTGCACTTCAGATTCATTCGCCAGACTTTGCAGGAGTCCGACCTTGTCGTTCACGTCTCGCCTCTCCGCCGCCGCCCTCGCCCTCTTGTCGTGCTTCATCGTCCGCGCCGATGCGAACGTGCTGGCCGTCCCGCCTCCGCCGGGGGTCGAGGCGAAATCGTGGATCCTCGTCGATCATGTCTCCGGTCGCCGACTCGCCGGTGGTAACGAAGACCTCCGCGTCGAACCCGCCAGCATCACCAAGGTGATGACCGCTTACGTCGCATTCCGCGCCCTCGCCGAGGGCCGACTCAAGCTGCAAGAACCCGTCACCATCAGCGAGCGCGCTTGGCGCGCTGAAGGCTCGCGAACCTTCTTGCAGGTGGGTGACAAAGTTCCGGTCGAGATCTTGCTTCAAGGCATGATCGTCCAGTCGGGCAACGATGCCGCCATTGCTATCGCCGAGCGCCTCGCCGGTACCGAAGAAACATTTGCACGCGTCATGACCGAACAGGCCAAGGCGCTCGGCATGACCAACTCGAGCTTCGCGAACGCGACGGGTCTACCCGACCCTGCGCTCTACACCACCGCTCGCGACATCGCGATCCTCGCCCGCGCGATGATTCGTGATTTCCCGCAGTACTACCGCTGGTACTCTCAAAAAGAATTCGTCTGGAACAACATCCGTCAAGGAAATCGTAACGGCTTGCTCTATCGTGACCCGAGTGCCGACGGCATCAAAACCGGACACACTGATAGCGCTGGCTATTGCCTCGTTAGCTCCGCACAGCGCAATGGCACGCGCATGATCTCGGCAGTCTTCGGCACCGAATCACCGAAAGTTCGTGAGCAGGCGAGCGCGGCGCTGCTCAACTACGGCTTCGCGTTCTACGAAACCGTCACCTTACGCAAAGCCGGTGAGATGGTGCTTCAACCCCGCGTGTACAAGGGTGTCGAGCAATATATCGCCGTATCCCCGCAGACGAACGTCGGTGTCACGGTGGCGCGCGGCAACACCAGTAAGCTGCGCGTGGCAACTTCGCTCAACGAACCGCTCGTCGCGCCGCTCAAGGCAGGTCAGCGCGTCGGCGAGCTGACCGTCTCGGACGGCAATACCGTCGTCCGTCGCGTGCCGCTCGTCGTCAGCCGTGAAGTTCCCGCAGGCGGGCTCTGGGCGCAAGCGCGAGACACCGTCTCGCTCTGGTTTAGGTGAGTCATGGCTGCCACCCTCCCGATCTGCTACCTCGACGGTGCGTGGCTACCGATCAACGAAGCGCGCATCTCGCCGCTCGACCGCAGCTTCCTATTTGGCGATGGCGTCTATGAAGTCGTGCCGGTTTTCGCCGGGCGCCCCTTCAGATTCGTCGAACACTTCGATCGACTCACACGCAGCTGCGAGGCGCTGCGCATCAAAGACCCGCACGACCGTGACGGATGGCGAGCCATCGTCCGCGGACTGATGGATCGAAACGGTGGTGGCGACGTCTATGTCTATGTTCAGGTATCGCGCGGCGCCGATACGGGTCGTTCGCACGCTCCGCTCCCAGACGTCGCGCCGACCGTATTCGGTTTCGCCGCGCCACTGCCCAAGCCCTCGGCTGAACAGCTCGCTCGCGGCCTCTCGTGCGTGACGGCGCCCGATATCCGCTGGGGTCGCTGCGACATCAAGTCGGTCGCTCTGCTCGGCAACGTGCTTCAACGTCAGCTCGGTTGTGATGCCGGTGCCGACGAGACCATCCTGCTGCGTGATGGCTGGATGATGGAGGCTACCGCCTCGACGGTTCACGTGATTTCGAACGGCGTCATCGCCACGCCTCCGAACTCGACTGCCATCCTCCCGGGCACGACGCGCAGCGTCGTCGAAGAGCTCGCCGATCGCCTCGGTATTCCCTGCGAAACTCGAGCGATCAAAGAATCCGAAATGCGTCGCGCCGACGAAGTCTGGATCGCCTCGGCGACCCGCAACGTCTCGGCCGTAACCCACATCGACGGTCAGCCCGTCGGCTCGGGAAAGCCGGGGCCGCTCTGGGCCCGCATGTGGGAAGGGTTCAATACGCTGCAGCGTGAGCTTGCCGGACAGCCCTGGTAAGCGGGCGATCGAGATGTCCGATCACAACGAGAACGCTTCCAGCCCCCTCGTCTTCCCGACGGACTATCCGATCAAGGTCGTGGGGCGAAGCGAGCGCGGCCTGCGCATGCGCATCGATGCCATCGTGCTGCAACACGCGCCTGATCTCGCTCCTGAGCGCATCAGCGAACGAGCGAGCGGCGCCGGAAACTTCATCTCGATCACTTACGTGATCGTCGCCCAGAGCCGCGAACAGGTGACTGCCCTCGTTGGAGCCTTAGTCTCCACCGAAGGCGTGTTGATGGTGATCTGAGAGCTCTCAGCGCCCGATCAAGGACAAGAACTCGCGACGGGTATCAGCGTTGGTCTTTATCGACCCTCGGAGCGCCGAGGTGACCGTCGCCGTGCCCGTGTGGCGTACGCCACGAGATTCCATGCACATGTGGCGACACTCGATGACCACCGCCACACCGAGCGGCTGCAGATGGGTGTCGAGGGCATCAGCAATCTGATTAGTCAGACGTTCCTGCACCTGCAGTCGGCGCCCAAAAATCTCGACGAGGCGAGAAATCTTTGAAAGCCCGAGAATGCGTTTGTCGGGCACGTAACCGACGTAGGCTTTACCGAAAAATGGCGCGAGGTGGTGCTCGCAAAGCGAGTACACCGGGATATCGCGGACGATGACCATCTCGTCGACGCTCTGCGCACCGTCTTCGAACGACTTGAGAATATCTTCAGGTCGCTCGCGATAGCCGCGGGTGTATTCCTCCCATGCTTTCAGAAAACGTGCCGGCGTTTCGAGCAGACCCTCACGGTCAGGGTCTTCGCCGATATAGGCAAGAAGACTCCGAACGATTTCGATCTCTTTCTTTGAAGGAACCGGTTTTGGAGGCGTCATGGGGCAGTCCTCGACAATAGGCGTTGCAGCACGTCGATCAAGTCTGCGGCCACACGATTCAGATCAGACGGCGCACCGAGCGCCGCGAGCTGTGTCATCGAGAGCCCCTCATAGCCGCAGGGGTTGATGCGCTGAAACGGCTCCAAGTTCATGTCGACGTTCAGCGCGATCCCATGATAACTCGCACCGCGTCGCACCCGAATGCCGACACTCGCCAATTTGGCGCCGTCCACGTAAACACCCGGTGCCTTTGGCCGCGTAGTGGCCGAAACACCGTACTTCGCCACACATTCGATCACCGACTGCTCGAGTGCGGTCACGAGATCGCGCACCCCAAGACCCGCTCGACGCAAATCGATGAGGGGATAAACGACCACCTGTCCCGGACCGTGATACGTCACCTGCCCGCCTCGATCGACTTTGACGACCGGAATGTCGCCGGCGGCAAGCACATGCGCAGGATCGCCGTTCATGCCGAGCGTAAACACCGGATCGTGTTCGACCACCCAAATTTCGTCGGCTGTGTCGGGACCGCGCTCGTCGGTGAATCGTTGCATCGCCTGCCAAGTTGGCAGGTATGCGGCGCGCCCGAGATTACGGACGAGCGGCGGTGTTGACGGCGAGCGCGGCATTGTCGAGTCCGGCGTTGTTGCCGGCGAGTGCCTGCTCGGCACGATAGCTCGAGCGCACGAGCGGGCCCGACACGCATTCGCGGAACCCGCGCGCGAGAGCCCACTCGCGATATCGATCGAACTGCTCCGGCGTGATGAATCGCGCGACGGGTAAATGGTTGGCCGTCGGCTGCAGATACTGTCCGAGCGTCAGCAGATCGACATCGTGGGCGCGAAGATCGTCGAAAGTCTCGACGATCTCCTCATCGGTCTCACCAAGCCCCAGCATCAGACTCGTTTTGGTGAGCACATCGGGTCTGTGGCGCTTGGCGTGCGCCAGCACGCGCAGTGTCTGCTCGTATCCGGCACGCGGGTCACGAACGGGATGAGTGAGACGTTTCACGGTCTCGACATTTTGCGCAAAGACTTCAAGCCCGGAGTCGACCACTGTTTCGACATCGGCCATCACCCCCTGAAAGTCGGGAGTCAGCGCTTCGACGGCCGTCTGCGGCGAGATTTCTTTGATTGCGCGGACGGCTGCGGCGAAATGCGCTGCGCCGCCATCCGGTAGGTCATCACGATTGACGGAGGTGAGCACCACATAGCGCAGCTTCATGAGCGCCACGGTGCGCGCGGTATTGCGCGGCTCCTCGGGATCGAGCCAACCGCGCGGATTGCCGGTATCGACCGCGCAGAAGCGACACGCACGCGTACACACTTCGCCCATCAGCATGATGGTGGCCGTTCCGGCGTTCCAGCATTCTCCGATGTTGGGGCACTTCGCCTCCTCGCACACCGTGGCCAAACGATGCTCGCGAACGGTCCGTCGAACGAAGTCGTAATTTTCACCGCTCGCGAGCGGCGCCTTCAGCCAACGCGGTTTGCCGCCAGGCACCCGTGAAGGCGCGGCCGCCGTGCTCTTGATGCCATCTCGAATGGCGGAGAACCCCTGAGGCGTGCGATATTTTTCACCGCTGCGCACGACGGGTACGGGCACGGCGATCTCGACGGTGTCTTTAGGGCGTTCCTTGCTCATGCGTATAAGTGTACGCGACCCTCAACCGGTCGCGCCGCCGGCCAACCGTTCATCCAGCTCGCGCAGACGGTCGGGCGTGCCGATATCGAACCACAGCCCCTGATATAACCGACCGCGAAGACGGCCTGCTGCCGCGGCGCCGCGCAAAAGGGGCAGGAGCGGTCTTCGGCCAGGGGCAAACCCAGCAAAGAATTCGGGGCGATAGACCGCGATGCCAGAGAAGGTATATCGCGGCGGCGCATCCGTCGCTTCGAGACGCTGCGGGTCCGCCAAGATATCGAAGCCCCCCTGCTTTCGGGCGATCAAGGCGAAGTCTCCCCGCGGATGCTGAGGCGGGTTCGGCACCAGTATCAGCGCGCCGAGTGCCTCCTCATCGAGCGCGGGAATGCGGGAGAAGTCGAAGTCCGTCCACACGTCACCGTTGATCACGAGAAACGGGTCAGCTCCGAGCATCGGTAGCGCCTGAATGATGCCGCCCGCCGTCTCGAGAGCGCCCTCACCCTCGGCGCTGTAGCGAATTCGAACACCATGACGATGACCGTCACCCAAAGCCTCGACGATGTGCTCGCCGAGCCATGCATGGTTGATGACGAGGTCACAGATGCCCGCGCGCGCGAGCGCCGCCAAGTGCCACTCGAGCAGAGAACGACCACCGACCTCGAGCAAAGGTTTCGGACGCTCGTCGGTCAGCGGCCGCATGCGCTCGCCGCGACCGGCCGCAAGAATCATCGCCCTCATCAGGCTTTGCCCTCGCGCGCGCGAAGATTGGCCGTAGCCAACAGCGGAACAATGCGCTGCTCGAGCCACAAAACGAACTCGCGTAACTCGACATGCCTCGCGGCCGCATCGCGTACGTAGTCGAGGGTCAGCGGCAGATCGTCGAGATAACCCGCCTTGCCGTCGCGCCACCAGAGGCGCGCGAAGATGCCCAGAACCTTGATATGGCGCTGTACGCCGATCAGATCGAACCAGCGCAGGAACTCGCGATCGCTCGAACCTGCCAGCGACGAAGCCCCGCGCTCGAGCAACCTCTTCCGATGGGCGAGCACGAGACGCTCGACCTCGGCACGCGGCCAGGAGATATAACAATCTTTGAGGAGAGAGACGAGGTCGTACCCCACCGGGCCCGCCAACGCATCCTGAAAATCGATGACGCCCACATCGTCGTGGGGCAACACCATCAAGTTTCGCGAGTGATAGTCACGGTGAACGAAGACCACCGGCTGAGCAAGCGCCTGATCAATCAGCCAAAGAAATGTCCGCTCGATCAACTCCTTCTCTGCTTCACTGAGAGAAATCTGCAGATGTCGGCCGCAGAACCACTCGGGCATGAGTTCGAGCTCTCGACGCAAGGCCGCTGCATCGTAGGGCGCGAGCTCTCGCGCCGAGTCGAGCGCATCGATCTGGATACGCGCCAGAGTATCGAGTGCAGCCGAATACAAAATTGGCGCTCGGCCGGGCTTGCGCAGCTCTGGCAAAAACGGCGTCGAACCGAGATCTTCCAGCAAAACAAAGCCACGCTCGCGATCGACTGCATGGATCACAGGAACGTGCACGCCCGCACGGTGCAACAAGCTCGCCACCTTCAAATAAGGCCCGATGTCTTCCTGCGCCGGCGGCGCATCCATCACTACGCGACTGCTGCCGTCTGGCAGAAAGGCCCGAAAGTAACGGCGAAAACTGGCATCCGCAGAGGCCACCTCGACGCGGGTCGCCCCTAGGCCAAGATCGTGCGTGACCCAGCGCGACAGAAGTTCGAAACGGGTGTCCGACAAGAGCTTTGAAACCCACGGTCTCGGGAAGGGCCGCCATTATAATGTCCGCAGCCATGACCCCGCCGCGTCGCATCGTCCGTTTCATCGCCTGCGCGGCTTCGTTCGCAGGTAGCCTCATCGGGGTCTTCGATCTTGAGGCAGCGACGCCGGGTTTCGAGCCGTCCGCTCCCGAGGGGTCCAACCCTCCGATGCGATGCCCCGCCCCCTCGGCCGTACCCGATGCGCTCGTGCGAGATGCCAAGTTGCCCGAACCAGGTGTCGCTCCTGCCACACCCACAGCACTCGAACCCCCCGACGAAGAGGTTGAAGTATCGAGTGATGCAGCAACGCTCGGAGTGACCGGCGATGCAGCCCTGAGCGGGCGCGTGGCGATCCGGCAGGGCAATCGAACGTTGAGCGCCGAAGATGTCACGTATGACGCCAAGGCGCGTGAGTTCTCGATGAGGGGTTTGCTGCGTTATCGCGATCCCGTTCTACAAGTCGAAGGTCGCTCCGGCCGGTACGACCCTGCGGGGGGCGCCGCCTTCGCCGATACGCGTTTCGAAATGCCCGAGGAGCCCGCACGCGGCGCCGCCGACGGACTGGAGTTGGGGATAGACGGCAAGGTCACGCTGTCACGCGTGTGGTTCACCACCTGCCCGGAGAGCTCGCCGGACTGGAGAATTCGGGCGAGTCGTATCGAACTCGACACGCGGGCTCGCAACGGAACAGGTCGGAGCGCAGCCATTGAATTCAAGGGCGTGCCGATTCTCTACTTGCCTTACTTGTCTTTTCCTTTAGGCGATCAAAGAAAAAGCGGCTTCCTATTTCCGAATGTCGGCTATAGCTCTCGCGGCGGTGCCGAGATCAAACTTCCCTATTATCTGAACCTTGCTCCGAACTACGATCTCACCCTAGAACCCACGCTTTACGGACGGCGCGGCGTCGACCTCGGCACGAGTTTTCGTTATCTCACCCGAGCGCATCGGGGTGATCTGCGTCTCAATGCCCTGCAATCTGACGGTATACGCGACATCAACCGAAACTGGCTGCGAGTCCGTCACCGAAGCGAACTACCTGCAGGCTGGCGCTTCGACGTCGATGCGCAAAGCGTCAGCGATGCCGAATATTTCGAAGACTTCGCCTCGGGCACCGAAGGCACGAGCACCGCATTTCTCCAGCGTAGCGCTCGACTAAGTTATCGAGACTCGCATTGGTATCTGCGGGCCGAGGCTGAGCAATTCCAAACGATCGATCGCGCCTTGGAAGCCATCGACCGACCCTATGCCCGTCTGCCGCACGTGCAAGTGAGCGGCGAGTGGGAGAGCGCGGGTCCGATCACGGCGCGCTACGGATTCGACAGTGAAGTCGTCAACTTCGATCGCGAAGTCGGCGTGGAAGGATGGCGTACTCACTTCGCTCCTCG
This sequence comes from Steroidobacteraceae bacterium, assembly GCA_017853175.1. Taxonomy (GTDB): domain Bacteria; phylum Pseudomonadota; class Gammaproteobacteria; order Steroidobacterales; family Steroidobacteraceae; genus UBA964. The sequence goes on along the minus strand of JAFMKA010000003.1, from coordinate 19,602 downwards.
AGTCGGTCTCGATGTCGGATCGCCTGCGTATTACTTGAGGCCTAGCGTGGGCTGGCGCTACACACGATACGACCTCGAACGTGCCGCGGACGCCGAGGATCAGCTCTCGCGCTCCCTGCCTTACGCGGCGCTCGATACCGGACTTCGACTCGAGCGAAATACGATTGACGGGGCTCGAACTCGGATGACGCTCGAGCCACGACTGCTTTATCTTTGGACACCTTATCGAAACCAAGACGATTTACCGATTTTCGATACGGCTCTGCCCGATCTCGATTTCGTGCAGCTCTTCCGCACCTCGAGCTATGTCGGCCCCGATCGCATCGCCGATGCCAATCATGCGAGCATCGGTGTGACTTCGCGCATTTTCGACAGCTCCTCGGGTCGCCAATTGCTGTCGGCTACGATCGGCCAAACCTATCGCTTCGATCGCCCGCGGGTACGACTCCCCGGAGAACCAGAGACCCGCGACTCACGCTCCGACCTCGTGGCGCAACTCGGTATTTCCGCTTGGCAAAACTGGAACGTGAATCTCGGTCTGCAATGGGACAGCGAGGAAAGCCGGCAACAGCGCAGCCACGTCCGCCTTCAATATCGACCCGATACCGATCGTGCCGTCAACGTCGCCTATCGCTTTCAGCGCGATCGACTCGAGCAAGGTGAGGTCTCGGGAGCCTGGCCGCTCGGTCCACGATGGAATGCCTATGGGCGATTCATCTACCACCTCAAGGACCGCAGCACGCTCGATCGTTTCGCCGGGCTCGAATACAAGTCGTGCTGCTGGCGTTTGCGGGTCGTGGGTCGCCGTTTCGTTTCGAGTCGCACCGGCGAACGCGATACAGGGATTTACCTGCAGCTGGAACTCAACGGCCTCGCAAGTGTCGGAAGTTCGGCGGATGCTTTCCTCGAGGAGGCAATTCGGGGATACTCGCCCGTCGGCCTAAGCCGCTGAGTTTTCAGGAATTTCGGAACCCACCATGACGCTTGCACTGCGACCTGCCCTGTCTCGTTTCTCGGCTCTCGGCCTAGCCCTCCTGCTCTCGACAACGCCTGCTCTCGCGCAGCGCTCGCTCTCCGATAAGGGCGTGATGCTCGACCGTGTCGCCGCAGTCGTGAACGACGGAGTCGTCCTCACGAGCGAACTCGAAGAACAGATTCAAGTCATCGCCGGTCGATTGCAGGCTCAAGGCCTCGAAATGCCGCCAGCCTCGGTGCTGCGCCAGCAGGTGCTCGATCGACTCATTCTCCAAGAGATTCAGATGCAGCGCGCTCAGCGCGCAGGCATTCGTATCGGTGACGAGTCGCTCAACCAGGCGCTCGCCGACGTCGCACAGCGCAACGGCATTCCCCTTGCGCAACTTCCGACTGCGCTCACCCAACAAGGCATCGACTACGCGTCCTACCGAGAGAGCGTGCGTCGCGAAATGACGCTCCAAGTGCTGCAACAGCGTGACGTCATCCAGCGTATCAACGTTTCACCTCGCGAGCTCGAGCAATTTCTCGATAAGCAAAAATCGCGTCCTTCAGAGCTCAATGAATACAACCTGTCGCACATCCTGATCGCCGTGCCGCAGGAAGCCACGCCCGCGCAACTCGACCAGGCATCGCGTCGCGCGCAAGAGGTCTTCGATCGCGCAAAGGGTGGCGAAGATTTCGCGAAGCTCGCCGTCGCCTACTCCAACAGCCAGACGGCTCTCGAGGGCGGTGCGCTCGGCTGGCGTCGCGGTCCGGAAATCCCGACCGTACTCGCCGATCTCGTGGTGGGTCTCAAACCCGGCGAAATTAGCGAACCGCTGCGTACGCCCTCGGGTTATCACATCGTCCGTCTCAATGAAATTCGAGGTGCCGATCAACAGGTCGTCATCGAACAGACCCATGCGCGTCACATCCTGCTGAAGCCCACCGAGATTCAGGACGACGCCACCGTACAACAGCGCTTGCGCGACGTCCGTGACCGCATTCTCAAGGGTGAAGAGTTCTCGGTGCTCGCCAAGACGCTCTCCGAAGATCCGGGCTCTGCGGCTGACGGAGGCGACCTCGGCTGGACGGCACCGGGCACGTTCGTTCCAGAATTCGATGCGGCGCTCGGAAGGCTTTCGCCCAACGAAATCAGCGAACCGTTCCGCACGCAGTTCGGCTGGCACATCGTTCAGTTGCTCGGCCGCCGACAATTCGATAACACCGAAGAGCTGCGTCGCCAGCGGGCGTTCATGCAGCTCCGAGAGAGTAAGGCAGACGAAGAAACCGAGCTCTGGCTGCGTCGGCTGCGCGACGAGGCGTATGTCGACATCAAGAGCTGAACACCCGCGGATCATCATCACGTCGGGTGAGCCCGCAGGCATCGGCCCCGAGCTCTGCGCGCAACTGACGAGCGTAGACCTGCCGCCTTGCGAGCTTCATTGCCTCGTCGATCAGTCACTGCTCGAGGCGCGCGCACCTGCCGGCACGACGCTCGATCGACTGACCGTTGTGCATCGCCCACTCTCGGCGCCCTCGATCGCCGGCACACTCGATGTTCGTAACGCTGCCTACGTCGTCGGCCTTCTCGATGACGCGCTCGAGGGCGTGAAGCGCGGCCAATACGACGCCATGGTCACGGCTCCCGTGCAGAAAAGCGTGATCGCCGCCTCGGGCGTGCCCTTCTCAGGTCACACTGAGTATCTCGCCGAACGCTGCGACACACCCAAGCCCGTGATGATGCTCGTGGCCGGTGGCCTGCGGGTTGCGTTGGCGACCACGCATTTACCTCTGCGGCGGGTGCCGGACGCGATCACGCAGCCGCTCGTGCTCGAACTCTTACGCATCATGCACGCCGATCTAAAGAACTCTTTCGGCATCAAAAATCCGCGTATCGCGGTGTGCGGGCTCAACCCTCATGCGGGTGAGGCCGGGTTGCTCGGTGACGAAGAACTCCGACATATCCGCCCTGCTATCGACGCCGCGCGTCGCGAAGGCATTGAGGCTTTCGGCCCCTTGCCGGCGGATACGGCCTTCGTACCGCGCGAAATGGCGAAGGCCGACGCCTTCCTCGCCATGTTTCACGACCAGGGGCTGCCCGTGCTCAAACACGCCGGCTTCGGCCATGCGGTCAACGTGACGCTCGGCCTACCGATAATTAGAACGTCCGTGGATCACGGCACTGCACTCACACTCGCCGGCACTGGACGCGCCGATGTCGGCAGCTTGCGCGCCGCCGTCGAGCTCGCCATCGATCTCGTTCACCGCCGGCGCGCGACTCGCTGAGTTTTCGGTGGTCTTCGCTCGAAAACGCTTCGGACAAAACTTCCTGCACGATCCGGGCGTGATCGCGCAGATCATCGAGGCGATCGATCCGCAGCCCGGAGAGTCACTCGTCGAGATCGGACCGGGTCGTGGCGCGCTCACCGAACCGCTGCTTGAGCTCTGCGACGGGCTGGATGCTATCGAAATCGATCGCGATCTCGCCGCGGAGTTGCAGCAAAGATTTGGCGCCCGCGGTCTGACCCTCCATGTGTGCGATGCGCTCAAATTCGATTTTGCGATGCTCGCGCACGCGCGCGGTCGAAAATTACGGGTCATCGGCAACTTGCCGTACAACGTCTCGACGCCCCTGCTCTTTCACTTGCTCGATCACCGCGCGTCCATCTTCGATCTGCACGTGATGCTCCAGCGCGAAGTCATCGAACGAATCTGCGCGGCACCCGGTAACGGCGACTACGGCCGACTCACCGTGATGCTTGCCCCTTGGGTGACAGCCGAGCATCTCTTCGACGTGGGTCCGGGGGCTTTCCGTCCGGCGCCGCAGGTCTGGTCTGCCGTCGCACGCCTGACCGTACGCGAAACGCCCGCCTTCCCCGTCGACGCCCGCTACGATCGCGTGGTGTCGGCGGCGTTCTCGCAGCGTCGCAAGACCCTGCGCAATGCCTTGCGCGCCTTGCTCGAAGCCGATGCCATCGCCGCCTGTGAGATCGATCCGGGCGCAAGACCCGAGACTTTGTCGCCGGAAGAGTTCGGGCGACTTGCCAGAGCGGTGTCCGAGCCGCTAGCGTGAGCTACATCATGCGTGCCGATCATCATCTCGATATCAAAATCGAAACGGCTTACCTCGAAGGACAATCGGATCCGAACAGCGAGCGCTATGTGTTCGCCTATACGGTGACGATGCGAAACGAGGGTCGTATACCCTTGAAATTGATGACGCGTCATTGGGTCATCACCGATAGCAACGGTAAAGTCCAAGAAGTCCGTGGCGAAGGCGTGGTCGGCGAACAGCCGCATCTCAAACCCGGTCAAGGATTTCGCTACTCGAGCGGTGCCGTGATCGAAACACCCGTCGGCACCATGCACGGTAGCTATCAGATGCGCGGCGACGACGGCCTCGAGTTCGACGCACCGATTCCGGCTTTTCGCCTCGCAATGCCCGGAGTGGTGCACTGACGATGGCGAGAATCGCCATCGGTGACGTGCAGGGTTGCCTGCCCGAACTGCACCAGTTACTCAAGCAGGCTGATTTTCGAAGCGACCGCGATGAACTCTGGTTCGTCGGCGATCTCGTCAATCGCGGGCCTGACTCACTCGGTACCCTGCGTTTCGTCCGCTCGCTCGGTGATAACGCTCGCGTCGTCCTTGGCAATCACGACCTTCATCTGCTCGCCGTCGCGTTCGGTGGAAGTCGCACCCTACGCGACGACGATACGCTCAATGACATCCTGAACGCTGCGGATCGGGATAGTCTCTTGGAATGGCTCGTCTCGCGGCCGCTCGCGGTGCGAGAAGGCTCTGATCTCATGGTACATGCCGGAATCGTGCCTCAATGGACCGTCGACGACGTCATGATGCTCGCCGCAGAAGTCGAACAGGCGTTACGCGCCGATCCGGTCAAACTTTTCGAGTCGATGTACGGTAACCGTCCCGATCGATGGTCACCGGCACTCGAGGGTGCCGATCGGCTGCGCTTCGTCATCAACGTGCTGACACGATTGCGATATTGCCGTGCCAACGGTCGTATCGACCTCAAAATGAAAGGCGCTCCCGGGTCTCAGGAGAGCGGCTGGATGCCGTGGTTCGAGACGCCCGACCGTCGAACGTCGAACGCCCGAGTGATTACGGGGCATTGGTCCACACTCGGGTTGGTCGACCGCCCCGATCTGCTTACGCTCGATACCGGGTGCGTATGGGGTGGCGCGCTGACGGCCGCAGCGCTCGATTCGGACGCTCGCTGGTCGCTGCCCTGCGACGGGTATCAGCGAGTTAAAATGTCGGCTCAATCCGACGGGTGAAACCATGACGATCATCAAACAGCAGGATGTCATCGCGAGCGTCGCAGATGCCCTGCAATATATTTCTTACTACCATCCGATGGACTACATCGAGTCGCTCGGTCGAGCCTACGAACTCGAAGAGTCGCCCGCCGCTCGCGATGCCATCGCACAGATTCTCACCAACTCGCGCATGTGTGCCGAGGGCCATCGTCCGATCTGCCAAGACACCGGCATCGTGGTCGCTTTCGTAAAGGTCGGCATGAATGTCCGTTGGGAGGCCACGCTCACGCTCACCGAGATGATCAACGAAGGCGTTCGCCGCGCGTATCTCGACCCCGATAACACGCTGCGCGCCTCGATCGTGGCCGACCCCGCGTTCACCCGTAAAAACACCCGCGATAACACCCCGGCCGTCGTACACGTCGAAATGGTGCCCGGCGATACGGTCGAGATCACCGTGTCCGCCAAGGGCGGTGGCTCTGAGAATAAAGCCAAGTTCGTCATGCTGAACCCCAGCGATTCGATCGTCGATTGGGTGCTCAAGACCGTCCCGACCATGGGCGCAGGGTGGTGCCCGCCGGGCATGCTCGGCATCGGCATCGGCGGCTCCGCCGAAAAAGCGATGGTGCTCGCCAAAGAATCTTTGATGGACCCCATCGACATGGCCGAGCTCAAGGCTCGTGGTCCGCGTAACCCCATCGAAGAACTGCGTATCGAGCTGCACGACAAAGTGAACGCGCTCGGGATCGGCGCGCAGGGTCTCGGCGGCCTCTCCACCGTACTCGACGTGAAGATTCTCGATTATCCGACTCACGCGGCCTCGAAGCCGGTGGCGATGATTCCAAACTGCGCTGCCACCCGGCACGTTCACTTCACGCTCGACGGCTCGGGTCCCTCGAAGCTCGCGCCGCCCGATCTGTCACGCTGGCCCAAAGTCGACTGGAAGCCCTCGCCCGAAGCGCTTCGCGTCAATCTCGACACGCTCACGCCTCAAGAGGTCGCGTCCTGGAAGCCCGGCGATCGGCTGCTCCTCAATGGCAAGATGCTCACGGGCCGCGATGCGGCTCACAAACGGATCGCCGATCTCTATGCGAGCGGCAAAGGCCTCCCCGAAGGAGTCGATTTTCGAAACCGAGTGATCTACTACGTCGGCCCGGTCGATCCGGTGCGCGACGAAGTCGTGGGGCCTGCTGGTCCCACCACTGCGACGCGTATGGATAAGTTCACCGAGATGATGCTCGCCAACACCGGGCTCATCGCGATGATCGGTAAAGCCGAACGCGGCCCAGTCGGTATCGAAGCGATTCGCAAGCACAAGGCGGCCTATCTCATGGCCGTGGGAGGCGCTGCGTACCTCGTGTCGAAGGCGATCAAATCCTCGCGCGTCGTCGCCTTTGCCGATCTCGGCATGGAGGCGATCTATGAATTTGACGTCAAAGATATGCCAGTGACGGTCGCCGTCGATTCGAACGGCACCTCGGTGCACCAAAGCGGCCCGGCCGAGTGGAGCCAGAAAATCGCTGCAGGGTCGATCAAGACGCGAGCGCGCTGAAGTCCTCGATCGAAAAGTGACCGGATTATCTCGGTTTGATTAAAACCTAAGAAATTCCGCGTCGCTGCAGCGTGATGAAACTCGTCGGATACTGATTGCGCTCGTCGACCGGGTGCTCGGCACGAGAAATCTCTTGCCATTCCTCGGGGGGCATCGCAGGAAACAGGGTGTCTCCCTCGACCGTCGCGTGAACCCGTGTCAGTTCGACGAGCTCGGCATGCGGAAGAGCGAGGGCATAGATCTCCGCTCCGCCGATGATCATGATTTCTTCGACATCGCCCGCCGCCTCGATGGCGGCATCGAGGTTCGGCACGACAACGACACCGGGCGAGTCGACGGTGTAATCACCGCGTCGCGTCACGACGATATTGGTACGTCCTGGCAACGGCCTGCCGAGAGACTCCCAGGTCTTACGGCCCATCACGACGGGTCGCCCGAGCGTACGCTGCTTGAAGCGACGCAAATCTTCGGAAAGTCTCCAGGGTAATCCGCCCTCACGCCCGATCACGCCGTTCTCGGCTACGGCGACGATCAGAGTGAGGCGCGGCGCCCTGCCCGGCATCAGCGTCGCGACGCTTTTCGTCGGCGGGTCGCGCTCGAGCGGCGCTGGGTCTTTGCTCTCGGCTTGGCGCTAGGCTTGACGCCCGCCTTCGCGCGCGAAGTCACACGCGACGGCGTCTTGTTTTTCGCTGAAGTCTTCGCGCGAGGGTTCGCTTTTTTCTGGGCTTTTTTCTGGGCTTTTTTCTTCTTGCGCGGATCTTTCGGCGGCCAGAGCATCGTGCCGCGGCACTTCGGCGAGCCGCAACGGCACGCGAAGATTTCGTCGACGTTCGGCGGATCGTCTTTTTCGCGACCGATCTCGTAGTCGTAACCGAGCTCTTCGCCCTTCTCGACGACTCGGGTCGTTTCGATGAATACGCGCCGGTCCTCGATCACCGATTCGCAATTACCGTCGCAGGAGTGGTTGATGAACCTCGCGCCGTTACCGCCGACTCCGGCGTCGATCACCGTCTTTTTATCGACGATGAACAGGAAGGTGTGATTGTCGTTCGGATCGTGATCGTCGTAGCGCGCATCGGCTTCGGCATGGGTGATGCGGTCACCGAGATACTCGATGACTCGCGTGCCCTTCGGGATACGCTTGGCGGCAAACACGCCCTTACCGTGAATTTTGGAGTTGCGAACTTTGATCCAAGCGCTGGTGCGCATGACGGGTATCGGCACGAAGAGTCTCCCGGGTGATTAAAAGGTCAAACAGCCACCGGCGCCTTGATCGCCGGATGATGTTGGTAATTCGCGAATTCGAAATCGTCAAACACGTAGTCGAAGAGCGAGGCGGGCCGACGCTTGATCACGAGCTTGGGCAACGGGTAAGGCTCTCGCGAGAGCTGCAGATCAGCCTGCTCGAGATGATTGAGATAGAGATGGCAGTCGCCGCCCGTCCAGACGAAATCTCCGACGCCGAGATCACATTGCTCGGCGATCATGTGAGTGAGCAAGGCGTATGAGGCGATGTTGAACGGCACACCGAGAAAAATATCGGCACTACGCTGATAAAGCTGGCATGACAGACGCCCATCGGCGACGTAGAACTGAAAGAACGCATGGCAAGGCATCAGCGCCATCTGGGAGAGCTCGCCCACATTCCAAGCGCTCACGATGATGCGGCGCGAATCGGGCTGAGTACGTAGCTGTTTGAGCACCTCGGAAATCTGGTCGATCGACCCGCCATCGGGCGTGGGCCAAGATCGCCACTGCTTGCCGTACACCGGCCCGAGCTCGCCTTTGGCATCTGCCCATTCGTCCCAAATGGTCACGCCGTTTTCGCGAAGATAAGCGGTGTTGGTTTCACCGCGCAGAAACCACAGCAACTCGTGCACTACCGACTTCAAATGGATTTTTTTGGTCGTGACGAGCGGAAAGCCCTCGCGCAAATCGAAGCGCATTTGATGACCGAACACCGACAGCGTGCCCGTACCCGTGCGATCGGTCTTGCGCGTCCCGTGCTGACGCACGTGACGCATGAAATCGAGGTATTGCTTCATGACGCGGCTCGTTCGATTACACGATTACCCGACGCGTCGCCCCTGCGATAGGCAATCACCATCAGCGCGATACCCACGACGAGCATCGGTAACGTGAGCAGATGGCCCATCGTGAACCAACCGCCGGCGAGATACCCGATGTGCGCGTCAGGGAGTCGCCAGAACTCCACGGTAAGCCGCCCGAACGCATACATGATGAGAAACAAACCCGACGGCGCGAGCCGCGGTCGATCTTTGGCGGTAAACCACCACAGCACGATGGCGACGAGCAAGCCTTCGAGCAGCGCTTCGTACAGTTGGGTCGGATGTCGTGCGACACCATCGACCATCATGGCCCATGGCACCTCACCCGGCCTGCCCCACAACTCGCCGTTGATGAAGTTGCCGATACGCACCGACAGGATGCCGAGACCCGGCAGAGCCGCAGCAAAATCGAAGACGTCCGCGATATGACGTTTACGTCGAATCGCGAACACCGCGAGAGCGACGAGCACGCCGATGAGACCCCCGTGGAACGACATGCCGCCCTCGGTGATACGCAGCGGATACCAAGGATCGTGCGCCCAATAACCCAGACCGTAGAAAAAAACGTAGCCGATGCGGCCACCCAGAATGACGCCGAGCATGGCGTAGAAGAGGAAGTCATCGACGTCGACCGCCGTCCAGGTCGAGCCTGGCTGCGAGGCACGTCGACGACCGAGCCACCATGCCGCCGCAAAAGCGACGAGGTAAGTAATGCCGTACCAGCGCACCTTGAGCGGGCCAAGTTCGAGCGCGACGGGATCGAAGCCGGGGTAATCGATCATTGGTGAGATTTTAACGGCTAGCCGCGGGTCACGCGGCAGAAAAACGCCTTGAGGTACCGGGTCTCGGGGATCGCCGGATGCCGGGGATGATCAGGCGACTGTCCGCCCTCGTGCAGCACCTGCACGAATCGATCGACATGCCGGGCCGCACCCTGGATCGCCACGAGGAGGTCGTCCGCAGCCAGATGATGCGAGCACGAGCAACTCACGAGTAGGCCGCCCGGCTCGAGCACCCTCAGCGCGAGCTGGTTGAGCTTGCGATACGCCGCCTGGCCTTGCGGAATATCCTTGCGCCGCTTGATGAATGCCGGGGGATCGATGACCACCGCGTCATAGCGCTCACCCGCTTCGGCGAGTGCCGACAGCACGTCGAACGCATCTCCGCGATGTAGAACGGCCTTGAGCGAAGAATTGGCAGCCACATTCCGCTCGGCAAACTGCAAGGCGGCCAGGGAAGAGTCGATGCACGCGACCTCACGCGCTCCAGAAGCCGCAGCGGTCGTCGCCCAGCCGCCCGCATAGCTACACACGTCGAGCACGCGGGCACCCGGTTTTAGAAAACGCGGCAGTACGCTGCGATTAAAAGTTTGATCGAAGAACCAACCCGTTTTCTGCCCGCCGGCCAGCGCCACTTTGAAGGTCAAGGCACGTCCATCGGAGAGATGCTCGAGTACCACGGTCTCGTCGGGTATCGCACCCCAAGCGGTTTCCACGATTTCCGGTAATCCTTCCAGCTTGCGTGCACCCGAATCGTTCTTCCAAATCAGCGCAGTAGGCGAGAGGACTTCCCGGATCGCTGCCTCCACTTCTGCGCGTAGACGCTCCATGCCGAGCGTCGCGATTTGACCCACGACGAGATCGCCATAGCGATCGAGCACGAGCCCGGGCAAAGAATCGGACTCCCCGAACACCCAGCGGTAATACGGGCTCGGGTAGAGGCTGTCACGCAGCGTCAGTGCTTGACGTAATCGCGAAGCAATCCAGTGGCGATCGACGCGTGCCTCGCTCTCTCGGGCGAGGATACGCGCGGCAATCAACGTGGCGGGATTGAGATAGCCCACCCCGAGAACATGATCGCGATCGCTGACGATGCGCACCTGAGTGCCCGGCTCGAACGATGCGAGAGGCGTCGCGGTCGTGTCGACCTCGTTACTGAATACCCAAAGATGACCCGCCCGCAAACGGCGGTCTTCGCCGCGACGCAGGCGCAGCTCGGGCAGAGTCGAACTGGAGTGGGAACCCAAGGGAAACATCCGGGCGAGTGAACCGCCGCGGAGTTTAGCGGATCGGCACTTCGCCTCGGAGTGCACGCTCGCGGCGCGCGCTCATTTCGGTGTGTAGACCCTTCACGGCATCGGAGCCGGTGGTCACGAAGAGAAACGGAAAAATGCCGTGCAGCAGGCAGGCGATTCCGGAAAACACCATGCGGAGCCCGAAGCTACCCGCCTGACACAGATGCCCGAAGTAGGTCTCGCCTACGGTGGCCGGGTGCTCGGTGAACGCGCGCAGTAACTTCATGGGCTTCAACAATATCTCTCAAGGGCGGCAACCGGGTTTCGAAGACGTCGACAAAATCGACTTTATGCGAAACAATGTTGCGCTATATATAACTATCGAGAAATTTTATTCCATGGATAAGCTCGACCGTAAAATCCTGGACGTCCTGCAGAAAGATGCGAGCCTGACCGCCGCCGAGATCGCCGAGCGCGTCGGACTCTCGAAGGCACCCTGTTGGCGGCGCATCCAGCGCCTGCGCGACACAGGCGTCATCCGACGAACCGTCGCCCTGCTTGATGCCCGAGCGCTCAACGTCGGGACGACGGTCTTCGTCACCATCAAAGCACCGAGCCACAGCGCGGCTTGGTACGAGCGTTTCGCGAAAGTTGTACGCGACCTGCCGGAGGTCACCGAGTTGCATCGCATGAGTGGCGATGTCGACTACCTGCTTCGCGTCGTGGTCCCCGACATCGAGGCCTACGACGTCGTCTATAAACGTCTGATTGGTGCTCTCGAAATGCTCGATGTGAGTGCGAGCTTCTCTCTCGAGACCATCAAGTCGACAACCGCTCTGCCGCTTTCATACGCTCGACTCGAGTGAGGCACGCACGGTTGCGATAAGCGCGGCTTCTCGCGCCGGGTCAAAGACCGGTGCTGCGTTCCAGTCATACGCCCAAGGATGCGCGACATCGAGCGGTGATGGTTCGTCCCGATAGCGCGGGACGACGTGCGCGTGCAACGCGGGCTCAAGATTGCCGAACATCGCGTAGTTGATGCGCAAAGCGCCCGTCGCAGCGAGCAAGGCGTCGCCGAGACGACTCATGTCCGATAAAAATAGATCGCGAGCTGGAGCGGGTAAATCATTGAGCGTGGGCACGACCGGGTCAGGCAACAGCAAGGCATAGCCGCGCAAGAACTGGCGCTCGCCGAACACGGCCCAGCCCGAGGGCATCTTCGCAATCAAGGTCGGATCACGCCCTTCGCGCAAGGCCTCGACTCGCCGATGAATCGCAGTCGAACCGGCACGATCGTTCACGTCGGGCTCCGGAAGATGAAATACACCGCGCCGAGCATACAGAGGGCTGCCCAAAGATAGTCGAGCTTGATCGGCTGTCGCATGTAGAGCACGGCGAACGGTACAAAGACCGTGAGCGTCACGACCTCTTGAACGATCTTCAGCTGAGCCAAAGATAACTCGGTATAGCCGATACGGTTGGCAGGAACTTGCAAGAGATACTCGAACAGCGCGATACCCCAACTGGCCAGGGCCGCGATCCACCACGGCTTGTCGTTCAGATTTTTGAGATGGGCATACCACGCAAACGTCATGAAGACGTTGGAAAGCACGAGCAACCCCACCGTCGTCGCGATCACAGGCATAGACTCACTCCGTCTCGACACCGAGCGCTCGCAAGGCACTGACGGTGTCATTGTGGCCGGCATGGACGATGCCATGCCAGCCCCGCACGCGGACCGCTTCAATATTTTCGAGTCGATCATCGATGAACACGGTTTCGGTCGGAATCAAGGAAAAGCGCTTTTCGGTCTGAGCGTAGATCTCAGCATGGGGCTTCATGACGCCCACCTCAAAAGACGTCACGACGCCTTGCCCGAGCTCGTGCAACCGAAACCGTCGTTGCAACTCCGCCCAGTGCAGATCGCCGACATTTGAGAGCAGATAAACCCGATATCGGCTGCGCAGGCGTTCGGCCAGGCTGAACATCCTCGGTTCGGGATCGAACATATCGACCCAAGCCGCCGCAACGAGCTCGGAGGGGGGTCTACGGGGTGCGAGGCCTGCAATGTTCGAGACCAATCCCGCTCCATCGAGTCTGCCGCTTTCGTGTTCATGTAAATCGATCCGACTCGTCACCTGCTCGAGCTGGTCCACCTTCGCGCCATGATCACGCAGTAACTGCAAGAGCGGCGTCGGCGCCAAGTGCACCAACACCCAACCGATATCGAACACGACGTTTCGAATTGTCCTCTCAGACATGGATCGGCACGGCGTATCGTAAATCGTGACGTACGAGAACGGGCCGTCCCATCGACCCCGGAATCAGGGAGACGGCAAAGGGCACGGCATCGACACGGGTGCAAAAATCGAAATCGCCCTCGGGTGCCCAATCCGCCTGAGGATCGAAAAATTTAGCGGCGGCAGGCGCATGGCGTAATCGATCCGCCACATTCTTCACCGGAAACGCGTGGCCCTGCAGGACAGCGATCATGGCCTCGCGACAGAGATCGTCTTCGTCGCAGCGTTCACGGGCTTCGTGCCCCATGGCGACAATCGTGACCTCCTCGGGCGCGAGGGCTCGCACCGCTGCGATCGTAGCGGAGAAATTGACGAAAGCTCCGGTGAACACATGGCTGACCACGCGCGAGGCGGCCATCAATCCTTGAGTGCCCGCATGGGTCGTGTGGACGATCGTGCGTCCGGCAGGCCCGGCAGCGAGCACTTCCGATGGCGAGTTGCCGCAATCGAATCCCGGTAATCGCCGCGCATGTCGCTCGCCGATCAATAACCACTGCGGATTACGCGCCTTCAGCGCCTGCGCCTCTTCGACACCTTCGACCGGAATGATCGCCTCGGCGCCGGCTGCCAGAGCGTGCGCTTGCAACGAGCAAGCCCGGAATACGTCGATGACGATCGCCACGCCTCGTGCCGAGGCCGCGCCCGTCACGAAATCAGCAGCGTGGATACGCATCAGTGGTCGAGCCGCATCACACTGCCGCGATCACCGGGCGTGAGATTGACCGACACGACGGTGGCTCGCGGGAAGAAGTTGAACTCCGACGCGCTCGCCCAGGTGTACGCGCCCATCGCGCGACCCACGATGAGATCTCCGGAGTCGAGCTCGGGCAGCAGAATGTTCTCGGTGATGACGTCGATGCTGTCGCAAGTCGGACCTGCGAGCACAGCGGGTTCGCGATGCTTGCCCGTCTTCAATGATTCGAGCGGATAGCGCGCGTGATCGAACAGCTGTCCGCTATACGAGCCGTAGAGTCCGTCGTCGAGGTAATACCACCATCGCCCCTCACGCCGCGCACGACCCATGACGCTCGCGACACCGATGGCGCTCGGCCCCGCGATATAACGTCCGGGCTCGGCGATGATGCGCACGCGCTTCGGCAGCTTGGCGAGTGCGGCACGGATGGGCTTGCAGAAGTAACCGATGCTCGGCGCGCTCGAAGCGTAATCGATGGGAAAACCACCGCCGATATCGAGCGTATCGCAAGGGCCGAGTCGTTCGCGGCGCGCCGCCGAGAGCAGACGCGCGCAAGCCTCGATCGCCTCGACATGTTTGCCGGGGTCGGGCGCTTGCGAGCCGACGTGGAACGACAAGCCCCGGACTTTCACACCGAGATCTCGTGCTCGTCTTGCCAAAGCCAGCAAAGATTCTGGGTCACAGCCGAATTTGCGCGAGAGATCGGAGACAGCCCCCGGACTGCGGAATGACACGCGCAGCAACACTTCGGCGGTCTGGGCATACGGTACGAACTTGCGTAGTTCGTCCGGGTTGTCGGCCACGAACACCTTCACCCCACGCTTGAGGGCATCGCGAATATCTGAGTCGCGCTTGATGGGATGCGTGTGGATACACAAGTCGGGGTCGACACCCATACGCGCGACGAGCTCGACCTCTCCCGTGGTTGCGAGATCTAGGAAACCGCCCTCTTCGAGCACCGCGCGAACCACGGCCGGATGAGGGAGCGGCTTGAGCGCGTAATGCAGATCGACACCCGGCAGCGCGCGACGCAGCTCGCGATACTGGCGACGCACGCGCTCGCAGTCGACTATGAGGAGTGGCGAACCGAACTCACCCACGAGACGACGAATCTCGCGCGGCTGAAACGGATCGATAAACGATGATTTACGGCTCGGACTCATCGGCAATGACTCGCTCTGGATGAAAGGATAACGCTGTGGTCAAAGAAACGTCGCGGCCGCTCGGGAGAGACGATCGCGGACGGCATCCCACTGCGGAGATTGAGGAACGGACTCGACGAGGATACGTGAGGCCCCGAGCTTGTCGAGTCGCCGCAACTCCGCATAAAGCCGGCGGCCATACGTCGCGGGGTCGCTGCTCGGCGGACATGCCAGAGTCACCACACGCTCGCCGCGCGCGGCGGCCGCGGCCTCGGCAGTCGAGAGTGCTCCAGAAGGAACAAGCTCGAGTGGCGTCTGCGGCGCGTAGTGCTGCACGGTGCTGCCGGGGACACGTGGGGTATCTGCACTCGAGCCCACCTTCACGGACTCGCCGAGCACCGTTTCGAGGTCGGCGCGGGAAATCGAGCCCGGTCTCAATAATCTCGGAACCGCATCGACGAGCGAAACGATCGTCGATTCGAGACCGACCTCGCAGTCGCCGCCTTCGAGCACGAGCAGACCTTCGGGAAACTCCTCGCGAACATGAGACGCCCGCGTCGGCGAAACACGACCGTAACGATTCGCCGAAGGTGCGGCGATGCCGCCACCGAATGCTGCGAGCAAGGCACGCGCCACCGGATGCGCCGGCACCCGAATCGCGACTGTGTCTTGCCCACCGGTGAGCTCGTCGGAGACCCGAGTCGAGCGTGGCAATACGATCGTGAGTGGCCCTGGCCAAAATCGACTCGTCAGTGCTCGAGCGGGCGCGGGGATGTCGGACACCCAATCTTTGAGATCGTCGGCCGAGAGCACATGCAGGATGAGCGGGTGCGTCGACGGTCGGCCCTTGAGCGCATACACCTTGCGCAACGCCTCGGGGTTGCGCGCATCGGCACCGAGCCCATAAACGGTCTCGGTCGGAAAGGCCACGAGCTCGCCCGCGCGCAAGGCGGCAACAGCGGCCGCGATGTCGGGTGCTACAGCACCGGTTGAAGCGGACATAGCCGAAAGTTTAGCCGACCGCCGACCACTCGCGCGCTAATTGCTGCACGCTGAGCGGCGCGGAGCCCTCGGCCTTGTTGTTGACGATGACCAGGGCTTCGCGGCCCTGCCTGACGGCACCTCGAACAAGCGTCAGGATGCGACGCCTCACCTCGGCATCGGGCTCGACCAATCGGTCAAAGGGCGCGTAAGTGCCTCGCGCTTCTTCGTAACTTCGATCACGTCGTAGCAACCACCGAATCACCATCGGCCCCTCGCCGGAGTCAAACATCGCCTGCTCATCGACACTCGGCATTCGCGGGTGGGCTGCGAAACCATAAGCCACCTTATGACGCGCGAAAAGCTCGGCAAGGTCTGACCCCAGCATCGCCGTATCACGCCACTCGACGGCGTATCGCGCCTCCTTGGGAAGCCCTGACAGAAACGCCTCAAGTCGATCGAGCAGTTCGCGTCGATAACGCAGCACCCGATCACCGAGCGGCGAAAACTGAAACAGGATGACGCCGAGCTTGTCACCGAGAACACGCCGCGCGGGCTCGATCACGTTACGCGTTGCATACGTCGCATCGAGAAAGACATCGGGTACGCCGAGTAGATACTCGGGTCGACGCGCGCTCTTCGGCAGCATTAGCGCCGCATGGGCTTTGATCAAAAACCGGAAATCGTCGCCAACGGCCTCGGACATGCGCTGCAAGGTCTTGTCGTCGAGAGGTCGGTAGTAGCTTCGATCGACCCCGACGCTACGCAATAAGGGGTGTCTCGCGTAAGCCGCGAGACCCTCACGAGAGAGTTGGGTCTCGTCGTACTCACCGCCGTAGACGATCCCCTGCCATCCCGAGAAAGACCACGTCGACGTTCCGAAACGCACCCCGGCAGGGAGGCGGTCGGCCAAAGCGCGCAGCTCATCGTCGACAGGCGCTGCGGCGACTTTGCCGCGCGCCGGTCGATCATCAAAGAAATCGACTTGTCCGCTCAAGCCCCGAGCGAAACGCCGAAGGCCTGTTTGTAGAGCCTCGAAAATTCTTCGCGACCGAAACGATGGTTTTGAGTGCCGTGATGGGCAATCTTGAGCGAACCCATCAGCGAGGCGATCCGGCCCGTGGTGGGCCAGTCGAGCCCTCGCTGCAGGCCGAACAACAAACCGCCGCGATAGGCATCACCACAGCCCGTCGGGTCAGCGATTTTTTCAGGCTTCACCGAGGGGATGTGGTGTACGACGCCGTCGGCATGGATGTGCGATCCCTCGGCGCCACGCGTCACGATCAGTGCCTTTACTTTGCTCGCGATGGTCTCGAGCGACCAACCGGTACGTTCGACGAGCAAGCTCGCCTCGTAATCATTGACCGCCACCCAACTCGCTTGGCCGATCATGGTGCGCAGATCGTCAGGTCCGAGCAGCGTCATCGCCTGACCCGGGTCGAAAATAAACGGGATACCCAGCGCTGCAAATTGCGCAGCGTGGTCGAGCATACCGAGATGACTCTCGGGCGCGACGATGCCGAGACGTATTCCACCGTCTTTCGGCACCTTGTTGACGTGCGCATGATTCATCGCACCAGGGTGGAAGGCCGTGATCTGGTTGTTATCGGCGTCGGTCGTGATGTACGCCTGCGCCGTGTACTCGTCATCGAGTTGGCGGATCAGGTCGAGCGGCAAACCGTTGTCGATCATCCATGCGCGATACGGTCCGAAATCGGAACCGACCGTCGCCATCACCTTACCCTCACCACCGAGGAGCTTCAGGTTATACGCGATGTTGCCCGCGCAACCCCCGAAATTGCGGCGCAGCCCCGGAACGAGGAATGCCACGTTCAGCATATGGATGCGATCAGCGAGGATGTGATCTTTGAAGTGCCCTTCGAAGACCATCACCGTATCGTAGGCCACCGAACCGCAGATGAGTGCCGTCATGTCTGTCTCCGCAATGAGTCGTTAGCGATCGAGCAACACCAGCGCCCAGACGACGACGAGCATCGCGAAGGACGTGAACACCGCCGCCGACCCCAGGTCTTTGGCGAGCCCCGAGAGCTGGTGACGCTCGAGACCGATCCGGTCGACCGTCGCCTCGATGCCGCTGTTGAGCAGCTCGACGATCAGGACGATGAAAATGGGGCCGACGAGTATGGCGCGCTCGACCCCGTTTTCACCCAGCCACAAGCCGAGAGGGAACAGCACCGCGCAGAGCGCGAGTTCCTGCCGGAACGCCGCCTCCTCGCGAAACGCACCGACGTAACCCTTCCAGGTGTTACCAAATGCGTTGACGAGACGGACGAATCCGGTCGGCTTGGGTCTATCGGTTTTCATCAAGCCGCCGAGTCTACCGGCTTCCAGGTGAGCTCCAGTTGCTTGGCCGCCCGAACGTCATCGAGACGCCGTACCGGCATGGTGTACGGCGCCGCCTTGAGCTTCGTCGCGTCACTCGAGGCTTCACCGAGGATCGCCACCATGGCGTCGATGAATCCATCGAGCGTCTCGCGGCTCTCGGTCTCCGTCGGCTCGATGAGCAGACACTCGGGAACGAGCAACGGAAAGTAGGTTGTCGGCGCATGGAAGCCGTAATCGAGCAGTCGCTTGGCGATATCCATGGCCGTCACGTTGAGCTCCTTGGCCTGACGCTTCATCGTGATGATGAACTCGTGGCTCGCTCGACGATTCGGGTAGGCGAGATCGAATCCCGCTGCGCGAAGTCGTGCCATGACGTAGTTGGCATTGAGCGTCGCGAACTCACCGACGCGGCTCATCCCCTCGCGGCCCAGCATGCGCATGTAGATATACGCACGCAGCAGCACGCCCGCATTGCCCATGAACGCGGAGAGTCGGCCGATCGACTGAGGTCGATCGTTTTCGGTGAGCCAGCGATACACCTCTCCTTCGCGACCGACCACAGGTACCGGAAGGAAGGGTTCGAGTCGGGCACTCACGCCCACCGCACCGGCACCCGGACCACCGCCGCCGTGCGGCGTCGAGAAGGTCTTGTGCAAGTTCATGTGGATGACATCGAAGCCCATATCGCCCGGGCGAACCTTGCCGAGAATCGCGTTGAGATTCGCACCGTCGTAATAGAGCAATCCACCGGCACCGTGAACGATGCGCGCGACTTCTTCGATCTTGCGCTCGAAGACACCGAGCGTCGAAGGATTGGTCAGCATGATGCCTGCCGTGTTCGGACCCACTGCCTTCTTGAGGGCTTCGATATCGACGTCACCCTCGGCATCGACCGGAATCTCGCGCACGATGCAACCGCACATGGTCGCCGTCGCAGGATTCGTGCCGTGAGCGGCCTCAGGAACGATGATCTCGTTACGCGCCAAATCACCGCGTGCACGGTGATAGGCACGAATCATCGCCACACCGGCGAATTCACCGTGAGCACCGGCCATAGGATTGAGCGACACGGCTTTCATGCCGGTCACCTCTTTGAGCATCTCCTGCAGCTCGAACATGCATGAGAGGAACCCCTGCCCCTGTGAATCAGGCGCGAGCGGATGCCGCGAGAGAAACTCCGGCAGCATCGCGTACTGATTACAGGCCTTAGGGTTGTACTTCATCGTGCACGAACCGAGCGGATAGAAGTTCGTGTCGATCGAGA
>JAFMKA010000022.1 GCA_017853175.1 Steroidobacteraceae bacterium | reverse complement strand
ATCGCCCGCTCCACTTTCTTCTCGAAGGAGCTCGCAGTCCCTTGCCGGGTTCCATGATCAATTTTTCGTCACATGCTTTGCTGGGCGCATCCGTTATCGTACGACTGGTTTATGGCTCGCGATCTGGAGGTAGATTCCAGGCGAGCACCATGTTCGGCAGCAAGACTCCGACCATGAAAAACGCGATGACGAAGGGGGTGATCATCTCACGATGAAGAAGCGGTTCCGCAATCATTCCTCTCGTGAACGCGATATCGATCATCCAGACACTGCCGACGGCGAAACCTACAAGGAACGTAAGAATCCCGTAGGAAATGACATAGTTTTGATTTCGAATCTCGAGTAGGCGCTCATCTAGAAGTTCGGCGGGTGCTTCGGCCATTAGTCTGCAAGACTTTCGAAGTATGAAATACAGGGTAATCGCCAAACCAATCGCAATACCCTCGATATAACTTTGAATTTTGCCGTTGATGAGGAGGGCTGAAATCACCAAGGCCATCATCGAAAGCGACGCAAAGATCACCAGGAATCGACGCACATTCTGTCGATAAAGCACTGAGCTTCTCTGATCAGACAGCGCCCGGAGTACCTCGTCTCGCGACACACCGTGCGCCCAGTAAAATTTCTTGTCTTGGCTTGCCATGCGTTAGGTTCCTTTTTTGAAAGGTTTGATCGAGAAGAGCTCGGGAATTTCGGTATCCAGTGCTTTGGCGATCTTCAGCGCGAGGATGAGGCTAGGGCTGTACTCCCCACGCTCGAGATAGCCAATGGTCTGGTAATGCACGCCAACCGTATCCGCGAGTTGCTGGCGGGACATCCCCTTGGACGTCCGTCGCTCTTCAACTCGGTTGAACACGGGTTCTTCTTTTTGACGACTCATGTCACATAGCATACATACAACATAGTATGAATGCAACATCGCTATATCGCTGCGCTGCTTCAAGGGGAATCGTGGCGTCATACGCCGTCGACCGAGCGAGTCTCGCCAAGCGATTTGAACAACTAAAATTAATATCTAGTAGATTGAGCTGTCGTAGTCACTCGACGGTCGAGCGCAATGAACGAGACAGTGCTCATTAGAGAATTCCGAAAAGAGGACAATGCGGGTGTCGTTTCGCTCGTGCTTGGTATCCAGAACGACGAATTTCACCTCAATCTCTCTATCAACGACCAAAAAGATCTAACCGATATCGATGCCTACTATGGTCTACGAGGTGGGGCGTTCTTGATCGCCGTGACCTCGGCGGGGGTGATCGTGGGCAGCATTGGCTTAATGCGTCTACGAGATGATCTCGGCGTGATGAAGAAATTCTTCGTGGCGGCGGATTACCGTGGTAGAGATCGCGGCATTGCGATGGCGCTCTATGAGAAATTTATAGCGGCTGCGAAGAGCAGGAATATGACTCAGATCATTCTCGATACTCCGTCCGCAGCGACTCGGTCTCATGCGTTCTATCGATCTGTTGGGTTTATGCAAATCGATAGATGTGAACTACCGATGACTTACGACTTCCCAGAGCGAGACACGTTATTCTTCCAACTGTGCCTGTAAAACCGGCGAATCCGCGCGGCGGTATAAATCCTTTCCATTAAAAACGACTAGAAGATTTTATGTTTCGTCTCAAGCATCCCATCTTGGCTAAGCCTTACTCGCTGTTAATCATGACTGTAGTCGCCGCCCTTTTTGGGTGTCAGTCGCTATCGGACCGAGGGTGGGTGGGGTCAGGCGCCGAGCCATTTGACGCCGCTCGCGCAGCGTGTCAGACGAAGACCAAAAACGAGAGCGATGCCGATTTTGAAACATGCATGGCGAGTAAGGGGTGGAGGAGGCCTGCGCGTTGATTGGCGGGACGCCGCTGACCGTTGGTGTTGAGCTATGAGCTATGATTGAACCTATGAATGAAACGACATTGCCAACTAGCTTTCCTGACCGACTGAGCGTTGACCCGAATAGCCGCTATTACGACGAGGCAACTCTTGCGCGTCACGTTGGGATACGCTTAAACGGCGTCGAGTACACCAACGTGGAGGAATATTGCATTTCGCAAGGCTGGATACGAACGACGATCGGAAACACCGTTGATCGTCGTGGCAAGCCTCTGACCATCACTCGTAAAGGCGTGGTCGAGCCGTTCTTCAAAGACTAAGTGGCGCGCGACGATCAACCCGGTCGTCATGCGTTCGAGCGCATTTCTGTAGAATTTGAACTGTCATGGAAATCGCTTTTCTAGCAAGCCTGATTTTTTTCAATGGCCTGTTTGCGATGGCCGAGATCGCCATCCTGACTGCTAAGCGTGTTCGACTCGAAAGCGCGGCCGAGCGAGGAGATGAAGGGGCGGTTCAAGCGCTCAAGCTCGCCGATAATCCGAATCGCTTCCTCTCAACCGTTCAAGTCGGTATCACCTCGATCGGTGTTTTGAGCGGAATTGTGGGCGAGGCAACTTTGGCGAAGCCGTTTCAGGTATTTCTCGAAGATGCCGGTTTCGGCACGCAGTATGCCAACTATGTGTCTACCGGGTTCGTCGTAGTCACGATCACCTATTTTTCTATCGTGGTCGGCGAACTGATTCCGAAGCGGATTGCCCAAACCTATCCGGAGCTTATGGCGCGACTCATCTCGCGCCCGATCGCGTTGCTCTCTATGGCGACTCGACCATTCGTCAACTTGCTTTCGCGATCGACAGAAATTTTGTTGAAGCTGCTATCGATTCCCGAAAAGCGTGAATCGGAGGTGACCGAAGAGGAGATTTACGCAGTTCTGAAAGAGGGGGCAGAGTCCGGTGTCCTCGAGTCGGAAGAGCGCGCGATGATGCAGAACTTGTTTCGTCTCGACGAACGAAAGCTCGTGTCTCTGATGGTTCCGATTGCAGACGTCGTGTGTCTCGATGTGGGCGCTGGCCTTGCGGAGAATCTTAGAACCATTTCTTCGACTCATCGCGCACGGTATCCGGTTATCCGAGACGACTGGAATCACGTACTCGGAATTTTACGAACCAAGTCAATGGTTCAGAGTCTCGTTGAGGGTAACGGAGGGTCAATCGAGAGCCTGCTAGACGACCCGATATTCGTTCCCGAGTCGAGTTCGGCGCTCGACCTTTTGACGCAACTTCAGAAGTCCGACGCTAAGATGGCGATGATCGTCGACGAATATGGCGCGGTGCTCGGCATCGTCACGATGCAGGACCTCCTGGAAGCGATTACCGGTCAGTTCACGGCTGCGGGACAAAAAATGGAGTGGGGTGTACGGCGCGAGGACGGAAGTTGGTTACTAGAAGGATCGACGCCCGTACTAGACCTCAAGGACTTACTCGAAATCCGTCAACTCCCGGAGGAGGAACGAAATCGATACTCCTCATTAAGCGGCATGTTTCTTTTACTTCGAGGGGCTGTCCCTACAGAGGGCGAGTACGTGACTTGGGCAGGATGGCGTTTTGAGGTCGTCGACATGGACGGCAACGCCATCGACAAAATATTGGCGACGAGAGTTCAGTCGGCCTCGGATATCAACGAGTCCTAAGGAATATTCGGCGCTTCACTTCGAGAGTATTCATAGCTTGAGCCTATGCCGAGCGGTAACTCGAGACCCCAAAACACGAGCAGGAATGCCGTCCAGCAGACGATGAACGTCACCGAGTACGGCAGCATCAACGCAACAAGCGTACCGATTCCGGCGCGCTGCACATACCGCCGACAAAAAACGACAATCAACGGGAAGTAGGGCAGCAGCGGCGTGAT
Source organism: Steroidobacteraceae bacterium (assembly GCA_017853175.1). Taxonomy (GTDB): domain Bacteria; phylum Pseudomonadota; class Gammaproteobacteria; order Steroidobacterales; family Steroidobacteraceae; genus UBA964. The sequence goes on along the minus strand of JAFMKA010000022.1, from coordinate 22,004 downwards.
GATATTCGTCGAGCTGTCTCCGACGCGGTAGGCCGCTTGCGTGAGATCGGGCGATACCCCGAGCTGCATCAGCATCGGCACCATGATTGAGCCGATCAGAGCCCATTTCGCGGAAGCGGAGCCTACCAATAAATTGACGAGACTCGTCAACACGATAATGCCGGCAAGCGTGACGCCGAGAGGCAACGCTGCCTCGCGCAGCGCATTCGCACCTTTGATAGCGAGCAACGCCCCGAGATTAGATTGCCCAAACGCGTAGATGAATTGCGCACAAAAGAAAGTCATGACGATGTAGTACCCCATCCCCGACATGGCTTTGGTCATACCGGCAACGACATCGCGATGAGTTTTGATGCTGCCGGCGGCGACTCCGTACGCAATGCCCGGAAGAAGAAATCCGATGAAAATGATTGGGACGATCGATTGCATGAGTGGAGCGCCAGAGGCCAGTAACAGCCGAACGCCATCGGCGTTCGGTGCCGCCGCCCAAGGCGTGTTCTCAGGCAACAATGTCAGGGTAAACACGACTACAGCCAGCACTGACACAATCAGGGCGTAACGCAACCCGCGTCTTTCGGAGTCTTGTAGGGGTTCCTGGGTGGGAAGATTTGACGGATCACCATCGATGGCAGTGGCTTTCAGACGCGGCTCGATCACGAGATCGGTGAGTGCCCATCCCATAAGGATGATGAGGAGAGAGGAGGCCGTCGTGAAATAAAAATTATTGAGCGGGTTGACGATGACTGATGGATCGACAAGCTGCGCCGCAGTCTGCGTCAGTCCTGCGAGAAGCGGATCGAGACTCGAGGGGACTCCTAACGTCGCACTGAACCCACCTGAGACGCCGGCAAATGCTGCAGCAATTCCGGCGAGGGGGTGGCGTCCCGCAGCGTAAAAAATGACTGCGCCAAGCGGGATGACGAGGACATAGCCGGCATCAACGGCGACATGGCTCAAAATGCCCACGGCGATCAGCGCCGGCGTCAACAACATCCGCGGCGTGACCGCCATCGCCGCCCGTAACACGGCATTGATGAAACCCGTATGTTCAGCGACGCCGAGTCCGAGCATCGCCACAAGAACGACACCGAGCGGCGGAAAGCTGGTGAACGTCGACACCATGGTCGACATGAACGCGGTAAGCGATTCTCCCGCGAGTAGATTTCGGATCTCTAGCGGCTTACCGCTTCTCGGGTCTATCTCGTTAAAGCTGACTCCCGACAACACCGCGCTGATGATCCAGGCCACAAGCATGAGCAGCAAAAACAGTACGGCGGGATCGGGCAGCCGGTTCCCCGCGCGCTCTACGACGTCAAGCGCTCTGGCCAGGCCGCGATTCGGTCGGGCGGTAGTATCAGACGATGCAGAACTGGGGTCGCGAGACATGATATTCCTCGGCAGGCGTTCGTGAGCGGCTGCGAGGTTATGCTACCCGAGACCGCGTGATCAATGATTGATCAGTATTTTCTCGACAACCTGACTGATCAGGTAGTTCCAGGCATCGGGCGGCATTTTTTCACCCGCTACGTCATCGATGATTTGTCCGAGCGTGTAAGCCTGTACAAAAATAACCACGGATTTCAAATCAAGGCTCTTATTCAGCCAGCCTTTTTTCTTCAGCGCCTGAAAAATATCTTCGAACTTCTTGTTGAGGCGAGTCTGCTCTTCTGCCAGAAGTTTGGCGAACCGCTGGTTTTTCTCCGCGTAGGCGATCAGGCGGAGTCTTGAAAAACGAAAGTCCCGACGACTTGGGCCTTGTGAGGCTTTAGTCAGTTTTTCTACGCCTCTGATCAGTGCCTTTTTGGTTGATGCATTGTCGATAAGATCACGTAGTGAGTCGATGTTTTCTTCTACGGACTCCGAGAACGCCTCAAGTAACACCATCTCCAGCAAACTCGAAAAGTCCTCAAAATGCAGATAGAGCGTCCCTCGAGCGACGTTGGCTTCAGATAAGACCATCGCGGTCGTGATCTCACTGGGATGGGAGTGCCTGAGCAATTTACGGACAGCCTCGATGAGGCTGTCTCGGGCTGCACTATTCTTTTTCCGCTTTCGCGGACGCAGAACGCTGAAAGAGGCTTTCTTCATGAGGTGTGAGTGTAAACACACCGGCCATTATCGGCCACTTTCTGCACTAGCGTTCTAGTATTGCGCGGTCATCGATCCAGATGTTGTTTGACGATTGCCGCAGCCTCAGCAGTCAAAGAATTCGATTCAAGACCATCGATTACTCCCTGCCTATCCTTTCGGGTTTTATTCTGGCTCGCCTTGAACTTTGCTTCGATAGTTTCAATTTGAAATGAGAGCGCGACGACGCCTGAGAGCATCGCCGCGATATAAGACGCGGGCGCATCATCGATCGACCATGGCTCTGCGCGCGTCGCCTCCATCTTGCGAGTCAGATGATCGACGGTGCGTTTCTTCTCGTCGTGATCGTGGGAATAACTCAACTTGCCTTTCAGGTGAACGCCGACGTAGTTCCAGGTCGGAACGACTTCATGAGTGATGGGCTTACTCGGATAGAACGACGGAGAAACGTAGGCAGAGGCTCCCGTGAAGACGAGCATCGCCGAAGGGTTTTGATCAATCAGTTTCCATGTGTTGTTGGCTTTAGCAACGTGCGCAATCAGGACGCCACCGGGCGAGAGGCCAGAAATTCTCATGAATGGGATGTGATCGACGTGTGGCTGGCCGTCTGTGACCAGAACCACCGTAGCCAGCGGGTGTTCGTCGACGAAACGCTCAATGGTGGCGGTATCGGATTCTTTAAATAGGGAAGGGATATACATGGCGATCAAAAGACCTTGGAGAGCGTGACATAGGATGCGACGACCGATGATACCCCCCGGTATACTTCTGGTCAGGAGATCCCCCATGAAGACGCTTGGCCGAGTGGTGCTAAAGGGCCTGCTGACGATTTTGCCGATCAGCCTGACGCTCTATTTCGTTTATTGGCTAGGTGTCACTGCCGAGTCCTTGTTATCAGGGCCGATCAACTGGCTCTTGCCGGCCTCGTTCTACAGACCGGGCATGGGCTTGGTCGCTGGCTTTTTGCTGCTGATCATCGTCGGCCTACTGGTCAACGCCTATGTCGTTCGGCGGCTCTTCGAGCTGGGTGAAAATCTATTGCTGCGGGTCCCGGTGGTCAAAACGGTCTTTGCAGCGCTGCGTGATCTCACCAAGTTGGTGCGTGTCGGCGAAGCGGGGGGCGACCTTCAGCGGGTAGTGATGGTGGAATTCGGCCCCGGACGAGTCATCGGTTTCGTCACACAAGAAAATGCGAGCCTTCCTGGCATCGGGACCGATAGTTCGCTGGTCGCGGTTTATCTTCCTATGAGTTATCAAATCGGTGGCTACACGCTCTACCTGCCTCGAGATCGGATACAGCCAACGGATTTATCCGTCGAGGCTGCCATGCGCATCGTGCTGACGGGCGGGCTGCAAGACAAATGAGAGGTATATGTTAATGACGAAAGTGGATTATTCGACCCGCGGTCGAATTGCGGTAATCGCGTTCCAGTCCCCGCCTGTGAACAGCCTGGGTTTCGCCTTGCGTCGAGACCTGCTTTTGGCACTCGAACGCGCGGTCGCCGATGATGGCGTCGAGGGCGTTGTTCTGATTGGATCAAACGCCACCTTCAGCGCAGGAGCTGACATCCGCGAGTTCGGCGGACCGGATATGCGTCGCGGCCCCTCGCTCTGGACGCTGAATTCCTTTCTCGAGCGCATGACCAAACCTGCCGTTGCGGCAATCGAAGGCATGGCGCTAGGCGGAGGACTCGAACTCGCGATGAGCTGCCACCATCGAGTCGCCCTCACAAACGCGAAAATTGGACTCCCAGAGGTGAAGCTCGGTTTGCTCCCCGGAGCGGGCGGCACTCAGCGTCTTCCGAGACTGATTGGCGTCGAAGGCGCACTCAACGTCATGTTGTCTGGAGAACCCTTGCCGGTGACGCTCTTCGCAAAGTCGCCACTCTTCGACAAGGTGGTCGAATCCGGCCTAATCGATGCCGCCGTATCAGTCGCCGAAGCGTCGGCTGCTGCGCTGAAGTCCGGCAAGGTATTGCCCCGCGCACGAGATATGAAAGTGCGTGAACCCGACGTGCAGGCGCTTTGCCAGTTTGCGCGCAATACGGCGAAAGTGGCTTTCAAAGAATATCCGGCACCACTATCGATCATCGATGCAGTTCAGTTCGGCGCCGAAAACTCCTTTGATGCTGGGTTGGCAGAAGAAGGTCGCTTATTCAAGCAGTTGATGGACGGCCCTGTCTCAGCTGCTCTAAGACACGTATTTTTTGCCGAGCGTGCCGCATCTCGAATTGATGATATCCCGCCTGACATCAAGTCACGTGATGTCAAAAGTGTCGCCATCATTGGCGCAGGCACGATGGGAACTGGGATCGCCATCAATTTCTTGAACGCAGGCATTCCGGTTCGCCTTCTCGAGCTCAATAAGGACGCGCTTGATCGTGGCGTCGGTCGTATCCGCGAGGTGTACGAAGGCCAGGTCAAAAAGGGCAAGCTCGATAGCGCGAAGATGGAGTCCCGAATGGGACTTTTGACCCCTGTACTCGAATATCCCGCCATCAAGGACGTCGATCTTGTGATCGAAGCAGTCTTCGAGGAAATGAGCGTCAAAGAAAAAGTATTTCGTACACTCGATTCGACGGTACGGCAGGGCGCGATTCTCGCCACCAATACGTCGACACTCGACGTTAACCACATCGCAGGCTTTACCTCCCGCCCACAGGATGTCATCGGCTTACACTTTTTCAGCCCAGCGAACGTGATGCGTTTACTCGAGGTGGTGCGTGGCGCGAAGACGACGCCTGACGTTCTCGCCACCGCTACGACGCTGTCCAAGAAAATAAAAAAGACGGCTGTAGTGTCGGGTGTGTGCGATGGCTTCATCGGCAACCGAATGATCCATCACTACTCCGCACAGGCGATGCAGATGATCAACGAAGGCGCGAGCCCCGAGCAAATCGATCGTGCGGTCGAAAAGTTCGGCTTTGCAATGGGGCCGTTTCGTATGGGAGATCTTGCGGGCAACGACATCGGTTGGCATATCCGCAAGCGTCAGTACGAAGAAGGGTCTCTCAAAGTCCGGCAGGTCATCGCCGATAAGCTTTGCGAGCTGGGGCGTTTTGGACAAAAGACCGGTGCCGGTTGGTACGACTACAAAAAAGGCGATCGCACGGCTTATCCATCGACGGTGGTTAGCACGATCATCGATGAGGCGCGTAAGGCCGCGGGAACACCGCTTCGAAAGCTCGATGATCGTGAGATCGTAGACCGACTGGTGTACGCACTCGTCAACGAGGGGGCGCGAATTCTCGAAGAAAAGATTGCCCAGCGCGCATCGGACATCGATATCGTTTATCTGATGGGCTATGGGTTTCCCATTTGGCGCGGTGGCCCGATGCATTACGCGGATTCCCAGACGCTCTATGAAGTATCGAGACGGATGCAGAGTTTCGCGACCCAGCCAGGAGGTGATCACGAGTTCTGGAAGCCGGCATCGCTCATCGAGCATCTGTCCGCAGAGGGTCGTTCATTCACCGGAGGTGTCGCATGAGCCATGCTGCAAAGGGCCGTGAGGCCGTTATCGTTTCTACCGCGCGCACACCGCTTGCGAAGAGCTGGAAAGGCGCGCTCAACATGACTCACGGTGCGACCATGGGTGCGCACGTCATCAAGGCGGCAGTGGAGAGAGCAGGGATCGACCCCTCATCCATCGATGATGTGATCATGGGCTGTGGTAACCCGGAAGGCGCGACGGGCCTCAACATTGCGCGACAGGCTGCGTTGCGCGCAGGCTTGCCGGTCACGGTGCCGGGGCTCACGGTGGCACGCTTCTGTTCATCCGGACTTCAAGCTATCGCGCTTGCCGCTCAGCGAGTCATCGCCGATGAAGGCGACGTGTTTGTAGCAGGTGGGCTGGAGTCCATCTCTTGCGTACAGGCCGAGGCCAACCGACACATGTTGACCGAGGCTTGGCTACTCAAAAATAAACCGGCCGTGTATCACACGATGTTGCAAACCGCAGAGACTGTCGCGGCGCGCTATAGCATCTCGCGCGAGCGCCAAGATGAATATGGCGCGCGAAGTCAGCAGCGAGCCTGTGCCGCAAAGGCGGCGGGACATTTCGATGCAGAGATTGCACCTATTACGGTACGTATGGCGGGCATCGATCAGGCGGCAGGTGGAAAACTGTATACGCGTGAGGTGACGCTCTCCGAAGACGAAGGGCTGCGTGAGGGCACGACCGCTGAGGCCATAGCAAAGATCAAATCGGCTACGCCGGGCGGTACTGTCGCGGCGGGTAATGCGAGTCAATTCTCTGATGGCGCGGGTGCCTGCGTCGTGATGAGCGCTGCCGAAGCAGAGCGGTGCGGCGCGAAACCACTCGGCATCTTCCGCGGATTCGCCGTCGCCGGCTGCGAGCCCGATGAAATGGGTATTGGCCCGGTATTTGCCGTACCTAAACTACTCAAGCGTGCCGGCGTAAAGCTCGAAGATGTCGGCCTATGGGAACTCAACGAAGCATTTGCGGTTCAGGTGATTTATTGCCGTGACCGCCTCGGCATCCCGGACGATCGGCTGAACATTGATGGCGGAGCAATCGCCATCGGCCACCCGTATGGAATGAGTGGTCAACGACTCGTAGGTCATGCCCTGCTTGCTGGTAAGCGTCTGGGGGTTAAATATGTAGTGACTACGATGTGCGTGGCAGGCGGCATCGGCGCTGCAGGTCTCTTTGAGGTACTCTGATGCGAACATTCATAGTAGTGCTTTGTATAGCGCTGCTTTCTGCGGTTGCATCAAGTCCCATCATGGCCATCGAAATTCCGGAATATCGCGTCATCGAACAGGACGGGGCGTACGAGCTTCGCGAGTATTCACCCTATCTGATTGCCGAGACCGAAGTCGAAGCCGGCTTCATGAACGCGGGCAATATCGCCTTCGGCCGATTGTTCCGTTACATCAGCGGCGCCAATACGAGCCAAACCGAAATTGCGATGACAGCACCAGTCGAACAGGCTCGTGAAAGTAGCGGTCAAAAAATCGCGATGACAGCGCCGGTTGAGCAGACCACTGTTGATGGTGTCTACCGGGTGGGGTTTGTCGTCCCGAGAAAGTTCACGCGTGAGACGGTACCGAAGCCCATCGACCCACGTGTTTCGATTCGCGAAGTCCCAGCACGAACCGTAGCCGTCTGGCGATATTCCGGGCGTTGGACCGAGGAGAACTTCCGCGAGCATGAACGCGATCTACGTAACTTGCTCGGTCGTAAAGGTCTGCGTGTCGAGCCGGGTGACAGCGCGATCATCGCGCGATACGACGCGCCCTTCATGCCGTGGTTCATGCGTCGAAACGAAGTGCTCATTCCCCTGGCGACATCTCAGACGCGACAATGAGCGATCTCAAAAGTCTTAAACCGCTCGCGGGTTTGGATCGTCGTACATTCGTCACGGCAGCACTTGCCGGGGGATTCGCTACTGCGACGCTCCCCATTAGCGCTACTACGATCACCACCGATACGACAGGTCTCAAGGCGGGAGAGGCACGCATTTCGGTAAGCGACGGCGAAATTCCGGCCTATTTCGCTCGTCCGAGCGTGGGGAAACGCTTTCCTGTCGTGCTCGTAATACAAGAAATCTTTGGTGTTCATGAGCATATTCGGGACATCTGTCGGCGTTTCGCCAAGTGCGGTGCCCTGGCGATTGCTCCGGAGTTGTTTGCGAGACAGGGCAACCCCGCTGTAGTCCCAGATATCCAGGCGCTGATGCGCGATATCGTTTCGAAGGTTCCGGATCAGCAGGTGATGGAGGATCTCGATGCCACGGTGAGGTGGGCTCGCCGAGAACGGGGTACAGCAAAAGTTGGAATAACCGGTTTTTGCTGGGGCGGTCGGATCACCTGGCTCTATGCGGCCCATTCAACGGAACTGGCGGCCGGCGTCGCCTGGTACGGGCGCGTGGCAGGCCAATCGAGCGCGCTGCAGCCGAAACATCCGGTAGATGTCGCCGCGTCGCTCAATGCACCGGTGCTTGGGCTTTACGCCGGGCGTGATAGCGGAATTCCATTGTCCTCAGTCGAGCGCATGACGGCGGCACTGACTACCCCCGATTCATCGATGGCAGCCAAAGTGTCTCGTATCGATGTGTATCCTGAAGCTCAGCATGGCTTTTATGCTGACTATCGCGCTTCGTATCGTGCCGAGGACGCAGAGCCCGCCTTTCGAAGTGCACTAAATTGGTTTATTCGTAACGGGCTAGATCTTCAACCGCCGGAGCGCTTGGCAGCCCAGCCGAGCCGGATGAGTTCAGCGACTAAAGTATCGCGGTGATCGCCCTGGATTTCGATGACTCCATTGCGGACGGTGCCGCCGCTTCCGCATCGCTTCTTAAATTGTTTGGCGAGATCATCGAGCGCTGAGGGGGATAGCGGCAGCCCGGACACCACGGTCACGCCCTTTCCGCTGCGACCCTGAGTTTCTCGCCCAACGCGAACCATGGCCTCTTTGCCGCCCGATTTGTGAGGCGCAACCAAGGCCCCGGCCAGCGCCTTCCGTTTGGCATCGATATTCATGAGCACGAGTCTAGGCAATCTGCATGCTTTCGACAAAGGGCGGTCGAGCTAGAATGGCCTCATGAAAAGCTTTCACTCCGTGTTGGTTTCCACGCTTCTCGCGCTAACCTCGACAACGCTACTCGCGCAAGAAGCCGGCACTCCAGATCTCGACGCCGAGTTGAATACACTCCTTGAGTCGATCGTAGGTCGTTATTCGGGTGAGGTAGCAGACCCGACGGACGCCTCCGGCGAGCGCCGGATGATGTTGCATCACAAAATCGTGCGGGTCGATTTACCCAACTTTGGCGAGTATGTACTCCATCATCAGATTTCGCGTGATGCCCTCGATTCGGAAACTCCCTGGCAACAAAAAATTTATATCTTCGATCAAGATTCGAAGCGTCGGCACAACACGATGCGGGCGTTTGTGATTCCGAGAGAGTTGGGTCTCGCCAACTTCGAGGGAGATCCGGTCAAATTTCAGAAGCTTGCTTTGGCTCGTACGCCAGTGATGGCAGAGCTTCAAGGATTCCCAGACGGCTGCAAAATAAGTTGGGAACGCGACGGGCAATCGAACTTCGTCGCTCGAGTTCGGCGTGAGAAATGTCGCTATGAAAGTTCTAGCTTCCGTCAGCGGGTTTCAGCTTCGCTCACTTACCGGGTCACGCCTGACAGCTTCGGCATCGAAGAAACGTTCTTTGGAGACGATGGCAAGCCATTATTTCCGCAGCGAGGCTTACTTACGGTCGCCCGCAAGCCTTCGACCGTTGCCGCCGTTCTCGCTGAATCAAAGCCCGAGGAGTGGCGACGACTCGATCCCGAACGAACGATTTATATGGAGCTCGATTCAGGCCGAGTGATTTTCGAGCTTTCGCCGACCTTCGCCCCGAGACATGTAGAAAACATTCGTGCGCTGGCACGTTCGGGCTGGTTCGATGGTCTCAGCATCAACCGTGTTCAGGATAACTTCGTCACGCAATGGGGTGATCCGGACGGTAAGAAACCCATCGTCGGGGCAGCAAGTCGGTTACCAGCCGAGTTCGAGCGATCTTGGACATCTGAAATCGCATTTAGCGCCTTACCCGATGGCGACGTCTTCGCACCGGAGGCGGGATTCGTAGAGGGTTTTTGGGCGGCAGGTGATCGTAAGGCCCATCGCATTTGGCTCGCACACTGCTATGGCACGCTCGGCGTGGGGCGAGATACCGCTGCAGATTCAGGTAGCGGTGCGGAGTTATACGTCGTTATCGGCCACGCGCCGCGTCAGCTTGATCGCAATATCACGGTAGCGGGACGAGCCGTAAGCGGAATGGAGTTGCTCGCGGCGTTACCGCGAGGAACCGAGGCCTTAGGTTTCTATAAAACCGCTGCGGAGAGAACGCCTATCCGGCGATTTCGATTGGCTGCGGATGTTCCTGCAGAAGAGCGTACGGAACTCGAGCTACTTCGCACCGACTCCGAAAGCTTTGCTGAGGTGGTCGAGGCGCGTCGTAACCGACGTGACGAGTGGTACAAAGTGCCCGCCGGACAAATCGATTTGTGCAGTGCACCTCTTCCGGTGCGACGCGTTACGCCTTCCGCAGTCTTGCCGAACGGCCGAGGCGGCTGATACCGAGCGCACCACTGCGAACGACTTCCAAAATCTGAGCGCCCTTCGCGAGATCGACGACGAACTTATCGATATCCGACTCATTCGCAGTGAGCTCGACAATGAATCCTTCACTGGCCGGATCGATTACTCGTCCTCCGGCACGCACGACATAACCGCGCACGGCATCCGCTTGCTCGGGTCTGACTTTGAGCTTGAGCAGCACGAGCTCCCGCTCAATATGTTCGCCCTGCGTCATGTCCTCGACCGACACGACATCGATGAGCTTATTGAGCTGGCTCACGATCTGCTGGATAACAGAATCTGACCCTCTCGTGACGAGGGTGATACGAGAGACTGTAGGGTCATCGGTCGCCGCAACCGACAAGGACTCAATGTTATAGCCCCGTGTCGAAAAAAGTCCGGCTACCCGAGTAAGGGCGCCAGCTTCGTTTTGAAGATTGATGGCAATGATGTGGCGCATGACGGTTAGAGCATATTGCACGGAGCGATCGAACTGGTAGTCTGATTAACCCCCTGCCCGTAATTTGGTTGTTTCCCATGCCACATACCCCTGCAACTCACCCGCGAGCTGGCTCGATCATGTCGGGGGCTGAAATGATCGTGCAGGTTCTCGCCGACGAAGGGACAACCGCCATATTTGGATATTCCGGTGGGGCGATCTTGCCCACCTACGATGCCGTCTTTCTATACAACCAAGCACAGGTCGAGCGTGGTCGAGCGCAGATGCCGCTGATCGTCCCGGCTAATGAGCAGGGCGCCGGTTTCATGGCTGCCGGTTATGCCCGTGCGAGCGGAAAAGTGGGCGTCTGTCTTGTCACCTCGGGGCCCGGAGCCACCAACACTGTCACGCCTGTACGTGACTCGATGGCAGATTCGATACCGATGATCGTGATCTGCGGACAGGTGCCAACGGCGGCCATCGGTACTGATGCATTTCAAGAAGCGCCGGTGCCCGCGATCATGGGGTCCGTCGCGAAACATATTTTTCTAGTGACTGACCCCACCAAGCTCGAAGATACGATTCGCACCGCCTTCGAAATTGCTCGAACGGGGCGACCGGGTCCGGTCGTCATCGATGTTCCCAAAGACGTGCAGAACTGGACGGGTGTCTTCAAAGGCGAGGGCGTGTTACCCATCCCAGGATATCGGAAGCGCCTTTTTGCGACGGCTCACGCCGGGATCGAGGACGATGAAGCTGCCGACTTCTTTTCGATTCTCTCAGCTTCCAAGCGACCGCTGCTCTACGCGGGCGGTGGCGTCATCAACGCAGAAGCTTCTGCTGCGCTGACGGAGTTTTCCACGGCTTTCGGTATTCCCGTGGTGACCACACTGATGGGCATTGGTGCGTTCGATACCACGAATCCCTTATCGATGAGCATGCTCGGAATGCATGGCGCCGCTTTCGCAAACTATGCCGTCGAAGACTGCGACATGCTGATTGCAGTGGGATCGCGATTTGACGATCGAGTGGCCGGTGTACCGTCCCGTTTTGCGCCAAAAGCCAAAAAAATCGCACACCTCGATATCGACCGCGCTGAGATCAATAAGGTTAAGCGAGTCGACTGGAGCCACGTCGGCCAGCTGCGTGATGCATTAGAGTCACTTACTCGATACGGAAAATCGATGGGTTTCCGCGGTGACTTTTCTACTTGGCACCAAGAGCTTGCAGCACTCCGCCGTACCCACGCGATGAACTACGATCGCAAAAGCGAGCTCATTCAGCCTTATTACGTCATCGAGGAAATTAACCGACTGACTCGTGGCGAGGCAATCATTTCGACGGGAGTTGGGCAGCACCAGATGTGGGCGGCGCAGTACTTCGACTTCCGCAAACCTAGGTTGTGGCTCACATCCGGTTCGATGGGAACGATGGGCTTTGGTTTGCCGGCTGCCATTGGCGCACAGTTCGCAAATCCCAACGCTCTTGTCATCGATATTGACGGAGACGCGTCGATCCGTATGAACTTTGGCGAGCTGGAAACCGTCACCACCTACGACTTGCCCATCAAAGTCGTGGTACTCAATAATTTTGGCGATGGCATGGTGAAGCAATGGCAAAAGCTTTTCTTCAAGGGTCGAATGTCGGCAAGCGATAAGTCATTGCACAAAAAAGATTTCGTCAAAGCCGCGCAGGCAGACGGCTTTTCTTACGCGGTCAGGCTCGATAAAAAATCGGATGTGCCAAGAGTGATTGAAGAGTTCATCCGGTATCCCGGTCCTGCTTTTTTGGAGGTCATCATCGACCCGGATGCGGGTGTTTATCCGATGGTCGGTCCGGGCCAGACCTACGATGCCATGATTACCGGCGATTTCATCGTCGCGAGACATTCCGTAAAGAACGTCGAGGCGCCAGGGCCGTCGGAGATGTTTTGATCAGCTGGCTTCGAGCAGACGAAATCCCGCAGGGGCATCGAGCGAAACCGATTTAATCAAAGCGAACACCTCGAGGCCTACGACCAAACCTAGCGATCTGACGGCCGCCGGGGTCACTGCAGAAAGCAGCCTTTGCGGACCCAGCTCGATTTCGACGAGGACGGTACCGTCGCCGCGGTCACGAATGCGGCCTATTGCCCCTCGTAATATGTTTCGTACCGAAAGACCCATGGGCGTCTGTGTGGCAATGATCACTTCGTTAGCAGGCACATAGGCGCGAAAGTGCTCGCCTATCGATGTGGCGCTCGAGGGTAAATAAACGCGTTGTCCATCGAGGTCGGCTTCGAAGCCTGCATCCTCCGCTTGATCCGAAAGACGCCTTAGTGAAAGCAGGCTGCCGATGTCGTTTCGCATCGAAAGCAGAGGGGTGTCGGTCCGGCCAAGTAAGTCTTGGATATTTCCGCTTGCAATCACCGCTCCGCCATCTAGCAGTACGAGCTGATCAGCAAGACGAAGGACTTCCGCGAGACTATGGGTGACATGAATCGACGGGATAAAAAAACGCTGCTTGATTTGATCGAGTAAGCCCACGATCTCGTTTTTCCTTGGCGCATCGAGCGCAGCAAGGGGTTCGTCGAGCAACAACAAGGACGGATTGGCCAACAACGCGCGCCCAAGCGCAACGCGTTGGCGCTCGCCACCCGATAGTTGGCGTGGCCAACGATCAAGTAGCGAGCCGAGTCCTAGCGTTTCGATAATCTGCTCGCGAGAGGGACCGTGTCGATGTTTTGAGCGACGAGCACCGAAGTCGAGATTTGCCGAGACCTTTAGATGAGGGAAGAGCAGTCCGTCTTGTGGAACCCAGCCTATCGCGCGTTGTTCGGGCGGGAGATTGATCCCGCGTTCGGTGTCGATCAAGACGCGATCGCCAAGGGTGATGCGTCCTCGATCGGGACGCAGCGAACCATTGATGAGATCGAGAACCGTCGATTTCCCTGAACCCGAGGCACCGAAAATAGCGGTGCATCCCGTTGCTGACGCTTCGAACTTTACGTCGAGAAAAAAATCTCCTCGGGTTACCGAAACGTCGACGTAGATCATGATCGACGAGTCCAGCGTCGAGACCGTCTGCCGAGCCACTCCGCGGCAAGCAAGGCAAATAGCGCAATCGTCATCGAGATCAGTGCGAGTTTCATGGCGATCATTTCACCGCCGGGTGTTTGCAACGCTCCATAAATTGCGAGCGCCAGCGTTTGAGTTTCACCGGGGACATTCGCGGCGAACGTGATCACCGCGCCGAACTCGCCGAGGCAGATCGCGAACCCAAGTACCGCGGCGGCCGAGATTCCGGGTAATGCCAGCGGCAAGGTGATCGAGAAGAAGCGATCGATTGCGCTCGCCCCGAGACAGCGTGCCGCCAATTCCAGACGAGGATCGATCGCCTCGAGCGACAGGCGAATAGTCCGGATCATGATGGGTAGTGCCACGATTCCAGCTGCGAGGGCAGCGCCGTTGGTCGTAAACACCAATCGCACGTCGAAGGTCGTATCGAGCCAGCGACCGACGGGGCCCTGAACGCCAAAGATCAGCAGTAGGACATAGCCGACCACTACCGGAGGTAGAACGAGAGGCGAGTGAACGAGCGCATCGAGGAGCGACCGCCCCAGAAATTTCTTTCTTGCCAAAATCCAGCCGAGCGCGATCGCCACGGGGAGCGTAAATAGGAGTGCTCGTGCGGCAACGCTCAGACTCGTCAATACCGCCAGCCATTCAGGATCAGACAACGTCACCCTTGCATCCTATACTTCGATTCATGAAATACCTTCATACGATGGTCCGCGTGACGGACCTCGACGCTTCGCTGCGATTTTATCGGGATGCCCTCGGTTTGGAGGTGATCTCTACGAAAGAGGTGCCCAAGGGCCGCTACACACTGGTTTTTCTGGCAGCGCCGGGCGATCACTCGGCCCAAATCGAACTGACCTATAACTGGGATCCCGAGGTTTATGCCGGGGGACGCAACTTCGGGCACATCGCCTATGCCGTCGAAGACATCTATGCCACGTGCCGACGGCTGGTAGACCATGGCGTTTTGATATCGAGACCGCCGCGCGATGGTCGAATGGCATTCGTGCGCTCACCGGATGGCATTTCGATCGAATTGCTACAACAGGGCGGCGCAAAATCACCCGAAGAGCCTTGGGTGTCGATGCCGAATACGGGTGCTTGGTAATTGATGTTGTACAAGCGAGACAGCCTGCCTCTTTGCATCGTCGCTACGGCGTTGCTGCTGGCCCTCGCGGGTTGTGCAGCACCTAGGGCTTATCTTGGCGAGCAGATTTCTCGAGCGACCGAAGACGAAGGCTATCGCGGCAGCCGTGTCATGCCCGCTCGGCAAAACGACGACGTGCTCTTCATCGTCAGTTTATCGGGCGGCGGAATGCGCGCTTCGGCCATGGCGTATGGCCTCTTTGAACAACTTGCCGCTGATCGCGTCACCAACGGATCGGCATCGTCACGCTTGCTCGATCAAATCGATGTCATCTCCGCCGTCTCGGGCGGAGCCGTTCCCGCGGCGTATTTCACGCTCTTCGGAGATCGTCTATTTCGCGACTTCGAGCCGAGATTCCTTCACAAAGATTTTACCTCCTCGGTGCGTCGTGGAATTCTTCTCGATCCTCGAAACTGGATGCGTATGGCATCGAGTGAATATTTTCGAGGCGACTTGTATGCGGAGTATTTTGATCGCCGTTTGTTTCGCGGGGCGACCTTCAGCGACTTGAGTCAAAAGGGCGATCGGCCGTTCTTGATCATCAATGCAACCGATGTCGGTCTCGCGAGTCGCTTCGAGTTCACTCAAGATAGCTTCGATCTGATCTGTACCGACCTCATGAGATATCCGGTCTCGCGGGCGATCGCCGCCTCGACGTTGATTCCAGCATTGCTGACACCGATCACAATCGAAAATCATGCCGGCCGTTGCGGCTATTTGCTTCCGGATTGGGTTCAGCGAACACTCGAGACAGGCGATCACAGTTCACGAGAGTACTTTCGCGCCTCGGTTTTGCAGTCTCGCAGCGACTCCTCAAAATTCGGATATCTTCATCTCGTCGATGGCGCACTGAGCGACAACTTGGGCGCCAGAGCGCTCTATGACGCTCTGGCCGACGGTAGCCCCTGGATGACATGGTCTGATCCGCCAAGTAAGTCGGGTCACCGAAAGTTGATTTATGTTTCGGTCAATGCCGGCGATTGGAAATCGACACAGGTCGGAGTCAATCGCCAACCTCCCGACGCTTTGCAGATGTTGCGCCTCATGGGCACGGTACCCATGGACCGATATTCTGCTGAGAGTCGAGTCGTGCTGAACGAGGCACTAAGACAACACGCTGAAAAAGAACAAGCCGAGCTGTATCACATCGAAATCGAGCTCGAGTCGTTACGCAGTGATCCGAAGCTGACTCGCCTCGTCGAGCTTCCAACCTCATTTACGCTAGCCAGAGATGACGCCCTGGCCCTGCGCTGCGCGACACGTCGGATGCTGTTAGCGTCATCCGATTATCAGAGACTGATGCGAGATCTGTCAGGTTCGATCGGGGCGCTCACGGCCTGCGGTGAGTGAGCATTTCGGCCCAGCGCTATCACCACGTCATCGAGATCCCTTTGGTCTTGAGATAGGGCTCGAGACCTTCTTTGCCGAATTCTCGACCCCAGCCAGATTGCTTGTTGCCTCCGAAGGGCACCGCTGCGTCGATCGCGGCATGCATGTTGACGCTCACTTGGCCGGCATCGATTTTTCGGACCATTTGCATGGCGATGCCGAGGTCGCGTGTCCAGACGCTTCCCGAGAGCCCGTAAATCGTGGAGTTGGCGGCACGAGCGACGGCATCGAGATCACCATCGCCGAACGTCTGAACGCAAAGCACCGGGCCAAAGATTTCGTTCTTGACCGGCGTCATGTCGCTTTGAGTTCTGGCGAGGACCGTGGGTTCAAAAAAGTATCCGGGGCGTGTGGGAGCGTGGCCTCCGCAGACCACCTCCGCGCCTTCCTTACGACCTGCTTCGACGAATCCGGAAACACGGTCTCGTTGTTGAGAGGAAATCAACGGGCCGAATTCTGACGTGGGATCGAGCCCGGGTCCGAGTTTCATGGAGCGGGCAATCGCTGCGACGCCTTCGACCACTTTGTCATGGACCTTCTCATGGACGAAAAGCCGTGTGCCGGCCATGCAGTTCTGTCCTTGCAAGAAAAAGCAGGCGCGCGCCGCACCTGGAATAACTTGCTCGAGGTCGGCGTCCGGGAAGACGACCACCGGAGATTTTCCACCGAGTTCGAGTGTGACTTTCTTGAGATTGCCAGCCGCCGCTTTCACGATGAGTCGACCGACCTCGGTGGACCCTGTGAACGCGATCTTGTCGACTCCGGGATGGGCGGCCAGTGCAGCGCCCGCTGATTCGCCGTATCCGTTGACGATATTGATGACACCGTCCGGTACGCCAGCTTCCTGACAGAGTTCGGCGAGTCGCATGGCAGTGAGCGGCGTGAGTTCTGCTGGCTTCAGTACGAGCGTACAGCCCGTCGCGAGCGCAGGCGCAATTTTGAGCATCACCATTGGCAATGGTGAGTTCCACGGGGTGATGGCTCCGACGACGCCGATAGGTTCGCGTAGCGTGAATGAGAGCGCTTCGCCCGGAAGCTTACCCTGCGGTGCGGCAGGTATCGTGGCGCCTTCGATTTTCGTAGGCCAGCCGGCGTAATAGCGGAAAAATTCTGGAACCACCATGCCGCAAACGTACTGCGCCAGTGGAGTAGGCAGCCCGTTATCGAGGATCTCGAGTTCGCAGAGCTGTTGGAAGTTGGCGACGATCAGATCGGAGATCTTCCAAATAACTGTACTGCGCTGCGCAGCCGTGAACTTTGACCAAGGACCTTCGAAAGCGGCTCGCGCTGCTTTCACTGCAGCATCGATTTCTGCTGCGCCACCCGCCGCACAACTGGAGATTTTGAGACCGGTTGCCGGATCGTGGATTTCGATCGATGATCCGGTTGAGGGATGGACCCACTTTCCGTTTATGAAGTGTCCGTGCTGGCGCGCGAGAAAATCGAGCGTCGCTTTGGAAAGCGAGTAGTGCGATAGGGCAGACGTATTGGCGCTCATGATGACCCCCGGTCGGTAGACCCCTCGAATCCTAAAGCCCTCAAACCACTGTCCCGTCAGTCTGGAGGAATCTCGACCGATGCGTGGCCGCGTGGCGACTGCCTCAACGAAGTCGAACCACGACTTTTCCTGTATTTCGTCCGGCCAAGAGGTGCTCGACGGCATCGGCGACGTGATCGAGCCCCACAAAGGACTTCGAATCGGTTAGCACCTGCAGTTTCCCGTCGTAGAACAGCTGAAGAATTCGAGTCGCGGTGTCGTCGAAGTACTCAGGAAACGCCTGATTCTGAAAGCCTCGAATCGAAGCGGACTTCCAGTAGAGTTTTCGGTAAGCGCGCGCTTGCGGGACCAACTCGATCTCTTTGTCGAAGTCCGACGTGTGACCACTTACGACTACACGACCGCGAAAGGCAACATGGTCGACGAACGCATCGAATATCTCTCCACCGACCGAGTCGTAGGCGACATCGATCCCCTTTGGATACTCCTTCTCGAGAACCTCGCGTACATTCTCGCGTCGATAGTTGATGGGTCGATCGACACCAAGCTTGCGAAGCAACGCGATTTTTTCGTCGCTTCCGGTGATACCGATGACATGACATCCGCGTAACTTCGCGAGCTGCACCACGAAGTGACCGAGGCCGCCTGCTGCGGCAGACACCGCGACGGTGTCGCCGTCTCGAACTTCTCCGATACGCTCGAGACCAACCATCGCGGAGATACCCGTGGGGATGAGTGCGAGCGTCTCTGCAGAAGGTTCACGCACAGGTATGACTTTGCTTGCAGAAGCGATCTGATATTCGCGATATCCCGAGCCAAGACGAGTGGCAGCCACTGCATCGCCTTCATGCAAGTGAGTCACCCCGGAGCCCACGGCGACGATCCGCCCAACGGATTCGATACCCATATCAAACGGTGGATCGACCTTGATGTAGCGGACCGAATTTCTACAGAGGTTCTTGTCGAAAATCGCGTTGACGCCAGCGAACTCATTACGAATAACGACTTCGCCTGCCTGCGGAGCTCGCCACGCTTCCGTGACAACCTGGGTAGAGGTGCGGAAATCACCCGTGATCTGGTGAATGATCAGCTTCCGATAGTCCGATGGGTGGGTCATATCCGTCATGTTCGTTGTCGTCGGTTCGTTAGGCCGCGTAGAGTGTGGACGAAGCTTATCCCACGGAGATCGATAACGTGCCTACCATTCTGATTACCGGAACATCGCGGGGACTCGGGCTCGAATGCGCGCGGCAATATGCCGAGGCGGGATGGACCGTCCTAGCGTGCGCCCGAAATCCGGCTGCTTCGCCCCCACTGCAGGCATTGGCCTCGACTCACTCTGGTCGCGTTAAAACACTCTCACTTGATGTCGAGGATCACGCCGCCATCGATCGACTTGCTCGAGAGCTCGACGGTACGGCGATCGACGTGTTGCTCAACTCTGCAGGCACGATGGGTAATGGGAGTTTTGCCAAAGACGGGCTCGCCTTCGGCAGTTTTGGACGCTCCGACTACGAAGATTGGGAAACAATATTTCGGCTCAATGTATTTGGACCGATGAAAATGGCGGAGGCATTCATCGGGCACGTCGCGAGGTCGAACCAGAAAAAAATTGTCACTCTGACGAGCATGCTCGGTTCGGTGGGGATCAATCGCATCGGCGGTCTTTACGCCTATCGGGCAAGCAAAGCGGCGGTCAATGCGATGATGAAGTCGATGGCCATCGATCTTGCGAAGTCTCACGGCATTGCCGCAACGGCGCTGCATCCCGGATGGGTGCGTACCGATCTTGGCGGGCCTCAAGCGGATATCGATTCGGAGACGAGCGTCGCCGGCATGCTCAAGGTCATCGATGCCCTAACGCTCGAGACCGCAGGGCGTTTCTGGGTGTACGACGGCAGCGAACTGCCGTGGTGACAGGCTGCTAGAAATACATCTTCGACATGGTTTTGCGGCTCGGGTCGTACGCCGCATACGTTTTGCCGATGGTGGCGGGATCTCCCAACGCCTGTACCGCAAGATCGGCGAGATCTGCGCGACCTATGAAACTGAAAGCCTTCGGGTCTTCAGCGAGCACCGCTGTGCCGGTTGCTGGGACATCACCGAGACCACCGGGTCGAATGATCGTGTAGTCGAGACCACTCGCGCGAAGGTGGTCTTCGGCTTGGGTCTTCAGAGCGATGACTTCGGCTAGAAATCTCCGCGAGAATCCGGGTGCCGCCTCTGCAGAATCACCCGCGCCGATCACAGTGATGAAGATAAAGCGCTTGACGCCGGCTGCCTTCGCAGCGTCGATGACGTTGCGATTGCCGACATAGTCCGGACGTTTATGTTGTTCACCACGGGTAGTCCCCAACGTCGAAATCACCGCTGCATAACTGGCTGAGGTCAGTGCGGCATTCACCTGTTCGGCGTCCAGCGCGTCGGCGATGACGGTGCTGACACCCAGTTTTTCGAGTTCCGACGTATTCGAGGTGCTTCGGACTGCTACCGTGACCGCTTCGCCACGTGCACGAAGTTCACGGACGATTTCGAGGCCTGTCCCGCGTGTTCCTCCGAATACGAGAACCGGGCCACCCGGTGAGGCATAGCTCGATGCTGCGTGGACGTTAGCCGGATCGTGGGATGACCCGCTCAACCAGAAGAAGTAGGCGAGCACAAACAACACCAGAGCGAGGATTAGCCCGCCGATTGCCTTGAGTGTGCCGAGTAAAAACTTCTTCATGGCGATTACCTCCGATCAGCGAGCGCCAGGTGGCGCGTAGGTTTCGATCCATTCCCGGACCGTCTTGTACCAGAAGAGAGAGTTCTGTGGCTTCAAAATCCAGTGGTTCTCGTCCGGGTAGTAGACAAACTTTGAGGGGATACCGCGCTTTTGGAGCGTATTGAAGAGTTCGATCCCCTGATTTACCGGAACCCGCATATCGAGCTGCCCGTGAATGACGAGCGTTGGCGTGGCGAAGTTTCCGGCCGAGGTGTGCGGAGAATATCGGGCGAACTCTTCGGGGCGCTCCCAAAATTCAAAGAATCGATCTCGCTCTGCGCCGTAATCCGCACCGATCTGAGTGAAGTTGTTATATACGGCCGCATGCGCGATCAGAGCTTTGAACGGATGCGCGCGACCAAGCAGCGTACTCGCCAAAAAACCGCCGTAGCTTCCGCCGCCGGCAACCATTCGATCTGCATCGACATAAGGTTTGGCCGCTAGCCATTCAGCGGCCTTGATCGTGTCGTCATAAGGCTTGGTGATGCGATCGGGATTGATAGCATCCGTGAATGCCTGACCGAAACCGCTCGATCCGTGGAAGTTGTGCCAGGTCACGATGTAGCCCCAGTTAGCAAACACCTGGGCGTTCCAGCGCCATTGGATGGCATCCTGAATTCCGTTATGTGGCCCACCGTGCAGTAACATGAATACCGGATATTTCTTTGTCGGATCAAAGTCGGGCGGATACACGACCCACATCTGTATCGGTGCTCCACCGGCGCCCGCATAGGTCACACTGTCGACACGGCCCTGTGCTGTCGCAGCGAGCGCTGCATCATTGAAGCTTGAGAGCTGCGAGGCTACGCCACTGCCGAGATCGAGACGCACCAAGGTCGGCGGCTCTTTAAATGACTGGCGTAGCGCGACCGCTGTCGGGCGAGAGCTACCCGTGGTAGCCACCGCCAGGTTGCTGAAGCTGCTCGACGTGGTGATGGCTTTTGGTTTTCCGGGCGCGGCGAGCTCGAACCGATACACCCGATTGGTGGCCGCATCGTCGATGGCGCTATAGAGAGCTTTCGAATCCGCGCGCCAAATCGGCCCGGAAACCGTCCGATCAAAATCGATAGACAGATCGCGACGTTCGTCTGTTGCGCGATCGATGAGCAGAAGTTTGCCTCGATCCGCGTAGAAGCCAGGGATGGATTGCGCCGTGTACGCCAACCATTTGCCGTCGGGGCTGTAGGTGGGTGAGCGATCGTCAGCTTTGTTGCTCTCCGTAAGGTTACGAGCAGGCTTACAGCCGCAAGCGGCCAGCGCAATCAAGTCGTAGTTGGAGTCGATACCTGTTTTATCGGTGTCGGTTGAAAACGTGATTTCGCTACCGTCTGGCGAAATATCGTAAGTCGAGTCCGAGTATTCCGACTTCGGCAAGTGAAAACCCGATTGCCGAGTGATGGCCAGCGGCTCGCCCCCCGATTTGTCGATCGAAAATAGATGTGGTTCGCGGTCATCGAGAAAGTGATCCCAGTAAGAGATCGGAGCACGATCCCACACTTGCGCAGACATTTTGCTTTTC
>JAFMKA010000075.1 GCA_017853175.1 Steroidobacteraceae bacterium | reverse complement strand
CGACTCGATCACGTGCCGCACTGACATCTCGAAGCTCGCACTCACCCACGAATGCCGAAAGGTCGAGCTCATCGAGAGACCGAGCGTCGTCACGAACATGACGAGAGCACTCGGCATGCGTGCCGGACTGGGTCGACAAAGAAATCTTGTGCAACGTGACGCTCGAGCCTTCAGACACTGCTGCCGTCACCGAACATTCAAAGGCTGAATCGCCAGGCCATACCGGCAATTCAGCGCGCAAACGTTGCGAGATATCGTGTAACCGACTGCGGCCCACGGCTTTCTCCTACATATAAGGGAGGCGTGATGCCGAT
This sequence comes from Steroidobacteraceae bacterium, assembly GCA_017853175.1. Taxonomy (GTDB): domain Bacteria; phylum Pseudomonadota; class Gammaproteobacteria; order Steroidobacterales; family Steroidobacteraceae; genus UBA964. The sequence continues at coordinate 6,298 of JAFMKA010000075.1, read as the reverse complement.
TATGCCGTCAATTAAGGGGGTCGCTAAGACCCTGTTATAGTTCTTCGGTATTCGAGGGGGGGATGCACATGCTCGTCACGCCTGGCAACGGCATCATGTTCCTTGCGAGCTTCGCTTTTCTGGCGATCGGGCTCGTGGGTTGGTTCTCGTTCAAGCGACCCGACCTTTCGGCGAAACTCTGGATGCTCGGCTTTGTCGTCTCGGGCATCGCTCCAATTCTGGGCGCTTTGGGTGGTGCCGACGTGGGACCATGGCCCTTCGTCAGCAGCAGCCTTGCACTCGCAGCCTCGTTCGTCCTGTTCGGGCTCGCCTTGAAAGTGCTCTATAGCCCTCGCCTGCCGCTTCGCGAGTACGCCGTGACGACAGGCGGCAGTTTCATCGTTTATCTGCTGTGTCTCGGATACTCCGTAAACAGCGGATCAGAAAGCGCGCAGATCGTGCTCTTTGCTCTCGGCAATGGGCTCGCTGCAGCGTGGGCGACTCAACAGGCCGTTCAGCTCAGCCAGCGCAGCCGATCGCCCTTCGTCGTTCACTTGATCATCATCTTCGGTGTTCAGACGGCGTTCATTTTCTTGCGCATTCCTCAGGGGCTCGTCACCGATGCGCCCCGTCTATGGGAACACGACACCTTCACCGAGGTGGTGCTCGTGGTGCTCAGCATCTGCGGCATCATCAAGGCCGTCTCTTACTTCGGCCTTCGGTTCGAAGAGATTCGTGAACGCCTCGAATCCGAGACCGGGGTGATACGCGAACAGGCTCAAGAGCTGGCCGAAAAAAATGCCGAGATCGCCTCGGCGATGCACGCGGTACCCATCGCTTGCGTCGTGACCAACCCCTCTCTCGAAGTGTTGTATGCCAACGCTCAGGCGAAAAGACTTTTCGGGCAGTCGATGCTCGACGAAAAAGGGAAAAAACTCTCCGGTTGGATGCTCGGTCTGAATGGTGCAAACCAATTAGCCTTCGCCGCAGCTCGCCACATGATGCTTATCTCGGGAAATCCCCAGACCGCTGTCGCCGTCGAGATTTCTGCCAACGGGCTCGAATCAGACTCCTCTTCCTCTCAGTGGGTATTTCTCATCAAGCCAGTCGACCTTTCTGAAGCCATCATCGAGTCGGTTTGGTCAGGTATTCCGAGATCCGAGAGCCGCACATGGTTGATCTGCGATCGGCTCGGTCGAGTGTCGAGCGCCCAAACCGCATGGGGTGAGTTACTCGGCTCCTATGCCGTATTCGATACTCCCGAACTTCGTTTCGGCGGAGTCTCCGAGCCGCGTGACGCGAAGAATATGAACCTTTGGGAGACTCTCAAACAGTTCAGTGAAGACAGCGACAAGATCGATCGCGCGCGTCGCGAACTTCAATCGGGTAAGGCATCTTCGGTTCTGATTCGCGACACCACCGGCACGCAACTTTCGTGCGGCTTCATGCCGATTCGATGCGGCGGCAGTGAGGACGCCCTCTGGATCATCGAAATGACATGCAAACAACTGCCTTCCGCTGCGGCGTCTAGGTCATCGCCGATCAAAGAAACGAAACCGGCGCGAAACGAGAGTGCCATTGAACCCACTAAGCCCAGCCTTGATGTGCCGGAGTTTTTGAAACGGAGTTAGCGCGCATTGCAGATCCCGCTGATGCGCTCTCCGTCGTCGGCGATGCCTCTCGTTAACCGCTGAGGAGCGCAAGCACGTTGCGTGGTACGGCATTGACTTGAGCGAGGATCGCAAGACCAGACTGCCTCAAGATCTGGGCGCGAGCGCGGTTCGCGACTTCGACGGCGAAATCGGCATCCTCTATGCGAGAGCGTGCGGCCGCCTGGTTTTCGCCCGAGACGCGTTGCGCGCCGATAGACGCTTCGAAACGATTAATCGCTGCGCCAAGCCGGGCACGAATTTCCCCGACACTCTGCAGAGCGGCATCCACGGCCGCGATGGCCACATTCGCGCCGGGCGCGGTCGACACATCGACCCGGGAGATCCGACTCCAGCCCGGCAAGGTGAACGACTCTACATTCATGCCAGTGTTCGTGAAGACGAGGTTACCGACGGTCATCTCGGGAACCTGATAACTGATGTTCAAGCTACCGGCATACGCACTACCATCATTTCGTGGAACACCACCCAGACCGAACCAGCTTGAGATCGTGTCATCGCCATCGATGTAAATATTTCGTCCGGTCGCAGAAATGAGTCGTAGCCCTTTACCCGGGCCGAGATCGACTGCAGCGACACCCGTCAACCCGGTAAAGCCGTTGATCGTCGAGGCCATCGCGGCACGGTCCTGATTCGCGTTGCCGGTGCTGGTCAAGCCGAGAGACCAACCGTTGAGATTTAAGACATGTGTATATCCAACTTGCCCATTAATGGCTGCCGAACCTTCGACCTGTAAGGAGTTTGCACTCGCCGTGAGCCCGGCGATGCCACTGGCATTGATCGCAGCGGCGATCTGACTGGCGTCTTGCTGCAACGTGCCCAATGAAATGTTTGGTCCGCCGGTAATACTGACCGTCATCGGAAATGTTTGCTCGAAGACGGTACCGGTCGTGATCGTCTGTGTCGTAGTGAAGGTCTGGCCACTCTGTCCGAGATTAGTGGCACGCACGTCCGTAACGTCTCTAATGGCGATCGTCTCGCCGACATTCGCACCGGCCTGAAATGCCGATGACATGAAACTGCCATCTAATAATCGAGCACCATTGAAGGACGTTTGAGAGGCCACTCGGGTGATCTCGTCGCGTAATTGGGACACTTCTGCCTGAAGCGCGGCACGATCGGCCGTGCCTTGAGTGAAGTTCGCAGCCTGTACGGCAAGCTCTCGGATGCGTTGCAGATTTTCGGTAATCGACTGGAGGCCACCCTCGGCGGTCTGAGCCAAAGAAATGCCATCGGAAAGGTTGCGAACCCCCTGTGAATGGCCCCGCACCTGCGTCGTCATTCGACTGGCGATGGCCTGCCCGGCCGCGTCATCCCGAGCGCTGTTGATACGACGACCGGAGGACAAACGCTGCATGGCCGTGTCGAGCTGCCCTGAGGTCATCCCCATAGCGCGCTGCACACCGAGTGCGGCCAAATTAGTGTTGATCCCGATCGTCATGGTCTCGAAATACTAAAGAGACCGAATTCAGAAGACGCGCAGTCGTTGTCTATTCCGTGACGGATTACCGATAGCCCCGACTAAAACACTGCTCGCTAACGGGAAAATGGTGGCGTAGGTCACAGGATCTGAGGACCCTTAGGCGATGGAGCGGCCTCATTTCTCTCACCCTGGAAACGCGCGAATTTCACCGACGCCCCCACCGAAAAATAATCGCATAATGGTCTAAGGCCCCACAGTTAGAGTTGCCGCTTGGATAGACTTCCCTTAAAACCTGCGCTTAAGGAATTGTCTATTTGAAAGATTATTGGTCTCTATCGTCAAGTTGGGGGATACCGAGGTGGTGTCGAAACTAAATGGAAGGCACGGAGACAAGCATGCGAGCTACGGTTGATGGATCACGCGCGTTGTTAATAGTGATCTGTTTGTCGTTGACGAGCTGTGGCGGCGGCGGTGGTAACTCGGGGGGCGGCGGCACCACCTCACCGACAGCAACCGTACCTGGCGCACCGACACTTACCACCGTAACGGCGGGCGATACCCAAGCGACTTTGAATTTCACGGCACCGTCTTCGAACGGTGGGGCGACCGTTACGAGCTATACGGCAACCTGTACTGCGTCCGGAAGCTCGCGAACTGCTACTGGTAGCGGGAGCCCGATCACCGTCGCAGGGCTCATCAACGGTACAACTTATAGCTGTTCGGTCACCGCCACCAACGCCGTGGGCACCGGCAGCGCGTCCTCGTCGACAAACGTAACACCCGCAGCGGCGAGCGCTGGGACGGGCACATCCACCGCAGCGGTAGCCTGTAATTACTCTACTAACGCATTCAATTCCTCAGCCTCGGTGAATGCACAGTCGACATCCAGTTGGAGCTGCTCATCGACTAATCGGAATCTCATGTCGAATGGCATTCCCGATCATTCGGTGGGTACGTTTCCAAATCAGGGGAACCCGAACACGATATCCGTGCAATCGATTTCGGTGAGCTACCCGATCGTGCCGGCTCAAACGGGCTCCGTTAATTCCACACTCATCTCGCTCGGCCACGCCCTGAACGGCATCAAGTTCGAGCCTGGTACCGGCGGAACCTGCAACGACAGCGGCTCGAATTGCACTCTGAATGGCAGCGTCGGCAGCTGGCGTATCGAGGCTATCGGCCAAACGTCGTTCAACTTCGGCGTCGACTTCAATAACGCCCACGTTCAGCCTACGGGCGAGTATCACTATCACGGGATGCCTGAGCGATTCATCGAAAAACTCGGCAAAGGCGAGCAGATGACGTTAGTCGGATGGGCTGCCGACGGCTTTCCTGTTTACGCTAAATACGGTTACTCGACAGCAAACAGCGCCTCCTCCGCTATCAAAATTCTGGCCTCGAGCTATCGGCTGAAGAGCACCCCTAGTGCAGGTCGACCCGCAACGACGCTATATCCAATGGGTACCTTCACGCAGGATTACGAGTACGTCGCCGGGAGCGGAGATCTCGACGAATGCAACGGTCGCACCGGCGTGACACCCGAGTTTCCGAACGGGATCTACTACTATGTCATTACCACGGGTTACCCCTACATCCAGCGATGCGTTAAAGGGAGTGCTACTGCAGGTGGACCGCCGCCGCGTTAGTGAAGAGTGGGTCATTGGTAGATGGGTAAAGTAGCCGTCGTATTTTTGAGGAGTTTTTTATTCGGGCTCAGCCTCCTGGCCATTGCACCCAGCGCGTTCTCTCATACGATGAATACCGGGCGGGTAACTCTTAACATCGTTGATCACCGAGTCTACGTCGCGGCAACGCTTCCCCTCCGAGCATTCTCTTCGACAAACTACGAGAAAATTCGCGATGACTACGCTCAGGCGATACGAGTATCGGACGGACGCAAAGAGGTTGCCCTCCAGGGGATACTGGTCATGCCAGAGGGAGTGGGACATATAAATCAGCAACCCCACTCCATTCTCGTGCTTGGAGTCGCTGTATTTTCAGAACAGCCGAAATATGCGCAACTGAAGGTTGAGGATGGTTTTCGAAAACGAGTCGGATCACTAGAAGTGGTGACAACAAGAGCGCATACAGATCTTGGCATCGCAACTCATCACGAACATTAATTCTTTGAGTTTGCCTTGTACTGCAGGTACATATTTGTGAAATCGGGCCACGGCTCGGGTCGGTTGAACCAATCGGGATGAACGCGATGAAGCATCGCGATCTGCGCCGGGGGCGCTTCGTCGAGGCTCAACAATTTACGACCGGACTCAGCCCACGACACTACACCCGGGATGCCACCCATCTTCATCCACGGCAGCCAACCGGATGTCGCCGTGTAGGCAAAATCGCTGCGCACGCAGGGAACAGCAGGATTAGCGACTTCCGACAATGCGCCGCGTAACGACGAGTGCGTCGCGACGATGATGTCCTTGCCGGACGACTCCTCCGGGAACTGCTCTGGGCTCAACCAGTTCGGCGCACGGATGTAACTCGATTTAGTCATCCAAAGATCGTAGTTGACGATGCGCCACGGATACGAGAAAGGCTTTCCCGTATCCGGCAGGATGTCCCGTGAGCCGACGATGCGGGGCTCTCGGTCCGTGAAACGGAAACGAACCGGTCCTTCCCGATAATGGATCGGTGTCACCTCAACACCCGTATGCGGATTACGTATTTTCTCGCCTGGCTCAAGATAACGGTCTTCGCCGAGCGGTCGATAAAGCGCGGCTTCCCAATCGGTTACCGTCCAAGCAAGCGGACCGAGACGCTCGGTGCGTCGCAGTATTAGACTCTCGACATCGATAATCGGTTTGACCGGCTCACCGGGTACGACGAGATCGATTCGACCGGTGAACCACATGAATACGTCGCGCGTATCGATACTCGCGCGCAGCTTGAGGTAGGCGGTGACGTTGTCCGCGGGCACCGTAAGATCGAACGGTCCCACCTTGCTTGCAGCAGAGGCCGGGACGGTCGAAGCGGCAACGAGCGCAGCCGATCCGCCAAGAACCTCGCGTCGGGTGTAATTATCGGGCGGCATAGTGGTGAGCACTCTAACTCACCCGTCATCTGACGGAGATGCCGACTTCGAGTCTCGACCTGCCCCACCACCGAGCGGTCTTAACAACTAACTTAAGGATCAGCCTATCTCGAAGATTTGTCACCGATTACGCGGACCAGGTCGGTTCAAATCAACGAGATCGCGAACTGTACGCTCGTCATT
>JAFMKA010000021.1 GCA_017853175.1 Steroidobacteraceae bacterium | reverse complement strand
AATCTTTAGCCGCCAGCCTCCTTGCGCCCGGGCCCGTCGCTGATCCCTGGGCCAAGATCATCGTCGAAGGCGTCATTCCTGAAGGCCTCCAGTCGTTCGAGTACGAGTCGCCATTTGCGCGCTTCCAGCAGCGACCACCCGCAGACCGCGACAAATGCGAGACACGCCACGACTAGGGCGCCTGTGCCACCGGGAGCCGACGCACGAATTCCCAGTGGACCCGCAAGTGAGAAGCCCACAGCGATGCCCAAGGGTCCGCCGATATAACCCAGGCGTGCAAACAGCAACCCGAGTCGCGCACGTCGGCGCAGGAAATTCCGGTAGGATTCTGCGGTGTCGGCCTGGGCACGCCAGACGCTTCGGCGCACCAAAGCGGTGACGGCCGGCATCGCGATTGCAAATGCCGACAAACCGAGCAAGGTGACTCGGCTAAAGCCTCGCGCATCTGTTGCCCACCATACAAAGATTACAGCGCTGACGATCGAGAGTGCCGCCTCTGCGGCGATCTCGTATTGCAAGCGTTTCTTCTCGCGTGCAGCCAGAGTGCGAAAATGCTCGAGCGTCTCGCGCTCGTCTGACCGCTCGCGCCAGAGTCCTTGAAGATTCGTCCAGTCGTTCAGGTCGTTGCTCATTGCGTCACCATCGCTTCGCGCAGCGCCGCTCTTGCGCGGGTCGCGCGTGTGGAAACCGCGCCTTCGTTAATTCCGAGCGTCTGGGCGATCTCCTGTGTGGAAAATCCCTCGAGTATCAGCATCGCGACTTCGCGCAATCCGGTCGGCAAGGTTGCGACCGCTGCTGTCAGCCGGCGGCTCAGGTCTGCTCGTTCGACGGAATCTTCGGGGCCTTCGCGATCCGAGGGGAGGGTATCGCTGAGCTCGGAGCGCTTAGGTTCTCGCACGGCTCGGCGCACGTGACTTACGCACACGTTATGAGTCACGCGTGCGACGAAGGTCCGGAGCGTGCAGTCACCGCGCCAGGACGGCGCCGCGCGCCATAGCGCCAGTATCACTTCCTGCTTCAGGTCGTCGCAAATTGCCGAATTCGTTTCGAACGTCGCGACGATGCGCGAGATCAGGCCGATGTGTTGCTCGAGAATCGTATCGAAAACGCTTTCGGTCACCGTTGATTGCCTACCCGGCGGCGGGACGGGATGGCTCGACTGCGATCCCACGCCTTGCCGCGAATGCCGTGATCCGCAGGGCAAGCCACCACATAGGATGGAAAAGGATGAAGATGACCACCCAGAACGCTGCCGGACCCTCTCCGACAAGGCTCTGTACCTCTATCGCCAACGGCGTCACCAGGTCCGGCACGTTAAAGCCGATCAATGTGTTGTTCATCGAAGCGAACGCCTTGAAGATCAACATCACAAGCGGAAGCGCAAGGTAGTGGAGCACGGACTTCGGTATGTTCTTCGATGAGAATGGATTCAGATAGAAATAGTTGAACACTGCGCGTTCGGGTCGGGCGAGGTAGCGCGGGTCGATCCGGTCGGCGTTGCGTAACGCCCAGACAAGCATGCCTGCGGTAAAGAGCAGCATCGCGCCGTTGATTAACAGTATACGCTCTACGGCAAGCAGTCCCTCGGGCGTCGCAACGGCGTGATTGAACTCCTGCCCTGCGCCTATGGAGGACGCCCAGAGCGTCGTGCCGACGTCGGCGGCGGTGAGCAGAATGAACGCGCAAACATATATTGAGACGATCCGGAACATAGGGCCTCCTAGTCTGGCTCCTACAGTCGCCGTGACCCGGAAAACCTTACATTCCCAGCGGGAGCTACAACCACGGCTCTCGGTGGGTCCGTATCACCGTGGTTGGGGAGTGCCACCGTGATCCCTTCGTCCGCAGGTGTGAATCCAAGCGGGCCCAGTCTTCCAGCGAAGACAGACTCTCAGCCCATCGGACAAATGGATCTTGAAATCGCGGGGACCAAACACGCGTTTTGACACTGGTCTACGTGTTATGCGTAATATTGCATAATGCGATCTGAGTCGCTAGGCTATGCGCATGAAACCCGTTGTTTGGCTCGGTAGCTCGAAGGCCGACCTTAAAGCCTTTCCCGCAGAGGCGATGGACGATACGGGGCACCAGCTTTTTCGGGTCCAGCGTGGACTCGATCCGGACGACTGGAAGCCAATGACGTCGATTGGAGTAGGCGTGCGCGAAATTCGGGTTCGCGATTCATCTGGAGCATTTCGTACGATCTATCTTGCGACGCGACCCGAGGCGATATACGTCCTGCATTGCTTTCGGAAGAAGTCACAGAAAACAACCCGTGAAGATATTGAATTAGCTCGGCAGCGACTCGCCCGAATCCCAAGGAAAACATCACATGACTAAACGGAAAGTACAGAGCGTATTTCGTGATCTCTATCCAGAAGATCAGGCTGCGGAAATGGAAATGCGTTCACTCCTACTTCAGGGCCTGAGTAGCTGGCTCGCTAAATCTGGCATGACGCAGACTGAAGCGGCGAAAGTTCTCGCTGTTACTCAGGCCAGAGTCTCGGACATCAAGCGAGGCAAGATCAGCTCCTTCAGTCTCGACTTGCTCGTTCGGCTCGCGGCAAGGGCAGGACTGAACCCGAAACTGAAGTTGGTAGCTTGAGACGCTAATCAGAGCTCTCTTTGATAGAGCGCTGACGCATGTCGGTGTCAAAAAGACAGTAGTTAAATACACATTCTCTTACACACAGCCTAGGTGAAACCCGGTTCACTTCAGGCTATCGAAAGCTCCGAAACCCACCTAAACTTCGCCGGTGTTTCGTCATGACATGATTTGCTGCCGCGGTATGCATGGCGGAGGACTAGACTGTATGCCACCCAAGCGTCTTATCGACGAGTGCGTAGCTGCAGTCCGCGCCACCACGACCCCCTGGCTCCATATTCCCCCAGTATTAGCGCCAGGCGTGGCGCTGATGATCTAGCGCGTGTTACTGCGTTTCGACAATGTATCGCTAGCTTTTGGCTCGCGACCTCTGCTCGATCACGTTTCATTGCTCGTCGACGAGGGCGAGCGCGTGTGTCTCGTCGGTCGAAACGGCGAGGGGAAGTCGTCGTTGTTACGCCTAGTCGCCGGACTGGCCACCCCCGATGACGGAACCATTTGGAGCCGGCCCGGTGCCCGGATCGCGATGCTGACGCAAGATCTCGATACCGTGGCCGACGCCTGCGTGCGCGATATCGTCGAAGGTGGATTGCCAGCCGACTCCGGTGAAGTTTGGGAAACCACGCCGCGCATCGATGCGGTGATGTCGCGACTCGGACTCAATGGCGCGGCGCAGTTTGCTTCGCTGTCGGGCGGTTGGCGTCGTCGTGCGTTGCTCGGTCGTGCGCTCGTCGGCGATCCCGACGTGTTATTGCTCGATGAGCCTACCAACCATCTCGACATCGCCGCAATCGAATGGCTCGAAGACGCGATGCTGTCATTCCGCGGTGCACTGCTTTTTGTCAGTCACGATCGTGCCTTCGTCAATCGACTTGCGACGCGAGTCGTCGAACTCGATCGCGGCCATTTAAGTTCATGGCCAGGCAACTACGACGATTTCGTGACGCGGAAAACGCTACAACTCGAAAATGAAGCAAAGGCAAACGCAGATTTCGATCGCAAGCTTGCCGAAGAAGAAGTGTGGATCCGTAAAGGCGTCGAAGCGCGCCGCACGCGTAACGAGGGTCGTGTGCGCGCGTTGATGGCGATGCGTAGTGAACGTCGTGCGCGTCGCGAGCGGATTGGGCGCGCGAAGTTCACGGTCGCCGAAGCGAGTGAGTCGGGCAAGCGGGTGTTCGAAGCTGAGCGTGTGAGTGTGTCATTCGACGATCATGTCGTCATTCGCGATCTTAACCTCAAGATTCAGCGCGGCGATCGAGTCGGCATCGTTGGTCCGAACGGCGGAGGAAAAAGTACGCTATTGAGGTTGTTGATGGGCGAACTCGAGCCGTCGACAGGTAAAGTCATCCGCGGCGCGCGTCTTGAAGCGGCTTACTACGACCAGCAGCGCGCTCGGCTCAATCTGTCTGCTTCCGTGCAAGACAACGTCAACGACGGTAATACGTTCGTACCGATCGGCGGTGAGAATCGCCACGTTTCGGGATATCTACGCGACTTCCTGTTTCGGCCGGATCAATTACGGACACCGGCGTCCGCGTTGTCTGGCGGGGAGCGTAATCGGCTGTTGCTCGCAAAGCTGTTCGCCCGCCCAGCAAATTTATTGGTGCTCGATGAGCCTACGAACGATCTCGATCTCGACACGCTCGAACTACTCGAGGAGCGCGTCGCCGACTTCGACGGTACTTTGCTACTTGTGAGTCACGATCGCGCGTTTCTCGACCGGGTCGTCACTAGCCTGCTCGTGCTCGAGGGTGAGGGTCAGGTGCAGGAATTTATTGGCGGCTGGACCGATTATGCTAATTGGCGCGCGGCACGACCGCATACCCCTGCGCCGCCACGGGAACCCGCCTCATCACGGCAGTCCGAAACACCTGGCGTGCACGCCAAAGAATCGACGTTACCGCGATCGCGGCGTCTTTCGTTTAAAGAGCAACGCGAGTTCGACAGCTTGCCAGCGACGATCGAATCGCTCGAAAACGATAAGTCCGAGCTCGAACGCGCGGTGGCCGATCCGGCGTTCTATCAGCGCCCGCAAGACGAAGTACGTCGCGCGCTCACGACTCTGCAATCCTTAGGCGCTGAAATCGATGCAGCGTATGCCCGGTGGGCGGAACTCGAGGCGCTGCGCGGCTGAGCTTCCTGTATACTTCTTACCGATGAAGTTCTCCGATCTCGGGCTCTCGCCCGAGTTGCTGCGTGCGGTCGCAGAAAAAGGCTACGACACCCCCACACCCATCCAGCAGCAGGCGATCCCGGCAGTGCTCGGCGGGCGAGATGTACTTGCCGGGGCGCAAACGGGCACTGGAAAAACTGCGGGCTTCGTGTTGCCGTTGTTGCAGCGCTTAGTCGCAGCGGATGGTCGAACGCCGCGTGTTTTGGTGTTGACACCCACCCGCGAGTTGGCGGCGCAAGTCGCCGAAAGCGCGCGTGGCTACGGCCGCTACACCAATCTGCGTGCGGCCGTGGTCTTCGGCGGTGTCAGCGAAAAACCGCAGATCGGGGCACTACGCTCAGGCTGCGATATGTTGATTGCTACACCTGGTCGTTTGCTCGACCTCGTCGATCAAGGTGCGCTCGATCTATCAAAAGTCAAGCATTTCGTCCTCGATGAAGCCGACCGTATGCTCGATATGGGCTTCATCCACGCTATAAAACGTATCATCCGTTTACTACCACCATCCCGACAGAATTTGATGTTCTCCGCCACATACTCCGACGATATTCGGGATCTCTCTGCGCGTTTTCTGCGCGACCCGATCTCGATCGAAGTCGCGCCGCGTAACACGACCGCCGAACGAGTTGAGCAGGTCGCTTTTGCAGTTCCCAAAGAAATGAAGCGTCATTTGCTCGTGCACCTATTCGATCATGGCGCCTCAGGCGAGGGTACATGGCATCAAGTGCTGGTATTCACGCGCACCAAGCACGGGGCAAATCGACTTGCACAGCACCTCGAGAGCGCCGGAATCCGCAGCGCTGCAATCCACGGCAACAAGAGCCAAGCGGCTCGGGTGCGAGCGCTCGCAGACTTCAAGGCGGGAAACATCGCGGCCTTGGTGGCCACGGAGGTCGCGTCACGCGGTCTTGATATCAAAGAATTGCCGCAGGTAGTCAATTATGAACTGCCGAATGTCCCCGAGGATTACGTGCACCGTATCGGTCGCACAGCACGTGCGGGTTCAACGGGTCGGGCGGTATCGTTGGTTTCGTCAGATGAAACTGGCTTGCTAAGGGATATCGAACGCACGATGCGTCGCAGCGTGCCGTTTTTGCCGACACCGAAATTCGAGGTGCGCGAGCCGAAGCCGCCGGTCAACCGCCCGAAGGCTTCACTGGAAAAGCGAGCCCCGGCCGCTCCGCGACCAAAGGGTCCCGGTGGTCGCCCCGGAGCTCGATCAAACCGTCCGGGACGGTTCCGCAGGGGCCGTAAAGCTTTTTAAGTAATCTCGCGAGATCTTCGAAAGCCACCTGCGTCATCGCCGTGTATTCGACACATATCGCCGCCCGACGAACATTTATGCGCTTCGTGGGGCCGAGCTTCGGGGCGGAGCAATCTATATCCGAAACGCCGATAAACTAAGATCACTCAGTGGAGAGTCGTCTAGATCTTGATAGCTTGCAGTCAAAGTCTGAGCGATAGGCGCATCAGCGTCGGCCCGTCTAGACTGTAGACCGACTCACTACTCAATATCGGGGGACGTCAAACCATGATCACAGCAATATATGCGGGGATTTCGGGACTGTTGCTTGTTGTGCTGTACGTACGGATCAGTCAGCGCCGCCTAGCAACGAAGATCGGAGTGGGCTCGGGCGGTGACGCAGAGCTCGAGCAACGGGTCCGAGCGCACGGAAACCTGGTTGAATCCGCGCCGTTTGCGCTCATCCTGCTATATCTGATTGAGCAGACCGGGTTGAGCTCAACATATATTCATCTACTCGGTGCGGCGTTTGTTATCGCCCGTCTTGCTCATGCACAGGGGATGTCTAGCACGACGGGTCGTTCGACGGGTCGATTCGTCGGGTCGCTTGGCACGGTAATTTTACTTTTCGTGATGTCTGCACTTCTTATCGCGAGAACTATTGGCGCTTAAGTTGCGCTTGTAAGTGTCAAAAACTGACCCGTATATGACCGCAAAATTCTTGCATGCGATTCGCGCAATTCAAACGTTAGGAGATCTATTAACTAACGAGCGTTCGTCGACGACTCCTGATAAGAGGGATCGGCCCCTTCGTTGAGCGCTATCAGCGTGAGATATTTTTCGAGTACGTAATGCGCCTCTGCGAGAGCAATAACATAGCCACGCCAACCATCTAGAAAGCCAAGACGAAGAACATAGCTTCGGATAAATCGCCACGCCGGATTGATCAAGCACGCGAGCGAGTTCGTTCGGCGCCCCTCGCGATGCCAGGCCTCCGCCATCAAGCGCGCATAGCTCGATAACTTTCGGAGTTGATCGTGAATGTCGGAGTACGACTCATGATAAATCGTCGCATCCAGAGATGCCGTCGCCCCGACACATTTAACATGCTCATGAATCTCACGTCCGACGACCTGAGCGCGACGTCGGTCAAAGAGGCGAAGACCGCGATCGCTACGCCAATCGCCGTTACGGATGTACTTTCCGTAGTACTTATTGAGTCTGGGTAACCAGTAGCCATCTACCTGATCGAGACGACCGGAGTCACGCAGCTCTTGAATCTTTACAGCTGCATCCGGAGCAAGTTGCTCGTCTGCGTCAAGAAACAAGATCCAATTGTGCTGCGCGGCCTCGATTGTAAATTCACGTTGGGACCGAAATCCCGGCCAATCGCGCTCAATTACATCAGAACCGAGAGATCTTGCGATATCGCGCGTTGAATCGGTGGAATGCGAATCGACGACCAGAATCTGGTCACAAAAAGAAACAGAAGAGATACAGCGCTCAATGTTTTCTTCTTCGTTATAAGTCAAAATACATGCAGAAATCTTCAGCGACATGTCCGCTATGCTCGATTGGTGCACTCGAAAAGCAGAGCGTATGTCACCCTTGAGACTTAGCGGTCGATTTTTGTTGCGTCTTAAATATTCTTCACGCTTTTATTCACAAAAGCTGACAGTCCCTCGAGCGCTCGCGATCTCCGTCGCGAAATTGTCGACTGCGAATACTGCTATGCGACTTGGGCGTAGCGAACAGAGCCGGCGGACGTCCTCGCGTCAGGCAACCTGCTCAGGGGCGAATGATTTCGCGACGGCGGCGTTTCGATAGAGAGTGTTTACGCCGCCTGGAGGGAAGTCGGTAAAGAGCGGTGAGGTCGGATCCTTCCAGAGTGGGTGACGGGGTGACACCAGCGCGATCGCATAGATCGGTTGGTGCGTCGTCACGAACAATTCCTTGTAGGGGTAGTCGCCGACCGGCCCAAGATTGTAGTGACGGTAACCGTTGTCGCGGCCCCATTCGCATACCGCTAAGCAGGCATAAATGCCTGGTGAAAAGCGTCGGTACAGATCGTTCCATTGACAAAAGCTGCCGTAGATCTGCTTGTACTCCGGCAGCAGGATCGAAACGTCGGTGAAGATCTGATCACCATTCTGGTCAAAACATCGGACGATCAATACGTCGAGATTGCGTACATAGTCCAAGAACCCTTCAATTTCGTCGAGCTCGATTTCGCATTTCGAAAAATGAACTCCGCCCATTTCGAGCATCTGCGGGACGTCTAGCGAATTACCTTTAACGACGGAAATCTCGGTTTGGAATGCCCGAAAGCGTTTTGTGAGCTCGCTGAATTTCCGTGCTCTACGCGGATCGTCCCAAAACGACGGGTCTCCGATGTCGGCCAGTCCGAATTGATCGTTGATCGGGACACCGTAAGGGCTCTCCGGGGGTAACGCATATACGATCAATGGGCGCTTCGCGCAGGCAATCAGTTCGGCCGACACGTCCACATATGGGCAAAGGGCATCCCAGCGGGTGGTGTAGTACACGATGTCGTTGTGCATACTCTTGATGCACAGATTGGCCGACGTGAATGACTGGCGCCCTACACGATGGGTTTGAATCGGAGTGTGAATCGGGCGATGGCTCTCGATCGGCGAAGACATTAAGTCCATCTGCATTAGTCTGGCGTCCTGTTCACGGGCGTGAGGCTGAAATACTCACGGTCGAAGGCAAAATTTGCCTCGAGGTAATCAAGATCTGTTCGCTCGAGCCCGCGGATGGTCATAGCCATCCGGTTTAGATGACGCGAGGCGTCACTGTCGGGAGAAGAGAGCTGATCGGCGTAGCGCCCCGATAGTGGACATTCGCTATCGAGATAAAACTCTCTCGACGCGGGATCGTAGGCGAGCGGATAAAGATCACAACCAAACGGCTTGGAGTTACCGAGCGTGCACCCCGAACTAGAAAGGTGCTTGCATCGGCGCTTGATGCAGATGGGTTGCATGAAACGTCGTTCTGCCGAGGTCAGGTGAACTTCCAGAGGAGGCGCCCCGGCATCGACGTGACAGCAACTTTTACACGTAGCGCAATGATCAAATAACGACACGGCGATTGAATATAATTTTTTTGCCGACGCAACCCCGGTCGAATCGTACCACAACTGAAAACGAATAATAGGCAGGTTGATTATCAAAGGTGTCGAGCGTCTTCATCCCCTGACGTATTTTTTCATGGACAGGACGGAACACCGAGACGTAAAATTTTTTCAACCGGAAGGGGTTAGTCCAGTCCGCTCAAGACGGGAGGTGTTCGCGAGAATGCCTCCCGTTTTGTTTTCGCAGGGCGTGAAGCTAAGGATTTGACGACCCCCAAGGCGAGCCTAGCCTACGTTTCTTGCGTTTGATCAGGCTGCTCCGATAAGGTCGGTCGAACGCTGAGCGCGGGGTGCGAGTCATGTCCGTGATCGAGGTCAACAGGCGCGCGAAACTTTTTCTATTCGCGGCATTTTTATTGGTAGCCGGTTGTGGCGGCGGGGGATCCTCCGGCGGCTCCGGTACGACCTCATCGGTTACCACGACTCCGACGTCTCCACCCGCTGCCACGGCTTCGCCTATCGAGCAGATACAAGGCACAGTCCTTCAAAACCCGGTTCTGCAGTGCGGTACGACTGTCGACCGCATCACGGCTGATACGGCTCCGACCAGTGTCGTGGTGTTCGAGAGTGGCCCCGTCCGCCCTCTAGCGCTTTCAGTCGATGGCCAACGACTGTATGTCGTCAACGCTCCCGCAAACTGCCTAGAGATCTATTCGGTTGAAAACGATTCGCTGAGGCTGGTGAGCAGCGTCAGCGTTGGCCTCGAGCCCGTTGCGGTCGCAGAGCGCAATACGAACGAAGTTTGGGTTGTGAATCACCTCTCTGATTCTGTCAGCGTTGTCCGACTCGACGGTACGCCCCGCGTGCTGCGGACCTTGCAAGTTGGCGATGAACCGCGCGATGTCGTGTTCGCCGGAAGTAATCGCGAACGGGCTTTCATCACGGCAGCCAACCGTGGCCAGAATCGACCAGGATTCACCTCCGCTTCATTGATCACCCCGAGTACGGGGCGCGCGGATATTTGGATCTTCGACGCAACGCAACTTGACGAATCATTGAACGGCAAGCCTTTGACGGTGTTGACGCTGCCGGCCGATGTGCCCCGAGCACTTGCTGTGAGTGCCGATGGTCGCACCGTCTATGCCGCGGCGTTCATGTCGGGTAACCGGACAACGGTCTTGCATCCGGATGCGATCAACACGCCAAAGCCAGGCATCAGTACCAGTGCCGATGGTCTTCAGGCACCACGAACCGGCTTGATCGTGCGTTACGACGGTACTGCGTGGCGCGATGAAGCGCGGACTGACTGGTCGAATCGAGTGAAATTCACATTGCCCGATGAGGATGTGTTTGCGATCGACGCGAGTGCAGCCTCCCCCGGCGTGACGGCGCGAATCTCTGGTGTGGGTACTACGCTTTTCAACATGGCCGTGAGCCCTGCAGACGGCCGGATTTTCGTGAGTAATATCGAGGCCATCAACGAGGTACGCTTCGAAGGTTCGGGTCGTCGTGGCAATAGCAGTCTGCGCGGTCGATTTTCTGAGAGCCGCGTATCCGTCGTCACGCCGTCTTCCGGTGTGGTGAATGCGGTGCACCTCAATCGTCATGTTGATTTCAACCTACCCCAAGGGGCGACTTTGCCCGCCGCCGAGAAGGCTCGTTCGCTCGCGCAGCCGACGGCGCTGGCGCTTAACGCAAGTGGTGACACGCTCTTTACCGCTGCCTTCGGTTCAGCAAAAGTTGCGGCTCTGCCAACTGCGTCGTTGATTTCTGGTGATTACGTGCCAGATGCCTCGCGGCAGATCGACGTACCGGCGGGCCCCGCGGGTCTTGCGCTCAATGCCTCAGGCTCCAGACTCTTCGTTTATTCTCGTATCGCTCATGCTGTGAGCGTCGTCGATATTCCGAATCGTCGGATTCTATCGACTCAAACACTATTCACCCCAGAAAGCTCTGCCGTCAAAGACGGACGTCGATTTCTCTATGACGCGACGCTGAGTTCTGCGAACGGAACGGTATCTTGTGCGAGCTGTCACGTGTTCGGTGATCTCGATCATCTTGCCTGGGATCTAGGAAATCCCGATGATCGAACCCAGGCGAACCCTAATGCTTACTTGCCGGCCAGTCCGCGAACGACAGCACGATTTCATCCGTTAAAAGGCCCGATGACCACGCAGACGCTGCGTGGCATGAAGAGCCACGGGCCTCTGCACTGGCGCGGCGATCGTACCGGTTCGACGCGAGCTACCGTAAGAGGTACTACTGAGACGCTCGAGGAAGCGGCTTTCAAAGAATTCAACGGGACCTTTGTAGCACTACTCGGACGAGAGACGGTGCTCACACCAGCCCAGATGCAGTCCTTCACCGATTTCGTAATGCAGCTTGTCCCTCCGCCAAATCCTGTCCGTGCGCTTGATAATTCATTGACTCCCGACGAACAGTCCGGACGTAACATCTACATGAATATTCCGAGCACACTGCTCGGCAGCTGCGATAATTGTCATCGGCTACGTCCCGACGACGGGCGGTTTGGTAGCAACGGCCTCATGAACTTTGAAGGCGGTCGCATCGCTGAGGACTTCAAGGCGCCACAGCTGCGAAACATGTATACCAAGGTAGGTATGTTCGGTTTCAGCGGCGGTAATGATGCAGTGACCGGCGCACAAATTCGGGGCTTCGGTTTTAGCCATGAAGGTTCGCTTGATACGTTAGAGAACTTCTTGCGTGACCCGGTGTTCTTCTTCCCGCCTCCAGCAGACGTCTCGCGACGACAGGTCGTTTCGTTCGTGTTGGCGTTCGATTCCGATATGTTGCCTGTGGTAGGCCAACAGGTGACTTGGCGGCCAGGTTCAGGCGAGGCGATTGAGAATCGGTTGACGCTGCTTCGCAACCAAGCGCTGGTCGGTAATCGGCGGAGTGGTTGTGATCTCGTCGCGCGTATCACCACAAACGGCACCGCGATCAGTGCATTGCTACAGTCGGATGGCAGTTGGGCGATGCGCGGGGGTGAAGTGCGTAGTGACGCGCAATTACGCGGGTTGGCGAGCGTCACTTCGCCGGTGACATTCACTTGTCTACCGCCTGGAACAGGTCGGCGCGCCGCGCTCGATCAAGTGTGACGTCAAGAGAAGGTTATAAAGACCTCGAGGTCGTCGGGGCGAGCGGATTGATCGCCTTTGGCCTAAACGGGTGAATCCAAGCCGGCTTGGTTAACGTTTTTCGTACCAGCCTTTCGAGCGATTGACCACTCGCACTACTGCCAACATGAGTGGGACTTCGATCAACACTCCGACGACCGTAGCGAGTGCAGCGCCTGACTGTAGGCCAAAGAGGCTTATTGCCGTGGCGACGGCGAGTTCGAAGAAGTTACTCGCACCGATCAAAGCGGAGGGACAGGCGATGTCGTGTGATTCTCCAAGCTTGCGATTCAGCCAATAAGCGAGAGACGAGTTGAGTACCACCTGGAGTAGGATGGGAACGGCAAGCAGGGCGATGACGAGAGGCTGGGCGAGAATTGCCTCCCCCTGAAACGCAAAAAGAAGGATGAGTGTCGCCAAAAGAGCGGAGATCGAGAACGGTCCGAGCCACTCCAATGTACGGTCGAGGCTCCCGCGCGTGATTGCGGCACGACGCCATAGCTGGGCGAGTACGACAGGGATCAAAATATAAAGGGTGACCGATGTCAGCAGGGTATCCTAGGGAACGGAAATGGAGGAGAGGCCAAGCAGAAGCCCTACGATCGGCGCGAACGCGAAGATCATGATCGCGTCGTTAAGGGCGACCTGGCTCAATGTGAAAAGTGGGTTCCCGTTCGTCAGTCGACTCCAGACGAAGACCATGGCGGTGCAGGGCGCTGCTGCGAGCAGTATCAGTCCTGCGATATAGCTCTCGAGTTGGTCTGCCGGGAGCCATGGCGCAAAGAGTTGAGAAATGAATATCCATCCGAGCAGCGCCATTGAAAACGGCTTGATCGCCCAATTGATGAGTAGCGTTACCCCGATGCCACGCCAATAGTTCCTGACCTGTGGCAGCGCACCGAAATCCACTTTCAGCAGCATTGGGATGATCATCACCCAAATGAGGATCCCGACCGGAATATTGACCGCTGCGATTTCCATCCCGCCGATCGTTTCGACGGATTCTGGGAATATCTCCCCGAGAATGATTCCGATGACGATACAAAGAAAGACCCACAGCGAGAGATAACGCTCGAAAACATTCATCGTTATTTACGATCGGCTGATGTTCTGTAAGGCAGTTGTAAGCTCTGCGCGCTTCATTGAGGCTAGCGGCAATTGCAGTAGCTGTAGCATGCGGTAGGCAATCGCCTGTCGCGTCAATTCAAATGCACGGCGCTTACCTTCATCGCCGCCGTCGGCGCTCGATGGGTCCGGGTATCCCCAGTGCACTTTGATCGGCGGATCGCCCGCTTGCCCTGTAAAAATTGGACAGATCTCTGCCGCTGCGCTATCGCAGACGGTGATGACGATAGAAAGAGGGGGTGCGTTGCTCTGCGCAAATTCATCCCAGCTCTTGCTTCTTAAGCCCTCGGTATCGACGCCCGCATCACGTAAAACGCTTAGTGCAAAGGGATTAACCCGTCCGCTTGGCATGCTTCCAGCGCTATATGCGCGAACATTTTTCTCTAATTGCTTCGCCCAATGATTCAGCATCCCCTCCGCGAGAACGCTTCGGGCGGAGTTGTGGGTACACAGAATGAGAATATGGGTCATCATGATGCCACCGCGCTGAAATTCTATAGCCGAATTATGACGCGAGTGAGACAACGGCCGGCGAACGTCCGCAGACGTTGATCGGTCAATTCAGCCCTAATGAGACCCTAGGTTGATCTTGTTCAAATCCGAGGCGGCGCTGATTCCCGCTCGATCGCCGCGCGGAAATTCCAACGCTCACCCACGGGGGGTAGGCGGTTGCAGCGCATCAGATTGATCACCACACAAGCGAGACCCAAGGCGCGGCAGGCGAACACGAGCGAAAACTCAGGTGTCGGCGATTGAAATCTGAGTAGGTAAAAGCTGAAGAAATCTAATAAGAAGTTATTCACGACGATGGCGCCGATCATCACAAGCGCTAGAACATCGCCTTTACCTCGGGTGTAGGCATATAGCGCAAACAAGCCCAGACCCAAGGTCCACCAGCCACGGACATAAAACACCCCGGTGTAGCGATTAACGGTCGCGGGGTCGGTGAAAAACTCGAGCGCCAGCGTCTCGGGCGCGATGATTAACGAGAGCCCGCTCGCGAAACCCAGGATGGCGATGAACAGCGACCGGTAGGGGAAGAACCAATCAACCGGAGCGGCTTTTGGTCCTTGGGGGGCAAGTAATGCCTCAATCTCTTGGAGTGTAATTATCGTCTTATTTTTCAAAGACATGGATAAATTACTACCCTATGCAACTAAATTGCCGCGGAGTATAGACCCAATCAGGCGGAAATCAACATACCCCTGCCTGCGGGTATTTTTCGGGTTAAGGGTGTCCGCGATCAGGGCTGATCCAGGTGGCGGGCCGACCGCGCCGCCGGGTGAGCACTTTCGGGTAGGCCACTAGGGTCGCGGCAAACTGCAAGATCCAGAAAGCGGCTGGATAAATCGGAATGAAAATGACCGAACGCCACGCGGTGGGGTCGTACCGATGATCGATCAGAGTGCCGACGGTGAATTGCAGCAAACACAGAGCGAGAAGAATCAGGGCTCCCTCACCGACGGTCACGATGGGAATGACGCCGCTCGCAAGCGTGAGGGTTGCATGAATAATTGCCCCGGCGCTGAAGATCGCGAGTAGATAACACCAGACGACGCTCGCGATCATCTCGAGCATCAGGATACGCAGACCGATACTCGGTGAACGCGCGATCACGTCGATGTTTCGCAGCATGACCTGCGCACCGCCCATCGCCCAACGAAGGCGCTGGCGCCAGAGACCATTCCACGTTGCCGGAGTGAGAATCCATGCGAGGGCGCGCGGCTCGAATGCGGCCTTCCATCCGGCACGCTGAATTTTCCAAGTGATATCGATATCTTCGGTCAACGCATCGGCGGTCCAGTAACCGACCTGTTCGACCGCTGACTTACGAAAAGCCGCAATGACACCGGATACCGTAAATAGACATCCGAGTCGCATCTGCGCGCGCTTGATCGTACCGACGATGGTCGAAAATTCGCCGAGCTGCAGACGCGTCAGCATGGAGTGACGATTTCGAACTCGCGGATTACCCGTCGCCGCACCGAGTTTCGAGTCTTCCATGAAGCGATGGGTCAGCCATGCCGGCGCATCGCGATCGATACGCGCGTCGCCATCAATACAAATCAGGATGGGAAACTTGGCGATCTTGGCGCCTGCTCTGAGTGCCGCCGCCTTTCCTTGGTTAGATTCCAGCGCCAGCACCCGTAACCGTGGGTGACGGGCGGCGAGATCGTTGAGCAAACGGAGGGTTTCGTCGGTGCTGCCGTCGTCGATCGCGATCACTTCGAAGTCGTGCTGGGTGATCGCGAGCGCATGCGTGACGGTGTCGGTCACCTGTTGTGCTTCGTTGAAGCAGGGAATGAGTACGCTGACCGGCTGCGCGAGGCTCACCTCGGGCGGACGTTCTCCCGCGGGCTGATGATATTCGCTCGTGCGATATTGCCAAATCGCTCCGACCGTCCACGTGATCGACATGAGCGCGGGGAATAGGAAAAGAAAAAAATCGATGTCGATCATGGAGCAGAGAATTCTGGGTCGTTGCTACGTAGCGAGAACACCCGCCGCATACGTGCTGGATCTGGATGAGACTCGAACATCATGTCGGGGTAGTAGCCGACGTGTAGTGCACCGAGGCCATAGAGCAACTCGATCGAACGCACGAGCTCCTCGGTGGGTATCGGGCGCTGATCGTGTCGCCAGTCGACCGATTGCAATTCGAATACGACCTTGCGCCGACCTTCCGGGAAACGCTCAACCGCTGCAAATAAATCACGCTGAAACTGCAGGGGGTCGACGGCACCCTCCATGTACGGCATCGCCATGATGGCGGTGAAGTCGTAGTGGCGAATAGAATTTTCAAGCGCTTGCGAGTACCACGTCTCAGAGCGGGGATTGAGCGCTACCTGCGCGTAGAGATTTCTCGCGGTGAAGAGTGCGGGTTTTTCTAGGCGCACCAGATCTGAGGTTTCACGTGCGAGCTCGTCCAGATAGTTGATCTTCAAGATCGTCCATCGACCGACGAGATCGTCATTTTTTCGGATATCGCTTACGGAATCTGGCAGACCCCACGCTCGATAAGCGGTTCTCGCAAAGGCGCTGTCGTCCTCGAAGTCGCTCAGCGTGATGTCATCGTGATAAATGATTCCGTCAAAAAAACTGTATCGCGAGAGATCTTCAAAGATATCTTTGATGACTTTCCGCGCGTCTGCCGAAAAAGGCGAGAGCCGGAGGTACCCCATGTTGACACTTGCCAGTGAGGTTCCCGCGAGCGCTTTCACCGTATGCCCCGCAACCGGATGTCCCTGAGGTAACTCCCAGGCGAGTAGTGGCATCCAGGCATACACACGCCGAACCGGCGTACGCGTACGGATCTGCCACGCCACGCGACTGAAGAGATCGGCGCGTACCGGTATATGCCGATTGGGAAAATAGACCTGAGCCGCCGAGCCGTTGGCGTCCGGGTCGGAGAACGCCTGCAAGTAGACCGTGTTGACTCCGAGCCACGTGAGACGATCGAGAAGATGGTCGAGATTTCTTTCTTGTTGCTGAGGATCTTCGTCGTAGATGAAATCAAGATCGACATGCGCGATCTTTTGCGGGCGATCATTTTCGGTCAGCCCGGCATTACGGATATTGATGGCGTAGCGCAGATCACCGATATCCATTGAGCTTTCGACTAAAACTCGTCTAAGGCGCAGCGGCGGAACCGAAGGCGGATTACCGCCGTCATCGAGCGTCAGTCCGAGAATCATTCCGGCTGCATGCGCAGCCTCTTCGGCGACGACGTTGTATTTTCCGTAAGGCCACACGATGACTCGCGGCCCTTTCCCGACTCGCTGCGCGATGAGTGCGGAACTGCGTTTCAGATCGTCGGTGACTCGACGGGCATATGAGCTCTCTGTCTCATAACGACGAGCGACTGGATCGAACGCCCGGGTGGTCGTTGCCGGCTGTAGATTATTTTGTGGATTGCCGACGATGCCGCGGTGCAGGTCGTGCGAGTGGCTGGCGATCTCCACGAGCCCCGTCTTTTGCATCGAACGTAACTGCTCCCAACTCATGAAAGCCGTTCGCGGCACTGACTTACCGTCGAAATTGACGGAGTGAGTCTCTTCTTGCCAGCCGGTCACGACGGCGTGAACGGAGGGAATCCGCAGCATCTGCAACATGGGCCAGGCATTCGTCGCTACCGACTGGTAGGCATCGTCGAACGTCAGCAGTACCGCTTTCGGTGGCAGAGGGCGTTCGCCACGGCGCGCGGCGATGACTTGGTCGACGCTGACGAAGTGGAATCCGTTATTGCGCAGCCAGTCGATGTGACGCACAAACATAGTAGGCGCCACAGCATAGGCCGGGATCAGTGCATCTTTGGGTTCGACGATCTCGTGGTAGCTGATGATCGTCAAAGAGGGTTCGGCATGCTCTGCTGCGAGCGCTGGGCTTGCACACGGGATAATCAGGAGCGCAAACAGCAGTCTGAGGAGCATGATCGGCCGAGAGTATAGGCACCGCGACGACTTTCCGACAGCCCTCCGCAGATCGAAAAAGGTTAGTGCTCCCAGGTGATCTCGATCTCGATGCGACGATTACGCGCTCGGTTGGCGATCGAGTCGTTGGCGACCAGCGGGCGAGTATCCGCATAGCCCTTCGCCTCGAGGCGACTGGGGTCGACACCGTGGCGATTGATGAGCTCACGGATGACCGATACCGCGCGTGCCGAAGAGAGATCCCAGTTGTCGCGGAATCGTTCTGTACTGATGGGCAGGTCGTCGGTATGTCCGGCAACGATCACCCGTGCATCACCCTCGCGAAGCGCATAAGCGAGGGTGTCGATCAATGCTCGCGTCAGCGGCGTTAGATGATCGCTGCCGAGATCGAACGCCTCTCCGGCCCCGAAACGCAAAAGAAGCCGGGAGTCGGTCTGATCGACCACCAGCCAACCTTGCTCGATCTCGAACGCAAACTGATTACGCAACATTGCCGCCGCATGAGTCGCAGCCGCCGGAGCTTGGGGCGCCACTACCGAGGCTTTCGTGGTCTCTGCTGTTTTCGGCGAGAGGGCTGACAGCATCACGAAGAAGCACAGCAGCAACAGCGCCATGTCAGCGAACGTGATGGTCCATGGCACTGAGGGTGCCGCAGCAGACCGGCGAGTCATGCGGCTTCGTCGGGTTTATGAATGCGCGCCGTCGGAAATGGCGTTACGACCGCATCGGCGATTCGTCGCGGGCTCTCACCGCGAGCGATCTTTGAGATTCCGACGATCACCGCTTCGCACCAGCGAAGCTCATCGTCGTGTTTCATGCGTAACTGGCTAGCGATGGGGCCAGCAATCACGTTTGCGAGTAGTGCGCCGTATAAGGTCGTGAGTAGCGCGAGCGCCATGGCTTGACCGAGCGCGGCGGTGTCTTGAAGGGTCCCGAGCATTTGCATGAGCCCGATCAAGGTTCCGATCATGCCCATGGCGGGAGCGACGATCAGCCAATCTTCCCATGTCGAAATGATGCGTTCATGACGAGCGCTGAGCATCTCGACGCGCATGCGCAGAGTGTTCTTGAGTGATTCTTCATTGGCACCATCGACCAGCAGCATCAACGCATCGCGCAAGAAAGGTCGACGGACCGAACTGAGCTCGTGTTCCAGTGCGAGCGTCCCGTCACGTCGGGCGACACTTGCCCACTTTTTCAATTGGGCAGATAACTCCGATAACTCTTGAGCATCACGATGGGCAATGGCGCGTAGGGCTCGTAAATGATCGACGAAGTCCCGGGTGGAGCGCCGCGCGATGATCGCCGTGAGCGTGCCGCCGAGCACCAGCAGAAATGACGCCGGATCGAAGAACGCGGCGTTGCCGTTGCCGAGCGAGACCGCCAAGCCGATCACGACCAAGGTGCCGAGCAGGCCACCCAGTGTTGAAAAATCTGTTTTCATCGGGCGTATCAGTCGACAGCAGATCGAGCTTCGTTATACTTCCGGGCGTGTTTTTTCTGCTCCTAACCCGGGTGTCGATGTGATCGCCGCGCTGCGAGGGTGGTTTCGGGTGTTATTGGCCATCGTGTGGTTGCTGGCAGCGGCCGCCTGCACGAAAACCGATGACGCTTGGGACACCGCAGTCCGTATCGACACCCCCGACGCCTATGCCTCGTTCCTCGAGCGCCACCCGAAAAGCGAGTATGCCGAGCAGGCGCGGACCCGGCGCGACGCCCTCATCGACGAGCGCGATTGGAAGACCGCTCGTCGCGAAAATACCCCCTCAGCGTATGCGAAATATCTAACCGCTCATCCTGAGGGTGTATGGAGCGAGTTGGCGGCTCGCCGTAAAAAAGAACTCACGCCCGCCGACGAGACATCCCTCGAAACGCTCGCGACTCCCGTCCCCACGTCTACGGACGTGACGACCGTTCCTCCGATCGAGTCGGTGACCCCCAAGCGCCTGCTGCAACTCGGTGCGTTTGCGTCCGAGCCTTCAGCGCGAAAAGGGTGGGCTCGTTTGCAGAGTTCTTTCGTCGAGCTCGCAACGCTGTCGCCGAGCATCAGCGTCGACTCTAAAAAAGGCTCTACGCTTCATCGATTACGGGTGACCGTCGATAGCGATGAAGAGGCCGATCAACTCTGTGCCGTGCTCCTTCGCGGTGGAGCGGAGTGCATCAAACTCGATGAGCCCTGAGTCATCGTGGATGGCTATTCATAAGCCGTAGCGCGATCAGTTCACGGGGTTTCGCAACTGAAGCGACCAGATCACGATCTGTCGCGACTCAATCGCGGCAGGGACCAACTCGAATGCCGGCGCTGTCGAACTACCCGCCGCGCGCGGCGTGATCAAGCCATTACGATCCACCTGATGCTCAGACACTGAGAGTGATGGATCGCCACCTACGATGCGGCTCGTGACGCCCCCGTTCATCTGACCGATTACGACGAGGGTCTGGGCATTGCCTCGAGCAAGTCCTTCCACCGACTCGGCAATCCAGCCGAGAGCGCCGAGTTCGACGAGAGCGCTGGTTGAGGCGAGGGTGACTCCACTCGCTTCGATCTCCGCGGCAGAACCATATTCGAGTGCGAGTCCGGCGTTCGGGCCTGTGCTCAAAGATTTCGTTGAGATGTCGGTGGCGACAGACAGATCGAGGGTACGAATTTCCCAGCGATAGGGGCCATTGGCGCTGCCCTCTCGGAAACGCACGAGAGCGAGCACACGCTGCTCGCTCAGCGATTCGAGATCGAGTACCCGCAGCGCGAATTCTGTACTGCGGACCGGAAACCCATATTGCCGCACGGCACCCGTTCGAGAATTGAAACCGACGATTCGAAGGAGTCGAGCGGTGTTCGCGGTTCGTCCGTTGACGTTGAGTGCAGCGCCGAGCGCGAATAGCACTTCGCCGCTCGTTGGCCGTAGCGCGACGCCCCCGCAGCCGAGGCCGGGCTGACGAGATTCGAGAATCGCCGGCAATCGCCGCGCCACTCCGGGCAGAGCGCCCGCGAAACCATCAGGACCGAGGTGCTGTAAGGTGCGACCTTGATTGTCGAGCTGCAACAGAAATGGCCCGCGCTGATCGCACATCCAGATCGAGCCCGACTCTCCTTCGGTGACACCTGCAGGATCGAGTCCGCGTTGATCGAACTCGGGCGATCGCGGTTTCAGATCTTCATCGAGATTGCGTGCGCCATCACTCCCAGAGGAGTCGGTCGGTGTGGGGCGACCGGAGTAGTTCAGGGCATCCGCTGTTTTGAGCGACGTCAGCGAGGCGAGGTCCGCGGCATTCGGCGTCAGTGTGATCGAACCGAGAGAGGGGTTGCCATTCGTATCGCTGCTCAGCAACACGTCGGCTGAGCGCACCGAGACTCCATCGGAATAGCGCGGTGCCGCTACGGCAATACCGCGTGACGTGACGGTTCGCAGTTGTAGCGTCGTAGCCGGTGTTCCCGATACGACCGAGAGGCCCGCGCCGAGCGCCGGTCGCAAACCTCGCGCATAGGTGCTTTTGAGCAGACTCGAGTTACCCGAGTAGGGCATCAACAAAGAATCCGGAACCCGCAGCACATACTTGCGCACTTCAGCGACTGGAATGGTCGAAGAGGTGGGCGATTCGACGAACACACCGCGAGCGAGAGCTTCGGCCTGCTCGGCGATCGCTCGTGCACTGGCAGCGGTTGGGATTTGCATGCCAGAGCGATAACTCGATGAAAGACGGCTGTCCCCCTTCAAATAATCGATTAGAGCGACGAGGTCAGCGTCGAACGACGAGGCACCGAAGTTGAGCGACTTACCGGAAAGCGAAGATGCAAGCTCGGAGGGGATGGCGATGCCATTACTCGCGTTGGCGTCGGCATCGACGGCCATCAGAAACTGCATGCGGCGGATCGTCGTCGAGGAGAGTAGACCTCCATCGACACCATTCTGAAAATCTTTGAGCGAGAGCGATGCCGCTGCGGTCGCAGCACCCAACGTGACCGGACCAATGGCGAACGTCACCGTCTCGCACGTGGGGTTACAACGGTAGGTATAGCCGCCCGACGCGCTCGTAGTTCCCGATACGCTGGGGGTGGAATAAGACAGCCCCGAGATCGACAGATCGACGAGCGAACCCGACTGCGTAGGCGTGGTCGGCGTCGAGGAAGAGTTTTCTCCGCCGCCTCCACCGCCTCCGCACGCGACCAGCAGCGTAACGACCGAGGTGACGGCCGCGAGGCGAGTTCGACGACGCATCATTTTTTGATTGACGGCTTGCCGAAGGGTTCGCAGTACACCGAGCTGATACGCGTCGAGTCGAGGGTCAGACGGATCCAGACCCCTTTTTCGAGCGCCTCATCGAGGATGAGCGTTCCCGAGCCCGAAACCCATCGGCGTCGATCAGAGCGATTGATGAGACCAAAAAATCGTTCGTTCACGGCCGTCTCGCCGAGATAGAGCAGATTGCCTCGCAATCGCAGGCGGAGCGGCGCCTCTTCGGTTTGCGTACCGAGCTCCTCGTTCTTGACCGTGACGGCGCGTTCGCCCGTGCAAACAAGTTCTGGAATGGCACGCGATCGCGGGTCGGGCTTCGGCGGGGGGCGCCGTGCCTTATCAGAGGAATCTGAGGCCCAGGCGGCGGGTGAGACCAACGTGAACGCCACCAGCAAGGCGACGACAGGTCTATAGATTTCGATGAGCCTCATGTGAAATTTCCGATCAAAACTCTAGTGCCACTATACTCCACGAGAACCTCAAGCCGAGGAGTCGTGGGACGACTTGTGAAGTGATGCTTAGCCCCGTCGGACTCCCTCCACCGCTGCCCCTGCCGCGCGACCCCGAACTGGTCGCTGCGACCGAGCGCGCCATCGCCGTACCGACATCGATCGATGCATCGGCTCGATGGGAGGTCGGTTCGGTGCTGAGCGCCTCCGTCCGCTTCCAAGACGACGAAATGCTCCTGAAAGTCGGCGATCATTTCTTCTCAAGTCGACCGATCCCGGGTGTTTCTGAATACTCCCGTTTATCGATGCAGGTGGCCCGCGACATGAGCGGAGCCCTCACGCTCGTTCCGTTGTTGCCGCTTGCCGGTACGGCCGTGGCACGGATCGGAGGTACACCACCTCTCGCGGCTCGAGTGATGGATGCCGAGTCGACGCCTCTGCAAGAGACGACGAGCGTCATCGAGAGCACATCGCCTTTGGTGGCGACGACGGTGGCGCCGCGCGTGGTGGCGCATCCTGTACGTTCGCTCTCGACACGATTGCATTTGCCGAGCTCTCTGATGAGCTGGTTATTGGGGCCCGAGGGCGCACCGGCATCCTCGACGGCCGCCACCACCGCCACGCTGTCGACATCAACCTCGACGGCTGCGGGCCTTGCAGGGTGGATGCAGTCGCTCGCCGCTGCGCTATCGCAGTCGGGATTATTTTTTGAGACCCAGTTGCGTGAGCGGCGTATGGTGCCGGTTGCCGATCTCAAGCGTCGCCTGCTCGAATTCATTGAATCTCGTCGCGCGGGCCCGGAATCAGCGGCCGCGTGGTCCGCACTCGATGATCTTGTCGGTCTTCAAAGCGCCGCCACTGCGGCCAGTCGTAGCGGCGGAACGGTGTTTTCTTTTGTCTTTCCCTCACCTGACGGTTTTGGTGGCTGGTGGATCACGCTGCAACAAGACCCGACCGAAAAAAGCCTAGATTACTCGGAGGGCGACGGTCGTCGAGATGATCGGCAGAAGCCCTGGCGAACGCGTCTCGTCGGTGTTTCGCTGCCCTTTGGTGATATCGACATTCGTATCGAGCAGGTCGGGCGTTCCGGTGTCGGCGTCACAGTGCTGACCGACACGGCCGATCAGCAGGCGAGGTGGGAAGAATCAAAAGACGAACTCGCGCGTCGTCTACGTGGCGCGGGTTTAGAGCTTGCGCGTTGGTCGGTGATCGAACCGCAACTCGATGTGATCCCGCGAGTCGATCCGGGCCAACTTCATTGCATTCGCGTATGAGGGGCTCGATATGAACGCACCGCGTGAAGATCGTGCCGTGGCTCTCGAGTACGGCAGTAACCCCGTACCGCTCATCGTCGCCACCGGCCGCGAGCTCATGGCGAAGGCGATCGTTGAAGAGGCGCATCGTCAGGGCGTGCCAGTGATGCGCGATGCGTTACTCGCCGCGAGGCTCTCTGAGCTACCACTCGATACGATGATTCCGCCCGATGTGTATCGAGCAGTCGCCGTCGTGTTGTCGTGGGTCTACTGGATGGAAGGTCGCGAGCCGGGGAGTGCCCCAGCGGAAGACTGAGTCGTCAGGCGCGATCGCCCAGACGTCCGATGCCGTAGTCGCGAGTGCGCCCGGCACGGTCGTAAATGCTGATGTCGTCGTCACTCGAACGCAACGCGGTGATGATTCGTCGTTGTGCTGCAACGATACGACTGAACACTTGATGGTTCCGATACTGCAACTGTTTGCAGCGTTCGATTTTTTCCCGAAGATGCTGTGCCCGCTCGGGGTGCGCTCGAGCTTCGTCGGTCGCTTCGGGTGATTTCGCGAGCGTCTCGAGTCGTTCGATCTGCTCCGATTTCTCTTCGTGAATCTCTTCGAGATCGCCCACGCCTTGACCGACCAAGCCATTAGAGCCGCGCAGCACCGAATGCTCGCGGTCGAGTGTTCGACAGATCCGGGTGCACAGATCTTCGAGAGTTTCGAGGCTCGGTGTCGTAGTGGAGTGGTGCGTCATACGAAACCGGTCAGGATTAAGCGCCGAGATCCCCGAGCTCTTCTTCGAGCTCTCGGAATTTTCTGGCGAGCCGTTCCTCGTCGATCGGGAAACGACCCTCGAGAATTTCGCGGCGAATGCTCTCGACCTTGTCTTGGTCGAAGACTTCATCCGCAGCCGTCGCGCCCAAAGCGGCCGACAACTCACGGGAGACATTCGAGACACGAACCGGATCGAGGGCAGCGGCGGCTTCCGCGCGCTGCAGCGACGGCTGGCTCACGCCATTTTGCTTACCTGCGGCGCCTCGGCGGGCATCGAGCCGCAAAAGCTTGTTTTCGAGCACATCCCGACTGGCATGGGCTCCGTTTAAATAGGGTTTATCGACTGTCATGACTGCGCACCTTTTCCACTTTACGCCCGGTCAGTCGACCCGAGTCGACATAACTTGAGTGGCACCTATTCTGACCGTGCCGTCGGCCTGAACGAGGCCCTTTAGCCGGCGACCACTCTGCGGATTTTCGAGCTCGATCCACTCTCCGGCCTTACCGTTCTGAAGGGCGGTGAGTTTGGCAAACACCCGTCCGCCAGGGAATGCCGACCAGGCGGAAACTGCGGTATTTCGCTTGATCACCTGAACGCTGCGCGCGTCAGCGCGACCGAGGCTCTCGCCCTGCCGAACCGAGCGGGTGAGGGCGAGACCGACCAGCGCGGCCGGGTCCGAAAGGGTCGATGAGAATGCGCGTTCTTTGGCCGAGACGTTCACTACCGTGAGGTCGTCAGCGCTGAGTACCGAACCGACGGTGAGATCGCGCGCGGCGACGACGAAAGTTTTTTGCGGACCTGCCGACGTGGGTAAAGAGGGATACCGCACGGCAACGAACCGCCGGGTGGGAGTGGGTGAGGCCGTGCAGGAAACCTGCACGGTGGTGCGCGCCTCATAAGGAAAAGACCACATCCAACCGGAAGCACAGTTGCCGAGCGGTATTTGGCGATCGATCGACTGCGCCTGCACGCTCCCCTCGGGCAGCGATGCACTGCGCTCGGCGAAACGCTCCGCAGCTTCCGCCAGCGAGAGGGGCTCGGCAGCCCAACCGCAAAGCGGCAGTGCGACAAGCAGGGAAATGAGCAACTTTTGCATAAGTCCCTGTTTATTCGGCGTGGATCGAAAAGAAGATTGCGTCAACCTTGTCGCAACAGATTGAGCACGTACTGCTGCGACTGGTTCGCCTGCGCGAGCATCGCAGTGCCGGCCTGAGCCAGGATCTGCGCCTTCGCGAGTTCAGCTGATTCCTTCGCATAGTCCGTGTCGAGTACGCGCGACTTGGCCTCTTCGGTGTTCTCGACGAGGTTCATCAAGTTGTTGATCGTGTACTCGATGCGACTCATCGTCGCACCCATGCGGGCGCGCGACTCGTTGACCACCTTGGCCGCAGC
>JAFMKA010000074.1 GCA_017853175.1 Steroidobacteraceae bacterium | reverse complement strand
GCTTCGATGTTCGCGAGCTCTTCGAGACGCGCTGACCAGCTCTTTTGACGTTCGCACTCGGGGTGCGCTTTGACGTGCGCCTCGGCGAGTTTGAGATAGAGCTCAAAGTGCCGCGCCTCGGAGGCCTGCAGACCTTCGTACAGCGCCGCAACATCCGTCGGCAGCCCCTGCCCTTCAGTGCGACTCGAAAGTAACTGAAACCGCTCGCACGAGCGCGCTTCGATCAGTGCACCGCAGAGCAACAGATCGAGTTTGCGATACGGCTCGTGCGTCGTCATGGCTTCGCGCAACGCCGAGGCGTAGCGACCAGGTTTGCGACGCAGGTAAGGCACCGCATGCGTCTGCATCAATTTGTCGACCTGCTCGAAGTGCCGCAGTTCTTCGCGCGCGAGCTTCGAGAGTCGCGTGGCGAGCGCACGATCTTCGGGATACGCGAACATCAGCGCGAGCGCCGTGGAGGCGGCTTTCTTCTCGCAGTTGGCGTGATCGGCAAGCAGCTCGGGCCAGCGACGGATGGCTTCGTCGACCCACTCCGGCGGGGTCGCGGCGCGCAGGGGCGCGCGCATCAGACGCCGCGGACGACCCTGAGCGACCCGCCGCTGCGTCGACGCGCCTTCGCGGCGTCGGAACGTTCTTGCTGCAAACGCTCGAGGTATTCGGGGGTCACGTCGCCCGTGATGTATTTGCCCGAGAAACACGAGGTGTCGAACTCGGTGACGTGAGAGTCGTCGTGCTGACAGGCAAGCTCGAGATCCGCGAGGTCTTGGTAAATGAGCCAATCGGCATTTATGACCTGGCGAACTTCTTCTTCGGTGCGTCCGGCGGCCACGAGCTCGCTCGCCGCAGGCATGTCGATACCGTAGACGTTCGGGTGACGAACGGGCGGCGCCGCCGAAGCGAAATACACCTTACGTGCACCGGCCTCGCGCGCAAGCTCAATGATTTGCGCAGACGTGGTGCCGCGGACGATCGAGTCGTCGACGAGCAGCACGGTCTTGTTGCGGAACTCGAGATCGATGGCATTCAACTTCGAGCGCACCGATTTTTGACGCTCTTCTTGACCCGGCATGATGAACGTGCGGCCGATGTAGCGGTTCTTGATGAACCCTTCGCGGAACTTGATGCCGAGGCCCTGCGCGAGCTGCAATGCTGCGACGCGGCTCGTATCGGGCACCGGGATCACGACGTCGATATCGTGATCGGGGCGCTCCCGACGGATTTTCTCGGCGAGGCGATCACCCATGCGCATGCGCGCACGCTGCACCGACACGTTGTCGATGATGCTGTCCGGCCGCGCAAAATAAACGTATTCGAAAATACAGGGTGCTTGGCGCGTCGTCGCGACACACTGCTGCGAACTCAAGCGTCCCGCTTCGTCGATGAACACCGCTTCACCCGGCGCGACATCTCGCACCTGCGTGAACCCGAGCATATCGAGCGCGACCGACTCCGAGGCGAGCATGAACTCGGTGCCCTTCGCCGTCTCACGCTGACCAATGACCAGCGGCCGGATGCCGTTCGGATCACGAAAGCCGAGGATGCCGTGACCGATGACCATGGCGACGACGGCGTACGCACCGCGACAGCGCCGGAATAGCGCGCTCACGGCAGCGAACACGTCCGCCGCGGTCACGCGCGGCGTGCCAACACGTTGCAACTCGGAGGCGAGTACGTTGAGCAGCACTTCGGAGTCGGAGGACGTATTGAGATGACGACGCTCTTCGCGGATGAGCACGTCGGCGAGTTCGGTCGCGTTCGTGAGATTGCCGTTATGACCGAGCACGATGCCGTAGGGTGCGTTCACATAAAACGGCTGCGCTTCGGAGACGTTGTCGCCCCCTGCAGTCGGATAACGCACGTGGCCGATGCCGATGTTGCCGCGCAGTTCGAGCATGTCTTGCTGACTGAAGACATCGCGCACGAGGCCCTGCCCCTTGCGCATGCAGACGAGGCCGTCGACGGCGGTGACGATGCCAGCGGCGTCCTGCCCGCGGTGCTGCAGCACCGTCAACGCGTCATAGAGCCGCGAATTGACGGGACTTTTACCGACGATACCTGCAATGCCGCACATGGGTTCGCCTCGTGATGATCAGGTGGGGGCGCTCGGGCGCCCGACAATACTTTGATTACGGAGGAGCGCCTCGAAGTCGACGAGACTGTCGAGGAGCTCTGCAGAGGTGGTGGCGGCCGTGCGCAGTTTGGAGGCCTTCCAGACCGCATCGTCTTCGATCCCGAATTGCAGCGCGATCAGCGTGACGAAACCGACGACGATGGCGCCACGCGCGGCGCCGAACAGCATACCGAGCATGCGGTTGATGGGTGCGAAGAGGGTCGCGTTGATTTTTTTGCTCAACAAAATACCGATGAGCGCCACGATGATGAAGGTGACGATACCGACGAGCACGCAGGCGACGAGGCCTTGATACTTGGCGTTGGTGACGAACGACTCGACGTAGGGCCGCGCGAGTTCGCCGTAATGAGAGCCGACGTAGAGTGCGACCACCCAGGAGAGGAGACTAAAGACTTCAGCGATGAGGCCGCGCATGAGACCGAGCACGGCGAAGACCAGAAAGACGACGGTGATGATGATATCCAGCCACGTCATGCCTTAACCTCTGGCCGCGCAAGAGAGCGCGGCGCGAATTCTACTTCACGACCGAACCTTTGTGCCCGGCATCGGCGAGTTTCTTTGCGAGCGCGTTCGCCGCCGCTCGATCGATCTCAGGTCCGACGCGAACGCGGAACATCGTCTTGCCCGAGCGTGTGATCTCATCGACCACGACGGCAAATTTCTTGTCGCGCAGCTGACGCTCGAGGCGGCGCGCACTCGCTGAGCTGACGAACACACCAATCTGCACGTAGTAGGTGCCCGCGGGCTTCGCGGCAGGCTTGGGTTCGGGCTTCGCAACAGGCTTAGTCTCAGGTTTCGGTTCGACTTTGGGTTCGACCTTGGGCTCGGGCGTCGCGGTCGCCTGCTCAGGGGCCGCCGCCACAACGGGCGCAGGCGGCGTCGCATTGGCAGGAGACGGCGTCGTAGCCGGCACGGGTAGTTCGATGGGCGCTTCGGCGGCGGGTTGCGGCTGCGCTTGCGGTTGCGGCAACGCCGACGCGGGGGCGGACGCGGATTCGGTGAGGTCGACTTCGAAGCGGCGCTCGCCGTCACCCGCATTGTTTGTGGCAGCCGACGACGACTTCGCGGCCTCACCGGAACCGGTCAGCAACTCCGGTAACAGCAGTACGGCCAGCAAAACGAGAATGACGGCACCGGTGAGCCGGTGTTTGAGCGCGGTGTCCAAGCCCGAAATTATAAACCAAGCCAGTCGAGCGCCGGGCCGACGACGTGAAAGGATCCGAAGACGACGATGCGATCGCCGCGACGAGCGAGCGCCCTCGCCGTCGCACAGCCATGGGAGACATCAGGTGCGAGCGCGACGCTGCGGCAGCTTGCGGGTAATCGCGCACGTAGATCCTCGGCAGTGCTCCCTCGGGGACCCTCGAGGCCGCAGAGCACCCACTCGTCGATGACTCCCGCGAGCGACTCGCCGATGGTGGCGGCGTCCTTGTCCTGCAGGATGCCGACGACGCCGAGGGTCTTACCCGCGACGGCTGAGGCCTTGAGCGCCTCGGCGAGCACGCGGGCGGAGTCCTCATTGTGTGCGACGTCCAAAATCCACTCGGGGTCGTCCGCCTGCGTCGGCGCGATGCACTGAAACCGACCGCGCAACTCGGCGGTCGTAAGTCCGCGAGCCACAAGCTCGCGACTGGGTGTCGGGCAAACCCGCTGCCAGGCGAGGAACGCCGCGATGGCCGTCGCCGCATTGCGCAGTTGGATGGGTCCCTTGAGCGCCGGCAACGGGAGCGACTCGAACGCATGACCGCTGCCTCGCCAGCGCCAACTCTCGCCGTCT
Source organism: Steroidobacteraceae bacterium (assembly GCA_017853175.1). Taxonomy (GTDB): domain Bacteria; phylum Pseudomonadota; class Gammaproteobacteria; order Steroidobacterales; family Steroidobacteraceae; genus UBA964. The sequence continues at coordinate 2,796 of JAFMKA010000074.1, read as the reverse complement.
TGCTCAAAGAAAAAATCCTGATCGAGTTGCGAGACGGGGCACTGCAGATGCGCGATGGCCGCATGAACACTCTTCGGCATGTCGGACGACCCTAGGATCACCGGTCGCCGCTCACGGAATATCCCGGCCTTTTCGCGTCCGATCTCTTCGACCGTGGGACCGAGCCAGTCTTGGTGATCGAGCCCGACCGAACACAGCACCGCGACGTCGGCATCGATGATATTGGTGGCATCGAGCCGACCTCCGAGTCCGACTTCGATGACGGCCGCGCCGACCGCAGCCTCGTCAAAGATTACGAACGCGGCGAGTGTGCCGTATTCGAAAAAGGTCAGCGGCGTATCACCCCTCGCCTGCTCGATGCGTTCGAAGGCGCGGATCAGCGTAGCGTCATCGACGGGCTGACCGTCGATCGCGACGCGCTCGTTATAGCGCTGCAGATGTGGCGAGGTGTAGGTGCCCGTGCGCAGACCCGCAGCACGACACAACGCCGTCAGGAACGCGACCGTCGAGCCCTTGCCGTTCGTGCCGCCGACGATGATCGAGGGGTATTTGGCCGGTAAAAGATTAAGTCGCTGCGCGACATCGCGGACGCGGTCGAGTCCGAGTTCGATCGCGTTGGGGTGCTGCGCCTGTTGGTGGGCGAGCCAGTCAGGGAGCTGCATGGGCAGCCGGAGGCGCCGCGGGCTGACGCATCAACATGCGCAGCAGCTCGGCGAGACGCGGCCGAAGATCGCTGCGGTCGATGATCTGATCGATCACACCATGCTCGAGCAAAAATTCACTGCGCTGAAAACCTTCGGGGAGTTTTTCACGCACGGTCTGCTCGATGACGCGCGGGCCGGCAAAACCAATGAGCGCGCGCGGCTCGGCGATGTTGAGATCACCGAGCATCGCCAGACTCGCCGAGACGCCGCCTGTCGTCGGATCGGTGAGCACCGAGATGAACGGCAGACCCGCGGCCTGCAACTCGGTGAGTGCAGCGCTCGTCTTAGCCATCTGCAACAAAGAAAACAGAGCTTCCTGCATGCGCGCACCGCCGCTTGCCGAGAAGCAGATGAGCGGTGAGCGGTGCTCAATGGCGTGATCGACGGCACGACGAAAGCGCTCGCCCACGACCGAGCCCATCGAGCCGCCCAAGAACTGGAACTCGAAGGCGCAAGCGACGACGGGCAGCGCTTCGAGCTCGCCCGACATCGCGATGAGAGCATCTTTTTCGCCGGTGCTTTTTTGAGCGGCGGTGAGACGATCGCGATAACGCTTGCTATCGCGAAATTTGAGCGGATCTTCGGGCGTGACCCGCTCGCCGATTTCTTTGGCGGTGTCAGGGTCGAGAAAGCGCAGCAGTCGATCGCGCGCGCCGATGCGCATGTGGTTCGCGCACTTCGGACAGACGAAGAGGTTACGCTCGAGCTCGGCGCGGTAGAGCGGCGAGTCGCAGGCGGTGCACTTGATCCAAAGCCCTTCGGGCACCGAGCGCGAACGACGCTCGGTCTTGATGCGCGAGGGTACGATTTTTTCGAACCAGGCCATGCGGTGACTATACCGGATCAGACAATCCGAACGCCTCGGGGTATTCGATGCGGCGCAAGCAAAGCCCCTCGGGCTCGGCGGTCGGCGCATTGCGGCGACGGTCACGACCCTCGAGTAAGGTTTTGACCTCATCGACCCCGCGTAGACCGCGACCGACTTCGATCAGGAGCCCTGCGATGTTGCGGACCATGTGGTGCAAAAACGCGTTTGCGGCAACGTCGATGTAGACGAGCTCGCCCTCGCGCTGCACCGAGAGGTAATCGACACGGCGAACGGGTGAGTTCGATTGGCACTCTGCCGCACGAAACGCACTGAAGTCGTGCTCGCCGACGAGATGCTGTGCGCCCTCGTGCATGCGCGCGACATCGAGTGGTGCCTGCACCCAGGTGGCTCTACCGTCGTGCAGCGCCGAACGCGCACTGCGATTGAAAATGCTGTAACGATAATGACGACGAATCGCCGAGAAGCGCGCATGAAAATGCTCGGGTACGGGCAGCGCCCAGCGCACACTCGCTTTGCGATCGAGATTGGCATTGGTGCCGAGCACCCAAGCGCGCGAGGAGCGCGAGGCTTCAGTCTCGAAGTGGATCACCTGCCCCGCCGCGTGCACGCCCGCGTCGGTGCGCCCGCCACAGATCAAAGAAATCGTGTGGTCTGCGACGGTACCGATCGCCGTCGCAAACGCATCTTCGAGCGTGCGTAACCCGGGCTGGTGCTGCCAGCCGCAGAAGTGCGTGCCGTCGTATTCGACACCCATCGCCCAGCGGGTCATGCGATCAACGTCACGAATTCAGGGGTCACGACTTCGGCAAGGAATCGAGCAAGCGGATCGCCTCAGCGCGCTGCGTCTCATCGCCGAGACGCAGTGCCGCCTGCAGCTCGAGGATGGCCGCATCGTGCTGGCCCATCTCGATGAACGCTCGTGCGAGGTTGATCTTGCTGCCGGCTTCATCGACCGGCGGCGGATCGCCTTCGAGATCCTCATCGATCGGCGATGAAGCAGACGCGACCGAGATCGAGGGAACCGCGACCGGGGCGATGCGCTCGGGGGCGGCGCGCAGCGGCGTATCCATGAGCGGGTCGGCGTCCTGCGCGGCCTTGATGGGCGGGAGGTCGAAGGTCATTTCCTGGCGGGGGGCGGGCTCGGCGGCCTCGGCGCGCCGGCGGCCTCGAACCAAGAAGGCAATCAGCAAAACGAGCGAGATCAGCAGCAAAGCGGGTATTGACCACCAGGCTTCGGCAGCCCAGCGACGGGCCTCGGCCATC
>JAFMKA010000020.1 GCA_017853175.1 Steroidobacteraceae bacterium | reverse complement strand
TGTTCATTCTGGCGTTCCTCGTCATCATCATCGGTGGTGCGCTGACGCTCTATGCGTGGCGGGCGCCCCTGCTGCGCAGCGAGGCGGGTTTCGAGTTCACGGCGCGCGAGTCGTTTTTGCTCTTCAATAACATCCTGCTCGTGGTGGCGGCGGGAGCCGTGTTCGCTGGCACGATGGCGCCACTCATTTCCGATGCGTTGGGTCTCGGTACGCTCTCGGTCGGTCGGCAATATTTTGATCCCGTATTTTTGCTGCCCATCTTGCCGTTGCTGGCGCTCGCCGCGGTCGGCATTCACTCGAGTTGGAAGAAAGGCCGCTTGGGAGATCGTCGGGCTGCGATTCTCGTGTCGCTGGTGGTTGGCGTGCTGATGACGCTCGTGTTGGTTCTCGGTGTGTGGGAGGGGGCAAAAATCCTGACCCCGATCGGGTTTGCGGTCGGGCTGTGGCTCTTGTTCTCGGCGCTCGTTGACCCCGTCGATCGTTGGCGGCGTGGGTTGTCGTTGAGTCGTGGGGTGATCGGCATGGCCATCGCCCATGCGGCTCTCGGTATGTTCGTCGTATCCGTAACTGCCGTAGAGTCGTACACGCGCGAGCGCGATCTCGGGCTTGCCGTCGGCGAATCGGGGACGGTGGGAGAATTCGAATACCGACTGCTCAGTCTCGAAACGGTCGAGGGGCCGAACTACGACGCCTTGCGTGGCGAAGTGCAGGTCCTTGAGAACGGAAAGCCGGTCGGGCTCCTGCATCCTGAAAAGCGAAATTACTGGGTGCAACGCCAGATGATGACCGAGGCGGGCATCGACATGCAGTGGAGTCGCGATATCTTCGCAGCGCTCGGCGAAGATTTAGGGGCCGGTCGTTGGAGCGTCCGCGCTCAAGTTCGTCCGCTCATCAACTACGTCTGGTTCGCCGCCTTTCTGATGGCTGTCGGCGGTGTACTTGCGGCGACCGATCGTCGATATCGTCGGCGAGAGGAGTCCGGCGAGTGAAAAGGTTTTTGTTGCCGGCGTTCGTTTTCGCGTTGTTGGTGGCCGTGTTGTTTATCGGCGTTCAGCGGGCACCTCAGAAAACCGTCATCCCTTCTGCGCTCATCGGAAAATCGGCGCCAGCCTTCAGCTTGCCCGTGCTCGGTTCGACCGAACAGTTTTCCGAGAGTTCGATGAGAGGACGTTGGTATCTGTTCAACGTTTGGGGCACGTGGTGCCCCGAATGTCTTAACGAGCATGAGATGCTGCTAGAAGTGGCCCGCTCTAAAAAGGTGCCGCTCATAGGTCTCAACTGGAAAGACGACGACGCGGCTGCGAAGTCTTGGTTATCGCAACTCGGAGACCCGTACGACGTGGTAGCGGTCGATCGAGATGGCGAGGTGGCCATCGATTGGGGTGTTTACGGTGCGCCGGAAACGTTTTTGGTCGACGCGTCGGGGACCGTGGTCTACAAGCACGTTGGTCCGCTCACGCAAGAAGTTTGGCAGAGCGAGTTCTTGGCTCGGTTGCCCTCAGCCGGGGGTGCAAAGTGAAGTGGCTCTTCGTTCTGCTGCTTTCGATATGCGGCGTTTCCGTCTCGCACGCGATAGACCCTATCGAGATGTCCGACCCGGTTCTGCAGGAGCGCTACCGAAATCTTTCGCATGAGCTTCGTTGTATGCAGTGCCAGAACCAATCGATTGCCGACTCGCCGGTCGGTCTCGCGGGTGACCTCCGACGAGAAGTTCGTCAGTTGCTGGAGCAGGGCAAGACCGATCAGGAGATTCGTCAGCACATGCGAGATCGCTACGGTGACTTCATTTTGTTTCGACCCGAGTTTTCCCCACGCAATGCCTGGCTCTGGATCACTCCGGTTCTTCTGCTTTTGATCGGAATCGGCGTGGCGCTACGCATCATTCGACAGCGAGTGTCGTTAGCGCCGACCGACCACTCCAATCCCGATGACGTGGGGCACGATCAGGCGGGTCATCGATGAACACGACTGCGCTGACATCGTTCATTGTGATCGCCATCGTTTTGGCTGGCGCCGCGTTCCTATGGATGTTGCGTCCGCTTTGGCGCGACTCATCCCAGCGTATCGTCGCGGGCTTTGTGATGATGGCTCTCGTGGTGTCCTCGGTTGCCCTCTATCGACATGCGAGTGTGTGGACATGGCCTGCTGAGGTAACGACCGCGAACGATCCCGCGACCATGGTCAGTCGTTTGGCGCGCCGGTTGGAGCGCGAGCCCGAAGACGTTCAGGGTTGGTTGATGCTCGGAAGATCCCACCTTGCGCTCGGTCAGTATCCGCTCGCGCAACGGGCGTACCGTCGCGCCGATCGTCTCGAAAGCGGTCGTAACGCCGAAGCCTTGATCGGCATGGCCGAGGCGATGGTCTTGCAGGCGGATGGCCGGGTGGACGAGAGATCGGGGCGGATATTCGAGGAGGCGCTCAAGCTCGAGCCCGAGTCCGAAAAGGCGTTGTTTTTCTCTGCCATCGCTGCGCAGCGACGGGGTGATTCGGCGTTAGCCATCGAGCGTTTCCAAAAAATGCTCGCGCTGGGACCACCTGAAAACATTCGCGTGATCTTGCAGGAGCAGGTCGATCGGCTTCGTTCTGGTGCGGTGGATTCGGGTGAAGGCGTTGGCGTTTCGAGCGCGGCGGGTCAAAGATCGGCGTCGGCGACCGCGCCCTCCGAGGCGCCAAGAGTGATCGTCGCGGTCTCCGTTAAGCCGACACTCGCGAAGTCCATTTCACCGGGTTCGACATTATTCGTGTTCGTGCGTGCGCCGGGCCGGCCGGGGCCGCCGCTGGCCGTCAAGCGATTGCCCGCAGTGTTTCCGGTGTCGGTTGAACTCACGTCTGCCGACAGCATGGTGGAGGGGCTCGCGTTTGCGCCTAACGATACCGTCGAGGTGTCGGCCAAAGTGTCGAGTGACGGCAGTGCGACGCCGCGTAGCGGTGATCCCATCGGGAGCACCCGATACATCGTGGGTCGCGACTTCAAGAAAGCAGTGGTCATCGACGGACTGACGCCGTGAGCGAGATGGCTGTGCCGGCCGGGAGGCGCTTGCGTTGGCTCGTGGCGCCGGGTGAGGGGCGGGCGCTATTCGCGGCCGCAGGCGCGTATTTTTTGCTGCTCGGCGGTTACTACATGCTGCGCAGCCTCCGCGAGGCATTCGCTCTAGAGGTCGGGCGTTCGCAAATCGCCAATTTGTTCTACGTCACCTTCTTCGTGATGATGGCGATCCTGCCGCTGTACTGGTACGTCGTCGCAAGATTGCCGCGTCGGTGGTTGTTTCCCGCAATCTATGCGTTCGTGGTCGCGCTATTTGCGGGTTTGGCCATCGGTATGGCGGCGACCCCGGGCAACAAATGGTTGCCCGCCGTTTATTTCGTTGCGGTGACCTCGCTCAATCTTTTCATCGTGTCGGTGTTCTGGAGCGTGATGGTTGATGCGTGGCGCTCGGCCTCGGCCAAGCGACTCTTCGGTTATATCGCCGCAGGGGGTAGCGCGGGCGCGATTGCGGGCCCGGCGTTCAACGCGCTCTTCGTCGAGCGTCTTGGGCCGACAACGACCATTCTCGTCGCTTGCGCGGCCATTCTCCTCGCGACGGTACTCGGTCGGCAGGCGCAGTTCTTTGAAGTGCGCAGCGAGGGTGTCGACCCGAACCAGCGTCTGGCGCTTCCGGTCGGCGGGCGAGCCATTGACGATCTTAAGCGGCTCGTCACCTCTCCCTATTTGATCGCGATTGCGGGCCTGATCGTTGGCGGTCAAATTCTCGGCGGTTTCATGTACCAAGAGCAGGCAGAGTACGTCGAGGCCGCTTATGCCACCTTGACCGAGCGCGCGGCGCTGTTCGCGCGTATTGATTTATCGGTCAGCGTGTTGGCGCTTTTCTTTCAGACCGTCGTGGTGGGGTGGGTCGCCTCTCGCGGTGGCTTGCGTTCGGCGCTCGGTCTCGTACCCGTTATTTTGATCGCTTCGCTGGTGTTGTTGGCGCTGATGCCAATCGGTGTCGTGTTGATCGTGACTCAAGTGATTCGGCGGGCGGTGGACTACGGGCTCTTCAAACCGACCCGTGAGATGCTGTTCACGGTTTTGAACCCCGAGAGCAAATTCAAAAGCAAAAGTCTGATCGACACCTTGTTGCAACGGGGCGGTGACAGTCTCAGTCAACTGGCGTACCCGCTCGTGGCGGGGTTCGGGTTGGTCGGCGTGTCCTGGGTATTGGCGGGCGTCAGTGCCGTGATGCTGGGCATCGCACTGTGGCTCGGGTCGGTTTTCGCACGTAGCGAGAGTCAGGCAGAGGTGCAATGACGGACGTGGCCTCACGTTTGCCCGTCGCTCGACGCGACGGACAAGGCCGCCTGCGTGTCGACACCCGTGCGTTGGCAAAAATCGCCGCGCCTCTCATGGTGACGAACGCGATCCAGGCGCTGCTCAATCTCACCGACACCTGGTTTATCGGTCGGTTGTCGACCGACGCCGTCGCTGCCATGGGCGCGATCTACTGGTTGATGTCTTGCGCGATCCTCGTCTTGGGCGGGGTCGGCTTGGCGACGCAGTCATTCGTCTCGCAAGCGGACGGTGCCGGCCGTCGAGCGCGTGCGTCCCAATGCCTGTGGAACACGATGTGGGCGTCGCTCGCAGCCTTGCCGCTCTTCCTCATCGCAGCGTGGGCGGGCGGTCCGATTCTGTCGCTCTTCAATCTCGACCCTGCCATCCGCGATCTCGCAGAGGAGTACTGGGAGCCGAGATTGGCGGGCGCATTCCTCGGTGCGATGAGTTGGGGGTTAGTCAGTTTCTTCAACGGAATCGGCGCAACCCGATTGACCTTCATGGTCGCGGTGGTGACCACGATCGCCAACGTTCCCGCCAATCAGTTCTTTATGTTCGAACTCGATATGGGGATGGCAGGGGCCGCGTGGGGAACCAATCTCGCGCAGCTCGTCGGGCTCCTGGTCGGAGTGGCCTTGCTTATCCGGGGCGATCTCGCGCGACGGTACAAGACCTTGATGACGTGGAGACCCCGTCTCGCCATGATTCGACGGCAATTAGCGGTCGGTTTGCCCGTCGGCGTCATGTATGGGGCAGACGTTCTCGGCGTCGCGCTCATGCAGTTGATGGTGACGCAGGTGGGGAAAGTCGGGGCTGCTGCAACTCAGATTGTCATCATGTTGACATCTATCGCGTACATGCCAGCCCTCGGGCTCGCGGCGGCCGGCACTACGGTCGTCGGTCAGGCGATCGGCGCGGGCGATCGCGAGTGGGCGATGAGGGTGGGCACGTTCGTCGCCCGTTCGTGCTCTGCGCTGATGTTGTCGGTGGCGTTACTTCTACTTGTCGTCGGTCCGTGGTTGATGCCGCTTTTCATCAACCCTGAGGATGTCGATGCGGCGGCGGTGGTGTCGACGGCGCTGGTGCTGTTACTGCCCGCGGCCTGCTATCAGATGTTCGACGGACTTTATTTCGGTTCAAGTTTCGCGCTACGCGCGGCGGGAGATACCAGCGTTCCGGCGGGCGTGGCGATCGTCTTGTCTTGGGTCATCTTTATTCCGCTCTCGCATCTGTTGATTTTCGATGCAAACGGAGCATGGATCTCAGGGCTGCCGCAGCTCGGGCTCGGAGCGCTTGGCGGTTGGCTCGCGCTGATGAGTTACGCGATCTTGCTCGGCAGCATCATGTATTGGCGATGGCGGAGTGGGCGCTGGCAGCAGATCAATATCTGGGGGTCGCGCGACGGCGCCAACGCTGGATCATGATCCAGCCGCCGATCATTCCGCCGAGGTGAGCGAAGTGAGCAATCCCGGCGGCGGTGCCGGTTACACCGAGATAAAGCTCGAGCCCTGCAAAGAGCACTGCGAACAACCACGCGGGCATCGGAATCGGTGGGATCAGGGGAACGACTTTCCGATGTGGAAACATCATCGCGAAGCCGAGTAATAAGCCGTAGATGCCGCCCGAGGCCCCGACCGTCGGCGCGATTTCTCCGATCGATGCCGTGACCGTGAGTTGTGTCAGTCCCGCTGCCAGTACGCTCGCGAAATAAAACGTGAGTAATCGTCGAGTGCCCCAGTACTGCTCGAGTTCGTTGCCGAAGGTCACGAGCCCGATCATGTTGAACGCAATGTGCGCGAAGCCACCATGCAGGAAGGCGTACGTCACGAGCTGCCAAGGCTGGAAATTGCTGGCGAGTGGCCAAAGCGCCAACTGATCGATGAGAGAGGGCATCCACCACTGCAGTCCGAACACCGCGAGATTGGCGATCAGCAGTAGTCGGATTGCAGGCTCCAGCCTCGGCATCAGTGGTTGTCCAGCCAGTCGAACAGTCGATTACAGAATCTTATCTTCTGCGATTTTCCGGCAACCACGTGTGCGAGATCGTCCCAAGTCTCGCCGATGGCGCCCGGAATAGCGTGCTCGATGGGGAGCGTTGTTCTGGGGCTCGTGACAATATCGAGTGCGGCGTGAATCACGAGGGTCGGGCACTTCACCTGCGGTAGCCGGCTTCTCGAGTCGAAACTGAGGCAAGCCTCGACGAGTCTCGCGTGGGCCGTGTAACGCCCGTTGAGTTCTTTCCAGCCACCCTGCGGCCCGAGGAGCTTGTCGTGATTCTCGATGTAGTACTCGGGGGTGAACGACATCAGCGTCACGAGTTTCTGAAAGGCGGCGAAGCCCGCGTCGCGATGGATATCGCGAAACATCTCGAGCTGGCCCCGAAGGAAAAGATCGACTTCGCACCACGCACCGGTGTTAAGCATGCTCCGGGCGAGATCGGGGCGACGAATTGCGATTTCCTGGGCGACGCAGGCGCCCATACCGACGAGGCCGACCAGGTGCACGTTCTTGAGGCCGAGATGATCGAGCAATCCGATCGCATCCTCGGCATGGAGAGCCATCGTCGATGGGACGGACAGATCGTCCGTTGAATCGCCGATGCCTCGATAATCGAAGATGATGACCTGATAACGATCGGTCAGGCCGCGGGCGAGGTGATGGTGATTATCGTGACAGAACGTTCCCCAACCCCCCATGCAAAGAATGGGTTCACCTTTGCCGAGAACCTCGTAATACATGTCGTGATGATTGATGTGCGCGATCGGCATCGTGATGTGTCCTGACGGAATGATATTAAGCAGGTACGGTCAAGCCGCGCTGCACGGCGGGACGAAGACCGATCTCGGTCGCCCAGCGTGCGATGTGCGGGTGTCCATCGAGATTTCCGGGAAACCGTTTCATGGAAATGGCAGCGACCGGATAAGCCAGGATGTCTGCGATGGAGTATTCGGACCCGGCTAAAAACCGCGTTGTCGCAAGCTGGTCGTCCATGACTTTGATCATGCGGCTGCAAAGTCTGTCGTAGAACGACATCGCCCAGGGCTGTTTTTCCTGTGCGACCACGTTGAATACGAATTGTCCGCTATACGCCGGTGAGATGTCGCTGGAAACGATCCCCGTCCACTCGATAACTTTGGCGCGTTCGCGACCCGTCGCAGGTAGAAATCGCCCCGTTTTCTCGGCGAGGTATTGAAGGATGGCGGCCGAACCATAGACGGGTAGCGGTTCTCCCGCGACGTCGTGGTCGACAATCAAAGGGAGACGGCCCACGCGACTCAAGGCGAGCAACTCGGGTTTGAGGTTTTCGCCTTCCAATAAATCGTACGCCGTCACTCGATAGGGTAGACCGAGCTCCTCGAGCATGATCGAGGCCTTGTAGCCATTTGCAGTGGGAACGGTATGAAGATCAATCACGGATAGGTCTCGCGTCAGGAAACGCCGAAGCGGTGCATCTTGATGGGGTCGATCGGGATGATGGTCGATTTTAGTTCCGTGAAGAACTCGAGGCTCGCCTGCGGCCCATCTCGTCCGATACCGGATTCCTTGTAGCCCCCGAATGGTGCGCGCAGTTCACGCATCATCGGCGTATTGATCCAGACCGTTCCTGCGCGGATATCACGAGAGCAGCGCATCACGGTGTGCAGGTCCTCGGACCATACATAGTTCACCAGGCCAAACTTCGAGTCGTTGGCGATACGGATCGCGTCATCCAGAGTATCGAAGGTTAGGAAGGTCGCGAAAGGGCCAAAGATTTCTTCTTGGCAGACTCGCGCATCGTTCGAGCTGGCCATGACGGCGGTCGGCTCCATGAACCAGCCTTTTTCGAAGGCCGCGGCGCGTTTTCCGCCGGTCAGGAGTGTCGCGCCGTCGGCTTGCGCCACCGCGACATAGGAGAGGACGCGATCGAGATGCGCACGGAAGGCGAGAGGCCCGATTTCCGTCGTCTCGTTCATCGGGTCGCCGATCCGGATTTTCTCCGCTCGGGCCACGAAGCGCTCGATGAGCACATCGGCAACGCCGCGCTGCACGAGAATGCGTGACCCGGCGAGGCATTGTTGACCGTTGTTCGCGAAGATTCCCGCGAGTGCGCCGTCGAGGGCGCGCTCCACGTCTGCGGTGTCAAAGATGATATTCGCCGACTTGCCGCCGAGCTCGAGGGCCACTGGTTTTAGCTGTCGGCCGGCGATCTCGGCGATCGCACGACCCGTCGCCGTCCCACCGGTAAATCCGATCATGTCTATGTCGGGGTGAGAAACCAGAGCGTTGCCGGTGACGGAGCCGCGGCCGTTGACGAGGTTGACGACACCGGGTGGCAATCCGGCTTCGTAAAAAATCTCAACCATGCGTCGAACCGACAGCGGCGTGAATTCAGATGGCTTCAGCACGCAGGTGTTACCCCAGGCAATGCAGCTCGCCACCCGCATCGAAGAGAGCGCGAGTGGCGCGTTCCAGGGCGAAATGCATCCTGCGACGCCTTTGGGTTCGCGCGTCACATAGGTCAGATAGCCTGCCGTTTGGGTGTAGGTTTCGCCGTGTACGTTACTTGCGACCTCGGCAAAGAATTCGAAGTTTCGCGCCATTCGCTCGACGTGACCACGCACGCTCTGCAGTGGGAGACCACTATTCAGGCACTCGAGATAGGCAAGTTCCTCGGCGTTTTTCCGAAGGTGGTCGCGGATCGCGTAGAGAATATCTTTTCGCCGATTGATATCCATTCGTGGCCAAGGCCCCGAATCGAAAGCGCGGCGTGCGGAACGAACGGCTGAATCGACTTCATCCGCGTCAGCCTCACGAAGACGGCTGATGAGTTGCTCGGTCGTCGGATTGACGACGTCGATATCGAAGCCCTTGGGCTTCGGCGCAACGGACTCGCCGTCGATCAGGCTGGTGACGAGCGGGGCGATCGGAAACTGGCGGGTGATTGATAGCGTCATGCAGGGCGTACCGGTATGTGTCGTGTCATCATAGTACGGGCATCATATCGGTCTTGATAACGTTATTGGCTGACCGGTCGGCGGCAGGAGTTTCGTCAAACATGACAGCGAACAGCGCGCCTGTCGCATTAATTACCGGAGCGGCCGGAGGTCTTGGCCGAGCCGCCGTTGCGCGCTTGCGCGATCGAGGCATGCGGGTGGTGGCCACCGATCTCGCCCTGGCGGAAATTCCCTGTGGTGCGCCTATGATGGCCACGAGTCTCGATGTCACGGACGAAGCGGCGATTTCCTCAGTCATCGCCCGGGTACAGACCGAGCTCGGTCGGCTCGATCATGTCATTCACCTTGCCGGCGCGGCAGGGCGCGGCCCGCTCGAGACGGTCAGTCTCGAGGAATGGCGCCGGTTGCTCGAGATCAATTTGACCTCGGCGTTCCTGCTCGCCAAGGCGGTTCATCCGTTGCTGCGCGCGGCGCGCGGGACGTTGACCTTTGCGGCATCCACCAACGGATTGAACGGTGGCAGTGTGTTGTCGGGGCCCGCGTACGCGGTCGCTAAGTCGGGCTTAATCAACTTCGCCCGCTATCTCGCCAAGGAATGGGCGTCGGACGGCGTTCGGGTGAATTGTCTGGCGCCGGGGCCGATCAAAACGCCCATGGTGACCGGGCGTTTTGCGCCCGATGTGCTGGAGTCGCTCCGGGTGTCGGTGCCGCTCGGCACGCTGGGTGAGCCGGAGCAAGTGGCGCATGCCATCGACTACCTCACAAGCCCCTCGGCCGCCTTCGTCACGGGGACGGTGATGAATATCTCAGGTGGTGTGGTCCTCGACTGACGGGGCCCGGCCGTAGCGTAGACGGCTGAGTGGGCAGTCACCCTCAGGCAGCCCCGCCTTTTGCATAATTCCGGGTGATTTTCGTCACAGGTGCCCCATGGCCGAGAACCGGAAAAAATACGACCTTCTGCTCAAAAACGTCCGCGTCGTGCGTCCGCGCAAAAATACGATCGACGAATGCGACATCGCCATCCGGGGCGGAAAAATCAAAAAAGTAGCCGGTGGTCTCGATGCCGCCGAGGCGAAGGAGGTCGTCGATGGCCGTGGCCGACTCGCATTTCCAGGCCTTGTCGATCCGCATATGCATACCGGCATTTACGGTCCGCTCGCGCAAGATGCACGAAGCGAGAGTCTGGCTGCGGCGCAAGGCGGAGTGACCTCTAGCCTCAATTACATGCGAACGGGCGGTTACTACATGGATCGAGGAGGTCCGTACGCCGAGGTCTACCCAGAAATCCTCGCTGCCTCCAAAGATAATTTCTGGGTGGACTACGCGTACCACCTTGCGCCGCTCGATCGCACGCAGATCGGCGAGATCGACATGCTGATCAGCAAGTATGGCGTTACTTCATTCAAGATCTTCATGTTCTACGGCGGATACGGACTGCATGGTGCGTCCACGTCGCAACGTGAGTTCTTGAAAATCGGCGAGAACGAGAAGTACGACATCGCGCATTTCGAGTTCGTGATGCGGGGTGTGCATCGGGCGATGCTTCGCAACCCATCGATCAAAGATTCAATCTCGCTGGGGTTGCACTGCGAGCTCGCAGACATTCTCAGTGCTTACACCAAGATGGTGGAGGGCGGTGCGAAGGTTACAGACCTTGATACCTATTTGACCGGTGAAACGCATGACCCGGAGTGTATCGATTGCGCTCCGTTGACAGGACTGCGGGCCTACAGTGCGGCGCGGCCTCCGCATTCGGAAGGCCTCGCGATCACCATCGCGTCATATCTTGCGCACGAGACCAACTGCCTCAATATCAATCTGCTGCATTTGACCTCCAGAAAGGCGGTCGAAGCGGCTCTTAAAATGGCGAAGGCGTTCCCCCACGTGAATTTCCGTCGCGAGGTCACCATCGGTCACCTCTGCCTCGATTACGATTCGAAGATCGGTAACCTCGCTAAGGTCAACCCGCCCATTCGATCTCGGGCGGATGTTGAGTTTCTTTGGGAAGCCTTGCTCGACGGAAAGCTCGATTGGGTGTGCTCCGATCATGCCTGTTGTAAGTTCGAAATGAAGCTAGGCAAAGAAGACAAACAAAATATCTTCCTGGCCAAGTCCGGATTCGGCGGGACAGAATTCATGCTTCCGGCCCTGATCACCGAGGGTAAGCGTCGTGGAATGTCTCTCAACAAGATGGCCGAGCTGACCTCCTGGAACGCGGCTCGCCGTTTCGGCTTGAAGAGCAAGGGCGACCTCGCGCCGGGATTCGATGCCGATATCGTGTTGGTCGATCCGAGCAAGAGTTTCATGGCGAGCGGAGAGGGCTCCGAGTCGCAGCAGGGCTACTCGGTGTTCGAAGGCATGGAGATGTTCGCCTCGATCACCAGCACTTTCCTGCGTGGGCGACTCATATACGACAACGGGCAGGCGATTGGTCAACCGGGCGGCCAGTACCTTCACCGGCCTTACCGGTGATGTTCTTCGGCCCCGATCGGCTACACTCGCGCGCTGACCAACATCAAGGAGTGAGCCGATGACCATCAAGGCCGGAGACAAAATGCCCGCAGGTGCGTTCAAATTAATGAGCGCCGAAGGGCCCAAAGAAATATCCACCGATGCGCTGTTTGGCGGCAAGACCGTCGTGCTGTTCTCGGTTCCCGGAGCATTCACCCCGACGTGTGATGCGCGTCATCTTCCTGGGTTCGTGCAGCACGCCGATGCGTTCAGAGCGAAGGGTGTCGACACGATCGCCTGTATGGCTGTGAACGACATGTTCGTCATGAATGCCTGGGGCAAGGCGAGTAATGTCGGTGAAAAAGTGATGATGCTGGCGGACGGTAACGGCGACTACTCGCGAGCGCTCGGTCTCGAGTTGGATGCCCGCGGATTCGGGCTCGGTATGCGTGGTCAGCGTTTTGCGATCATCGTGAAGAACGGTGTGGCAACGCACGTCAACATCGAGGCGCCCGGTAAGTTCGAGGTGTCCGCCGCCGAATACGTCCTCGCGCAGCTTTGATGCCTCGAGCCGTGAACGGCATCAACAAGCGAATCACCTTTCTGCGCAGTCCTCGGGGGCTTCCGGTCCCCGAGGATTTCGGTGCGGACGAAACCGGTATCCCGAAGCTCGCTGCGGGGCAATTTCTCTCGCGCACGCTCTATCTTTCGCTCGATCCTTATTACCGCAATGTCATGAAGAACAGCCAGATCTATGCCGATCGGCTGACTCCGGGTGACGTCATGGTTGGCGAGACCGTGGCTGAGGTGATCGATTCGCAGCATCCGGACTTCAAAGTCGGCGACGTGGTGGCGGTACGCAATGGCTGGCAAGAGTACGCTCTCAGTAACGGCCAGGGCGTTCGCAAGATCGATCCCTCCATCGCGCCAGTTTCTACGGCGCTCGGCGTTCTCGGCATGCCGGGACTCACCGGCTACGCAGGCACGGTGTTTCTCGCGCAGCCGTTGCCAGGACAGACTTTCGTCGTGTCGGCCTGTACGGGTCCTGTGGGAAGTACAGCCGGGCAGGTGGCGCGTCACATGGGAGCTCGCGTCGTCGGCATCGCCGGTTCCAAAGAAAAATGTGATTACGCCGTTCGTGAACTCGGATTCGAGGCCTGCGTCGATTACCGTGAGGGCGATCTCGTCGGGCAGCTCAAGGCGGCCTGTCCGAATGGTATCGATGCGTACTTCGACAACGTGGGGGGTTCGACTCTCGAGGCCGTTACGCTGAATCTCGCGATGGGTTCCCGTATCGTGCTTTGCGGCATGATCGAGGCCTACAGTATGGACACGCCGCCTCCAGGTCCGTGGCTCGGGCCGATCGTCGGTGCGCGTGCCACCATGAAGGGGTTGGTGGTGTACGACCATATGAATCGTCTGCCCGAAATGACCCGCGTGATCGGGCGTTGGATTCACGACGGAAGCTTTCGCTGGAAAGAAGATATCGCCAAGGGCCTTGAACAGGCACCGGCGGCATTCTGTCGACTCATGCGCGGACAGAATTTTGGCAAGGCGCTGGTCGAGGTGGGCTCGACGAAGCTCGGGCGCTGATCTGCGCTTAGGGCGATCGCTGGGCGAGACGCGCCGAACACCAGCAGACGAGGGCCGCCACGGCCATTAAGACGGCGCAATAGCGTGCCGTGCCGTCGTAGAGCCATCCGGTGAGCCCAGCGCTCAGCATCGAGAGCAGCATAGCGATCGAGCTCGAGAGTCCTGCGGCCACACCGGCGAGTTGCGGATGATCGTCCACCGCACCCGAGAGCGCGAGGGGTGAAAGAATTCCGTTGGCGATCATGAGCAGTGCCAGAGACCCGCTCAGCCAAATCAGGTTCGGTGTGTCGGAGAACGCGGTAATCGTAAACAGTACGGTGGCGCTGACGTTGAACGCCATTCCGACGTTCGATGCGCGTTTCGATCCGATCCGTCGTGTGAGGTGTCCGGCCGCGGCGGCTCCGGCGACGTAGCTGATCGCGAGACCCGACCACAGTGCGCCAAAATCGGCGCTCGAAAAACCGTAGAGCTTTTCGTACAGCGCCGCGCCTACGGTGATGAAAATGAAACCGGCTGCGCTGACGCTGCTGTACGTCAGCGAATGACCGACGAACGCTCTATCGCGCAGGAGCACGACCGCCGAATGTACGAGTTCCGTCAGTGTCATCGATGCGGTGTCGATCGGTCGGGTTTCTTTGAGTTTCCAGACCATGACGAGCAGCAGCGTCGTGGTAACGACGGCATGGATCAAAAAATATACCTCGCCATCCAAGGGTCTCTGCTGCGAAACCACCCACGATGGGCGCCACGACCGGCGCGAGACCCATCACGGCCGTTATGAAAGACAGGGCGGATGCGGCGGGGCCGGGTTCAAAAGAATCTCTGACGATGGCACGAGTCACCACCGTGGCGACGCTGATACCCATCGCTTGAAGGAATCTCGCGGCGACCAGCGTCCACAGTTGGCTCGCCGCACCGGCGAGCAAACTCGCGAGGAGGAACAAGCTGTAGCCGCCCAGCAGAACAGGGCGTCTGCCGAAGCGGTCGGCGAGCAAGCCCTGAATGGGTTGAAACAAGCCGAGTCCCAGTAAGTACGCCGTGACGACGAACTGCACGGTGGCGTAATCCACCCGCAGTTCTCGAGTCATGAGGGGAAGCGCCGGAATGACGCTTGCCATTCCGAATGCCGAAAGGCTGCTCGCAATGCCGAGCAGTCCGATGAGTCCGAAAGGCGCGAGACGTGAAATCAGCCGTTGCTCGCGATCAATTTCTCGAGCTCTGGTACGACGTGGAAGAGGTCACCGACAAGACCGTAATCAGCCACTTCGAAAATTGGCGCTTCGGGGTCTTTGTTGATGGCGACGATCGTGCGCGCATCTTTGATGCCCGTCAGATGCTGGATCGCTCCGGAGATTCCGAAAGCCATGTAAAGCTCTGGTGCGATGATTTTTCCGGTCTGACCGACCTGCATGTCGTTCGGAGCATAGCCCGCATCGACGGCGGCCCGCGACGCGCCCACGGCCGCGCCCATGCGATCGGCCAGCTGGTAGAGAATCTTGAAGTTGTCGGCGCTCGCGAGCGCACGGCCACCGGAGACGACCTTCTTGGCGGTCTGCAGATCAGGGCGATCGCTGCGCGCAGCGCTGACCGACACGAACCGAGTATGTTGTGGCAGGGTGGCCGAGGGACTAGCGCCCTCGATGGCTGCTGCAGACGTAGACGTCTGAGCCGCATCGAACGAGGCTGTTCGAACCGTCGCTACCAATTGCGTGCCCGGAGTGACTTCGACGGTGATGATCGCGTTACCGGCGTAAATGGGTCGACGGAAGCGCGTTGCGCTCTCTACGGCCATGATGTCGGAGGCCTGCGGAGCGTCGAGCAGCGCGGCGACGCGCGGCATGAGATCTTTTCCAAAGGTCGTCGACGGTCCGAATACATGACTGTAGCCCTGTGCGAGCTCGGCGAGTTGAGGCGCAATGCAGGCGGCCATCGGATTCGCGTGTTGGGGATTGGCGACCGTGATGACTTTGCTGACGCCCGCAAGACGCGCGGCGTCGGCAGCGACGGCAGCGGGGTCTGATGCAAACACAGCGATATGAATTTCGGCGCCCGAGATCTGGCTTGCGCAATGGACGCACTTGGCCGTCGCGGCGTTGAGTTTGCCGCCCTGATGTTCGGCAACGATCAAGATTTTGCTCATGAGAGTCTCTGTGATGAGGTGTCGTTGTGCTTAAACGAGGCCTTTGCCGCGCAGCGCCGTGAACAGTTCGCCGACGTCCTTGACCATGACGCCCTTGCTGCGTTGCGAGGGCGGGTCAAACTTGACGGCCTTCAGACGCTCGACAGGCGAGACACCCAGAGCCGACGGTTCGACAGTCTCTAAAGGCTTTTTCTTGGCCTTCATGATGTCCGGGAGTTTGACGTATCTCGGCTCGTTGAGACGCAGGTCTGTGGTGATCACGGCGGGCAGATCGACCTCGAGCACTTCGAGGCCGGCGTCTACTTCGCGAGTGACTTGAGCCTTATCGCCACTGATCTCGACCTTTGAGGCAAAGGTGGCTTGCGGTCTTCCCCATAACGCAGCCAGCATCTGACCGGTTTGATTGCAGTCGTCGTCGATCGCCTGTTTGCCGAGAATGGCGAGCATCGGTTGCTCGCGCTCGATGAGCTTGAGCATGAGTTTAGCGGCCGAGCCGGGCTCGATCGCCGCATCCGTTTGCACATGAACAGCGCGGTCAGCGCCCATCGCGAGGGCCGTACGCAACTGTTGCTGACAGTCTGCGGGTCCGATCGAGACTGCGACGATTTCTTCGGCGAGGCCTTTTTCCTTAATGCGGAGCGCTTCTTCGAGGGCGATCTCGTCGAACGGATTCACACTCATTTTGACGCCATCGGTGATGACGCCTGTACCGTCGGGCTTGACTCGGATACGGACGTTGTAATCCACCACTCGTTTGATCGAAACCAAAATACGCTTCATGAAAAAACCGACTCCTCGACAGGG
Source organism: Steroidobacteraceae bacterium (assembly GCA_017853175.1). Lineage (GTDB taxonomy): Bacteria > Pseudomonadota > Gammaproteobacteria > Steroidobacterales > Steroidobacteraceae > UBA964. Next base: position 10,186 of record JAFMKA010000020.1, on the reverse strand, counting down.
GGTTGGCCCTAAGGCCGAGCCTCGATTCTACAGGCCCAGCGCGCCGGGGTTAAGGCGTCGCTGCGGGTCGATGAGCTGTTTGACGCTACGGATGAGTTCGGCCGTCTGCGGATCGCGTCCCCGCATGTACGGATAGAACTTCCCGATTTGCAGATGGATGGCGCCGTGTCGCTGGAAGATATCCGCGATGCCGTGCTTCATTTTGTCTACTAGAGCTCGTCCTTCCGGATTATCTGCAAACTTCGGCAAGGTTTCTTGATAACCCGCCGGTAACAAACGCTCCTGAGCGATGTTGTATCCGTCCTCCCAATAGAAGACGGGTTCGTACAGGAAAGCGTTGGTGGCGACCGTCATGAACATCGCGCCGTAGCGAATACGCAGGCGTTTCATGTCGGCCTCATGCGCCTCGTAGTAGCGACTGATTTCTGCGCGAAACGCTTCGACACGGGAGAACGGCAAGATGCCATGGATCGGCACCCAGCGTTCGCCTCGCGGGCTGCGAACGTTGTAGAGAGGCATGAACGGCATTGCATTGGCGACCGTCGGCACGGTGGCCGGAACCTCGGCACCATGAGGTTGCAGCGCGGCACGCAACTTGGCGACGGCAGCACGGCAGGACGCGTCGTCGACGCCGTCGACGATCCAATGTCCGGAGAATACGGCGCCCTTCAAAAAGCCGCGTCCGGCAAACGCCATTTTGGTCAGCTGCACGAGACCGTCCAAAGGGCCTCGTGAGGTCTTCCACACAGCGAGGGCTGATTGCATCGCGGTGGCCACGTCGGCCTTGCCGAGTTGTCCTTGCTGTAGCGCGGGGTCTAGCCCGAAATTGGTCAGATTCAGTCCAAGCTTGGCCGCCGCCTCCATGCCCGAAGCAAGACTCGAAAAATCTTTGAAGCCGAATGAGAGGCCCATCACATGCGAGTTACGCTTCATCAGGCGAAGCGCAACGGCGGTCTTGATGCCGAGCGCACCACAATCTCCCATGAAGAGCCCTGTGAGGTCAGGTCCGTACGAGCGAAAGAAAGGCGCTGAGTTGGCGGCTCCCCAAGAACCCGTACGCACGATCTGACCGGTACCGAGAACCACCTCGACGCCGAGAGTGGTCTCTCCGGAGACCCCGAACACGCCAGTACCCCAGGTGACACTGCCTTGAGAGAGTGATCCGCCAACCGTCGCAGCAAGCCCCGAGAACGGGCCGAAGAATGGCGTACGTAAACCCCTGGCTGCGAGCGCTTCGTTGAGCGTCGCCCAAGTCACCCCAACTTGCACGACGACATACATGTCGCGCTCGTTGATCTCGACGATTTGATTCATTCGAGAGGTATCGATGCTGATCGAACCGGCCTCGCGGGGTGTGTAGCCATCCGTGTAGGAGGCGCCGCCGCCTCGTGGAACTACGGCTACGCCGGCATCGACCGCCAACCGAACGATCTGTGCGACGTCGGCAGCGTTCGTCGGTCTGACGACCGCCGCAGATAAGGCTCCCGAGTTGTAAATGTCGGTCGAGTAGAAACTACGCTCTACAGGGTCTGTGAGTACATGGTCTCTTCCCAACAAAGATTCGAGCTGGGAAATGAGTGCGGGTGTTTTGTCCTGAAGCTCTGCGTTCATGGTTTGAGATCCTGTCAGCGATTACCCGCGACGAGGCGAGGAGGTTGTTGATGCGGCGGATCGCGTTGCTGCTCCGAGAACGTCTGCCGAATTTTTTGTGCGGTCTCGCGCAGTTTCGGAAGAAAACGTTCGACGGCGAGTTTCAGCGGAACCGCGGTGCCGCTAAAGCGGATCGTGACGGCGGCTAAAACACGATCTTCGATCATGATGGGTACAGCCATGCTGATCTCGTCCGATACTCGACGAGCGCGCACGGCCGAGGCGTAGCCTTGCATGCGCGCGTCATTGAGAATTTTCATAAGCTCGGCGCGATTTTTCGCCAGTGAGTCTTCCTCGCGATTCGAGCGAGCGAGAATTTCCAGTAAGGATTCCCGCTGCGTCGGCGACGAAAACGCAAGATAGACGCGACCTGAAGACGACGTGAGTAGCGGTACTCGAAAACCGGCGGAATATCTCTCGACGGCGAGCGGACTGCGATGGTCAGTAGATTCGCGCACCATCATCGAGGTGCCCGACAGCGAAGCGATGGCGACCGGCCAGACTATTTCTTTGCCGAGTTCATGAATGTAGGGACGCGCGATCTGCGTCACCCAGGCTTCGTCGTCGTAACCGTCGGACAATCCGCGAACCATGATCGTCAAACGGTAGCGATCGTCAGTCGCATCGCGATAGACGAACCCCGCATGGCTCAGCGTTTCGAGAATGCGGTACGTGGTGGTGCGCGGAAGGCGGATTTCCTGAGCAACCTCAGAAACGGTCGCGCCGTTGCGCAGGTTGAGAACGGTCAATGCATCGAGGCCGCGAATCAGAGCGCGGATCGGACGAGTGGACTCCATGATCATTACCCCCGTAATTCAGAGTCTGGTTTCGAGTGTAGAAGAGCTCGGCGGCGCTTGTCCACTCAGCGGTCGAGAAACCGCAGGCTGAACCGGTAGATCTGCGGTTGCGGCCGTGGCGTGACCATAATCGGGGCGTTGCCGCGACGTGCCGTGGCACGAGGGGGGTCTATGAAACTCAGCACAGGGCAATTGCTCGCCTATGCAGCGCCGACGGTCGCGCTTCAGGCCATGCTCGTCCCGCTCTATAACTTTCTTCCACCGGTCTATTACTCCGCGGACGTGGGCATGGTTGCCCTGACCGTCGCCACCGTTTTCGCCATCGGGCGTATCTGGGAGGCATTGATCGACCCGCTCGTCGGGGCGCTCTCAGATCGGACGAAGAGTGCATTCGGCCGTCGACGTATTTGGATGGTGGCGGGTGCTCCCATCGCGCTGCTGTCGGCGTGGTTCCTGTTGCTGCCGCCGGCAGGTGCCTCGATCTTTTATCTCGCGGGTTGGCTCGTGGCCTTCTACGCCGGATGGACGATGGTGTACGTGCCGCACCAAACCTGGGGCGGCGAGTTGTCCGACGATTACGCCGAGCGAACCCGCATCGCCGGCTTTCGTGAGAGCGGCGCGTTCTTCGGATATCTCTGTGCGAGTGCGGTGGGAATCTTCTACTGGATCTTATTCAAAGGCGTCGCATTCCCAAGCTATGCGCAGATCGTGCAATCGGTGGGCGTATTTTTCGCTGTCGCGCTACCCATCGGAATTCTTTGGTGCATTGCTCGCGTACCACCGACGACAGCGCAAACCGAGCGGACGCCGGGTTGGGGTGAGCTCCTCGGCATCCTGTCGCGCAACGGGCCATTTCGTCGTCTCGTGAGCGCGTATTTCATCGATCGGCTGGCGCTCGGAGTTTACTTTGGCGTTCAACCGATATTGATTTCGCAAGCGCTCGGCATGCAGCAGCATGTTCTGACGGTGGCGATCGTCAATACTGTCGCGGCGGTGCTGTTGGCGCCGGCGTGGATTCCCCTCGCAAATAAACTCGGCAAACACCGAGCGTATTGCGTCGCGAATCTCATCACGGCGATCGGTTACGTTTCGCTCTTCTTCATGCCCGATGGGGCGATCGTTCCGGTGCTGCTCGCCAACGTCGTGATGGCCTTCGGAAATGGAGGCACCATGATCATGCCGCCGGCGATGACGGCGGATGCTGTCGATTCTGACGAACTGAAGACCGGCGTCGCCCAGATGGGTGGGCACATGGCGTTCCTCGCCTCGGTCTTTAAGTTCGGAATGGGGCTCGGGCTCTTCGTTGGAATCGGCTTTTTGTGGCTGTTCGGCTACGTCGATATGAGTCAGAGTCTCGACTCGAACGTCGAGCAGGGTGTTCGTCTCGGCGCGTCTTGGCTTCCAGCGTTGATGTTGTTGATCCCGGTGTCGATGATGTGGCGGTATCCCATCGATAGCGCGCGTCACGCCGAGATTCGTGCTGCACTCGCCGAGCGTCGGAGGTCGATCGCATGAAGAAGGTTGTCGTCTGGGTTCTCAAAGCCATCGGCGGCTTATTTGGCGCATTGCTCGCCTTGATCGTCGTGCTCATGCTCGCGATTTGGGTGGCCGATCCGACGGTGCTTCGAAACATCGTCTCGGGGCAGTCGCCCACCGATCCCGCGGGTATCGAAAAATCTCAACCTCAAGAGCGTGTCCCGGGTAAGCCTCAAGACAACATTTCATCGGCGCCACCCGAGTGGATTGATCCGACCGGTATCGCCGAGGCCGAACAATATGCGGACTCGACAGGGTCGGTCGCCTTGTTGATTTACCACCAAGGCGCACTTCGCTACGAGAAGTATTGGCCGGGCTTTGATCAGGCGACCCGTACCAATCCGAATTCGATGCACAAAACGGTACTGGGTTTACTGGTGGGTGCAGCGATCGCCGATGGCTTCATCGACTCCGTCGACTCCCCGGCGTCTAAATGGATCACCGAGTGGCAAGGCGATGACCGTCGCGACATCACCGTGCGTGACTTGTTGCAGATGTCGAGTGGAATCGAAGTGCCCATCTTCGGCACCTGGAAGTCAGCCCGGATTTTATTCGGGTCCGACCTTGCTGCGGGCGTGCTCGGATTGCCCAATGTGAAGCCGAGGGGGAGCGAATTCCAATACAGCAACGCCAATGCGCAGACGCTTCTAATTTTGCTCGAGCGGGTAACCGGTCAGCGTTATTCCTCGTACCTCTCGAGTCGTCTCTGGCAACGCTTGGGCGCTGCTGACGCCGCGCTATGGATGGATCGAGAAGGGGGCTTACCTCGAGGGTTCTGCTGTCTATTTGCGACGGCACGCGACTGGTTACGTGTGGGGCGTCTCTTTCTCGACGGCGGTCGGGTGGGTGACGACCAGGTGGTGCCCATCGACTGGATGATCGATACGGTGAAACCCGCACCCAAGAATTCCAATTTTGGGTATCAGATCTGGTTGGGTTCGCCGCCTGGAACCGAACGACGCTATAACGATTACACGGTCAAGGCCTATCACTCGGTGCCCTTTGCGGCCGAGGACATCATCTACATAGATGGATTCGGCGGTCAGCGCGTCTACATCGTTCCTTCGCTGCAACTCGTCATCGTGCGCACCGGAAAATCAACCACCTCCTGGGATGACGCGATCATTCCGAATGCCGTCATTCGCTCGATCAGCAAAGGGTCAGCTCAATGAATAAAAACCTCAAATGGCTAGAGCGCGTGTTGTCGCTCGCGATCTTCGGATTGGTGCTCTTTCAGATGTATCAGTCGACCAAGGTGGGTGTCACACCGCGTGGGACGGCGGCTCGAGAGGCGCTCCAACACCTACACATCTCTAATGGTTTAACCATCCTTTTATTGCTGATCCCGAGACTTTGGCTTTGGGTCACGTTGCCAAAACCTTCACGCCCGACTCGAGTGCCCCCTGCAGCAGACGATCTTGCGCGTGGCTGCACTCTCGCGCTCTATCTAACTTTAGGCGGGTTTTGTCTGACGGGTCCGTTGTTCGCGTGGTCGGAAGGGCACTCAACCTCTTGGTTCGGGCTTGTCACCATTCCGGCGATGTTGCCAGCGAGTTACCGGCTTTCCGTCACGCTCGGTTACCTGCACAGTGCTTTTGGTTTTTTGATCATCTATCTCTTCGTCGTTTCCGTCTTGGTGGCGCTGTGGCAAGCGCTCCGATACCGGATCGGCCCCTGGCGGATGCTGCCGGCGATGGGCTGGGGCGGCTCAGGCACTGCAGATCTCGCCACGACGCCGTCCACTTGGCGAGTAGTTCACGGTATATCTTTTTTAATCATCATTGCGATGTCCGCGTACACGCCGTACCAAATCTTTGGAGTCGTCCCGTTCACGACCTCCAAGCAGCTCGTAGCGTCGGGGCCGCCACCGGCTGTTGATCCCTACCTCGACGCGGGTCTCGCACCGGAACTCAGCGCGCAGTCACAGAAAGATTTCATGTGGTGTCGCTTCTGTCATAGTTTCGAACAGGGTGGCCCGCATGCGGTCGGCCCCAATCTCCATCGGGTCTTCGGTCGACGTGCTGCAAGTGCTCCGGGCTTTTTCTACTCGCAGGCCTTCGTCGAAGCAGGTGAGGGCGGGTTAGTTTGGGATGAAGAAACCATCAGCGCGTTGATTGCTGACCCCGAGAAATTTTTAGATGGCCGTCATCGAATGCGGTACAAACCCATCACCGACGCCGAAGAGCGGCGCCAGATCGTGGCCGCCTTGAAGGCCGCGACCAAGTAATCTTTCGGCGTTACTCTGTTAGCCCGTCGTCGGTGAGTGGGCTGTCAACCGAGCGGCGTCTGCGCCGGCCAGCGCTCCGAGCGTCACGGCCATGCAAAGACCGACGGCCGGCAGATAACCCGTGACGCGTGACCCGGAGATGCTGCGGGCTGCGCCGCCGCCCGCGTAAAGATTGGGTAGGGGTTGTCCGTTCTCACGCAGCACTCGCGCGTTCTCGTCGATCAGCAGACCGCCTTGGGTGTGAAAAAGTGCGCCCGTAACACGGATTGCGCAGAACGGCGCGCGTAACGGCCTAGCGCGAGGATCGAAGCAACGGCCGAACCGATCAGATGCGCCGCTCGCCCGCACGGCCTCGATGTCGGCGTTTTCTTTTTCGAGGGAACCGACCGGTAGATTGCAGGCCCGTTCGAGTGCCTCCCAGCTGTCGGCGCGACGAATGGCGCCCACTTCCTCGAGTTGGCGTTGGTCGGTGGAGTGTTCGAGGCAACCTTGATGCCGCGCTTCGTCAAACACCACCCAGGCGATACCTTGCGGCTGCGCCAAAACGGGAACACACATCCCGGAGATGTTGGCGAGTTCATGGGTGAATCGACGTCCTTCGATATTCACCAGAAAACCGCCCTCGATCATCAGCGGGTGTGGGACAACGATTTGCTGCGGTTCGGCAAGCGTGCCGAGACCCTGATAGGCAGACATTTCTCGGACTGCGGCACCGAGTGCTTGCCCCCAAAGAATGCCATCTCCACGGTTGCCTTCGTGTCCGAAGTAACGAGCGCCCGCCATTTCAGGGATGTGACGCGCAACCATCTCGTGATTGCCGCCGTACCCGCAGGTCGCCAGAACGAGCGCTTCGCAGCCGAGATTTTCGACCACACCACCTGGGCGCTGTATTCGAACGCCGAGGACGCGATCGTCGTCATCGGCGTAGACGGCAGTGACCTGTGCCTCGGTCATGATTTCAACACCGGCGCGTGCACAGGCATTGAGCAGCAAGGAAAGAAGTTCCTCACCCGTGCGTCCCGGGGGTAAATGCAGTCGGGGTACGGAGTGACCGAGGCCCGTCCATTTGAAATCGACCTGTAGCGGAACACCCTGTTTAGCGCTGAGCCAGTTGATCGTCGGCCCGGAACGCTCGCCGATTCGTCTCGCGAGTGCTTCGTCTGCTTCGCCCTCGGTCTTGGCCATCACATCGGCGACGAAGGTGTCGATGCTGTCGTGAATCCCGTTTTCGCGTTGGCTCTGGGTATTAACGGCGCAGATGGCGCCGAGGGACATCGAAGTGCTACCCCAGGGCCGCTTGTCCCGCTCGAGGACGATGACCTCAGCGCCTCGATCGCTGGCGGCGAGAGCGGCGGTCAGACCGCAAGCCCCCGCTCCGACCACCACGACAGGAACCGAGAACTCGAACTCGGGAATAGAACTTCGGATTATCGTCATGGTCGGAATTATGGCTTGTCGGTCTGTCCTAGTGCACTAGGTCCAAATAGAATCACTCGAATTATTTAGGAGCGTCTGCAGATGGCAAAGATCTTCGTTCTATTCAATCTCAAACCCGGCGTGAGCGTGACCGACTACGAATCGTTCGCCCGCAACACCGATTTACCGATCGTCAATGCGCTACCCTCGGTCGATCGTTTCGAGATTTTGAAGTCGGAAGGCTTGTTGGGCGGCGGGACGTCACCCTATTCCTATGTCGAAGTGATCGACGTCAATAGTCTCGAGCAGCTAGGCAAAGATGTGTCGACCGACACGATGCAAAAAGTGGCGGCGACCTTTCAGAGCATGGCCGACAATCCGCTCTTCATTGTCGCTTCGAAGCTCTAAGCCGACCCCTTCAGATCGGACCCCTCGATCAGTTCGATCCGCTCGCCTGCGGGTCCGACGATCACTCCTGCGCGTCGGCCGGAGTAGGGCGTGCCTGCGATTTTGCGCGGCATAGCGCGCCACGGCAGTCGTTCGTCCAGCCTCTCCGCCAGGAAGCTCACCATGGCGATCCCAGGCGGCAGATCGCCGTCACGACAGGGTCGAGGTGAGGTGCCAGCCGGGTACTCATCGAGCTCGAGAACGAAGCTCGAGGACAGGGGGACCAAGGCGAGCGGGATGCGATGGTCGGCCGGCAGCGAGAGGGCCTCATTCAGCACGGAGACTCGTGACACGAAGGGGTCGGTGACGGTCATTCCAAGTTGTTGGCCGTAGAATTCTCTGAGCGCCGGCATGGAGGGTCCGCCGACCACCATAATGAAGGTGCGATCGACGAATGTACGAGCCGCCTGTTTAATGAACGTGCCGCCTTCGGGCGGAATTCGAGTGAAATAGTTGAGTTCCCGGTTAGGTCCGATGGCTTGCATCGCGATGATGCTCGGGTTCGAGTCGAGTGGCGCAGAAGCCCCGATGACCTCGAAGGGTGAGCCGGGTGCGCGCAATCTTTTTTCCAGCCCGCCTGGATCGAGTACGAGAATCTCGTTGGCGTTCCACCCATACGTACGTAGCGGCGCAAACCCAGGCGTGATGGGGCGCTCGATCAGCCGAAGCATGACCTCCGTTCCGGCGGGACTTCGCAGCATCGCGTAAGGGCTGCCCTCGATGTGGGGTGTTCCCCAGCCGTTCGCGAGTTCGCTGTCGATACGACCCCGCGCCGTGCGCACATACCCGAGCCACTCCGCATAGGCGCCCTCGGCCTCCGTGAGGTCGGATACGGAGAGCGTTACGATTTTGATGGCGCGCAGCATAAGTTGGAGAGTCTAGCCGCCCTTCAGGGGCAAGAGGTCGCACAGTGGACAGGCTCGCCGAGCGACCGGGGGGTGGGCTCCACCGGGATGCCCTTGGCAGCGTATATTCGATGGCAGGCGTCATGCCTATTCGGTCGGAGGAGAGCAGATGAAGTTCATCGCCCACAAGCGCAGCCGAGCGGTTCAAGCTTGGCTGAAAAAAGAGATCGCCGAGCAGAAGAGGCGCTATAACAAAATCGTCGATGAGCAAGAGGCGTTGACGCCGAAGCGCGACAAATGGATCGCCGAGTTCCTCCAGAGAATCCAGACGCGTGGTGTCCACGTGCACTACAACCAGATGCGCAAGGTCGCACCGGAAGAAATTCCGGTTAAGCCGAAACGTAAGTTCAAGGTTATTTTCTGATCGGCGCTAAGGGAGTACATCATCATGGCTAGACCGCATATCGAACCCTTCGTCGACCGTGACGTGCCGTTCAAGAAGATGACCCTTCCGGGCTTCCCGAAGGGCATGCACTACAAAATGCTCTCGCTCGATACCGATGACGGCGCGTGCACCATGACCTGCATGTTCGAGCCGGGTTATCGCCAACCGCCGGGCATGAGCTACACCGAGTACGAGCTCTTCATCATGTCGGGCTCCATCAAGGTGGGTGAAAAAGTCTGGGGCCCGGGGAGTTATTTCTTCGTTCCAGCGGGTGTGGCGATCGAAGAGCTAACCTCGCCGCGTGGCGCCACCGGCCTCATTTTCTATAACTACGGCGAGCCCTCGTTCGTCGAATCGACGAGCGACCACAAAAATGCCGAGCGACATCGCTTTGCAGCGGTCAACTCGTACGACGACATGCAGTGGACCTCCACCAACTTCTATCCGGCGACCGCTTCGGGTTGCATGGTGAAGATCTTGCGTTTCGATCCGCGCACGCAAGGCTTTACATTCCTCTACTGCATGACGCCCAACTTCTGGCAGGACAACATCTCCTATCACGATTGTTGTGAGGAGGCGTACCACATTTGGGGTGACTCCTGGATGATGCAGTTTGGTGACTTGCCCACGGGCGGTTATTTCTGGCGTCCGCCGTACATCAACCACGGTGCGTTCGCCTCGAAACTCGGCATCCTGGCAATCGGGCGAACCGATACCCAGCTTTACAACCACTTCCACTTCAATCCGTGGACGAACATCGAAGAAAACCGCGAGCGTGCGGCCAACCGCATCATGCAGTGGAAGCCTGATCTCTATAAGTGGA
>JAFMKA010000073.1 GCA_017853175.1 Steroidobacteraceae bacterium | reverse complement strand
GCCAGCCGCGCGAGTGGTAGTCGATCAGCGCCGTGCAGTGCTCGTCGCGACACTCCAGAGTGAGGCGACGTCGGGCCTGTCCCACCAATCGAAAGCCGTCAGGGGTCGTCCAAGGTGAGTGCTCTTTTGGAAACTCCGCCACCAAGAGCGTCGCGAGTGCCGCGAGCCACACCTCTGGATGAGTACGCTCGGCGTGAGCGAAAAGATGCTCATGTTCGCGTTCGATGAGATGCGTATCGAGATCCTCTTCGAGCAGCGATCGACTCTCGATGAGCCTGGAGAGAAATTGAAGGTTGTTGCGAGGGCCGGCGATGAAGGTCTCGCGCAGGGCGCCGGACATTTTTGAGAGCGCCAGCTCACGGGTCGCGCCATGGACGATCAGCTTCGCGATCATGGCGTCGTAGTGCGGTGAAATCTCGTCACCCGACTCGACGCCCGTATCGACGCGCAGCTCGTCGAGCTTAGGCGGCTGCCATCGCAGCAGACGGCCCGGTGAGGGGAGGAAGCCTCTCGCTGGATCCTCCGCATAGAGTCGAACTTCGATCGCGTGACCCGTCAGGGTGATGTCATCCTGCGAGAGCGGCAGCGGTTCGCCGGCTGCGACGCGGAGCTGCCACTCGACGAGATCGATGCCGGTGATCATTTCGGTGACCGGATGCTCCACCTGCAGACGGGTGTTCATTTCCATGAAATAAAACGTGCCGTCTGGCTCGACGATGAATTCGATCGTTCCGGCGCCCACGTAGCCGACCCGCCTCGCGGCGTTGACCGCGGCTTCACCCATCGCGGCACGACGCGCATCGGTCATTCCGGGCGCGGGTGCTTCTTCAAGTACTTTTTGATGACGACGTTGAATCGAGCAATCACGCTCGCCGAGATGCACCACGTTACCGTGACGATCGGCGAACACCTGAATCTCGATATGACGCGGTTTCGTGATGTACCGCTCGATCAATACTTTGGGATCACCGAAGCTTGAGTTCGCTTCGCGCTGACACGAGGCGAGTGCGGCGATGAAATCCTCGGGTCGATCGACGCGACGGATGCCTTTGCCGCCGCCTCCGGCGCTCGCCTTGATCAGTATCGGATAGCCGATTCGATCTGCTTCGGCGAGCAGCGTGTCGGCGTCTTGTCGTTCGCCGTGGTATCCCGGCGTGAGTGGTACTGCGGCGTCCTCGAGTAGGCGTTTCGCCTCCGACTTCGAACCCATCGCGCGAATGGCCGAGGCCGGTGGCCCCACGAAGAGTAGCCCCGCGGCTTCACAGGCTTCGGCGAAGGCCGCGTTTTCCGAAAGAAAGCCGTAGCCCGGATGCACGGCGTCGGCGCCACTGCGTTGTGCGGCGGCGATCACCGCCTCGATGTCGAGATAACTTTGACGCGCGGCAGCGGGCCCGATGCGCTCGGCTCGATCAGCGAGCCGCACATGACGCGAGTGCTGATCGGCATCGGAGTGCACGGCCACGGTTTCGATACCGAGACGCTTGGCGGTGCGGATGATGCGACAGGCGATCTCGCCGCGATTCGCGATGAGCAGCCGTCGGGGCAGAGAAGTCATTCGCCGCTCCACCGGGGTTTTTCGCTGGCGAGCAAGGCGCGGATGCCCTCGACGCCCTCGGCGGATACCCGCGCATCGGCAATGCACTCGATCGTGTCGCGGATGATGCGGGTGTCGATCGGATGGCCATGGATATGGCGCAGCAAGCGTTTGGTTTCCGCGAGCGCGCGAGGTCCTGCGCTACGCAGCCCATGGGCGAGGGTGTTGATGCGTGAATCGAGTTGATCGACAGGCGCGATTTCGTTGACGAGTCCGGTGCGTAAGGCCGTTGCTGCATCGAACACGTCGGCCGTGAGCATGTGCTGCAGCGAAGCACGGTAGCCCATGGCCCGTTGTACGTAGGGCGAGATCGTGGCGGGCACGAGTCCGAGACGGACCTCCGAAAAGCAGAACCGCGCGTCGTCGGCGGCGATCGCAAGATCGCATGCTGCGACGAGACCGGTAGCCCCGGCATAACACGCGCCATGCACTCGAGCGATCGCCGGCTTACCGACGTGATCGATCGTCTGCAGCAGTGTCGACAGTCGCGCGACGTCTTCGACGTTCTGCTCGCGTGTGTAGCCGGCCGCGCGTGTCATCCAGTTGAGATCGGCGCCTGCGCAAAATGCCTTGCCTCGGCCACCGAGCACGATCACCCGCACGTCGGGACGATCGCCGAGATCTCGAACCGCAGAGGTGAGTTCGGCCATCAGCGATTCGTCGAGGGCATTGCGTTGATCGGGGCGTGCGAGCCAGAGACTCGCGATGCCATCTTGAACCGTACACTCGAGCGTTTGAGCGGCGTTCGACATGGTCGACCTCACATGCGGAAGACGCCGAAGCGCGTCTCGGGAATGGGAGCGTTGAGCGAGGCGGCGAGGCCGAGCGCCAGTACCCGGCGGGTATCGATCGGATCGATGATGCCGTCGTCCCAGAGACGAGCGGTGGCGTAATAGGGGTGACCCTGCGTCTCGTACTGTCGCCGGATCGGATCCATGAACGACTCTTGTTCATCGATGCTCCAGTTACCCCCGCGTGACTCGATGCCGTCACGTCGCACGCGAGCGAGAACCTGGGCCGCCTGCTCGCCCCCCATGACGCTGATGCGGGAGTTCGGCCATATCCAAAGAAATCGGGGCGAGTAGGCACGGCCACACATCGCATAGTTGCCGGCGCCGAAGCTGCCGCCGATGACGACGGTGAGTTTCGGAACTCGGGCGCAGGCGACCGCCGTGACCATCTTGGCGCCGTGGCGCGCGATGCCCTCGTTCTCGTATTTTCGGCCGACCATGAAGCCCGTGATGTTCTGCAGGAACACCAGTGGGATTTTTCTCTGGCACGCCAGCTCAATGAAATGCGCGCCTTTTTGCGCCGACTCTGAGAACAGAATGCCGTTGTTCGCGATGATGCCGATCGGCATGCCTTCGAGGTGAGCGAACCCCGTCACGAGCGTGGTGCCGTAACGTGCCTTGAATTCGTCGAATTCGCTGTCATCGACGAGTCGCGCGATGACCTCGCGCACGTCGAACGGCGTGCGTAAATCGGTCGGCACGAGGCCGTAGAGATCTTCGGCCGGGTAGCGTGGCGGCTTCGGCGCACGCATCACCGGACCCTCAGGCTTCGAGCGGTTGAGCGCGCCGACGATCTGCCGCGCACGTCCCAAGGCCTCGGCGTCGTTGGCAGCCAGGTGATCGACTACCCCCGAGAGACGCGTGTGGACGTCGCCACCGCCGAGATCTTCAGCCGACACCTCCTCGCCGGTCGCCGCTTTGACGAGCGGGGGTCCCCCCAAAAAAATCGTGCCTTGATTGCGGACGATGATCGACTCGTCGCTCATCGCCGGCACATAAGCACCGCCCGCCGTGCAACTGCCGAGTACGACGGCGATTTGTGCGATGCCCTCGGCCGATAAGTTCGCCTGATTGAAAAAAATGCGACCGAAGTGTTCGCGATCTGCAAAGACGTCGTCTTGGTTCGGGAGATTCGCGCCACCCGAATCGACGAGGTAGACACAGGGCAGGCGGTTCTCTTTCGCGATCTCCTGCGCGCGTAGATGTTTTTTGACGGTGATGGGGTAGTAGGTGCCGCCCTTGACCGTGGCGTCGTTGCAGACGATGACGCACTCGCGACCAGCGATGCGGCCGATACCGGTAATGAGCCCCGCGGCGGGTGCTTCGCCGCCGTACATGCCGTCTGCGGCGAGGGGAGAGAACTCGAGAAAAGGGGTTCCCGCATCGAGCAGCAACTCGATGCGCTCGCGCGGGAGTAACTTACCGCGGCTCACGTGGCGCTCGCGCGATTGGGGGCCACCACCGACCGCAACCGCGTCGAGCTTGCGGCGAAGGTCGGCCACGAGCTCCCGCATGGCGTGCGAGCGTGCGGTGAACTCGGCGCTATTTCGATCGACCGTCGACTCGATGACCGTCATGCCGGCCCCTCTTGTGCAAAACAGTAAAGGGTTGCAGTATTGTCCGACAATACTACCATTCCTGGTTCGGAGGCAACGCCATGGCGGTGGCAGCAGAGCTTTTCCTCGATCCCCTGCACGATGACACCCTCGTCGAGGTGCGCGAGACGGTTCGCCGGTTCGCTGAGGCTGAGATTGCGCCCGCCGCCGCGGAGATCGACCGCCTCAATGATTTCCCGAAAGCATTGTGGTCCAAGCTCGGTGAGCAGGGCTTGCTGGGGATGACGGTGCCGGCTCGTTGGGGTGGCAGTGACCTCGGCTATCTCGCCCACATCATCGCCATGGAAGAGATTTCGCGGGCCTCCGCCTCGGTGGGGCTCAGCTACGGGACGCATTCCAATCTTTGCATCAATCAGATCCGACTCAACGGCAGCGATGTACAGCGTGATCGATATCTGCCGCGCCTCGTAAGCGGGGAGTGGATCGGAGCGCTCGCCATGTCCGAGCCCGGCGCGGGGTCGGACGTATTGTCTATGCAGATGCGCGCAGAGCGTCGCGGTGATCAGTTCGTGCTCAATGGGCGAAAGATGTGGATCACCAACGGGCCCGATGCCGACGTCCTCGTCATCTACGCGCGCACCAACCCGAGCCTAGCGCCAAAGGGTGTGACGGCGTTCATCGTCGAGTCGAGCTTCCCGGGGTTCTCGCGCTCGCCCAAACTTGACAAGTTCGGTATGCGTGGCTCCAACACCTGCGAGCTCGTACTCGAAGAGTGCGTCGTACCCGCCGAGAACGTGCTCGGTGAGGTCGATCGCGGCACCGCGGTTTTGATGAGCGGTCTCGACTACGAGCGCGCCGTACTCGCCGGCGGACCCCTCGGCATCATGGCAGCAGCGTTCGATCTCGTGTTGCCTTACTTACACGATCGTCGACAGTTCGGTGCGCCGATCGGAACCTTTCAGCTGATGCAGGCGAAGCTCGCCGAGATGTACACCGACTTTGCTGCTGCGCGCTCGCTCGTCTATGCCGTGGGTCGAGCTTGTGACGAAGGCCGATGTCGTCGCCACGATGCGGCGGCGGCCATTCTCTTTGCTGCCGACAAGGCGACCAAGGTGGCTCTCGAGGCGCTGCAGTGCTTGGGGGGCAACGGGTACATCAATGATTACCCCGCGGGTCGGTTAGTGCGTGATGCCAAGCTCTATGAAATCGGCGCAGGTACTCAAGAGATCCGCCGTATGCTGATCGGCCGAGAGCTCTTCGAGCGATCGGTCTGAGGCCCGTCATGTCAGAGCCTTTCGCTCCACTCAAGCTCGAACCGGCTTACCGCAAAGTCGCAGCGGTTCTCACGGCGCGCATCACCGAGGGCGCGCTGCAGCCGGGCGAGCGATTACCCGCCGAGCTCGAGCTCGCACGACAACTGGGTGTTCACCGTTCGACTATTCGTGAGGCGCTACGCGAACTCGAGTCAAGTGGGCTCTTACGTCGTGAGCGCGGCTCTAAACTCATGATGGTCACACGACCTGATCGACTCGCGATCGCGAGCGGCGTGACCCGTGCACTTACGCTGCACCAAGCGACGGTCGCTGAAGTCTGGGAGACCATGACGCTCATCGAGCCCGAAGTCGCCGAGCTCGCCGCGCGTCGAAGAACGCCGGACACTGTTTCGGCGCTCACGGCGACGATGGCCGATGCGGAACATCCTGACACGGCACGTGCCGCCGCACAAGCCGCTGATTTTTTCCGGGCGCTCGCGGCTGCGGCAGCCAATAACGTTCTGTCGTTGAGCCAAGAGCCGTTGCTGCAATTACTGGGTTCGTCGCTGGTGCGACTCATCGAAGTCGTGCCGCAAGCGCGTTCGCGCATCGCTGCGGCGCAACGGCGCATTCTCGAGGCCGTCGAGCGCGGCGATACCGCTGCGGCCCGTACGTGGTGCGAGAAGCATATTCGCGACTATCGACGTGGGTTCGAGCTCGCCGGCATCGACCTTGGGCTCCCCATCGCTGCTGCAGGTGGTGCATCATTGCCCCCCAAGACTCGGAGTAGAAAACGATGACGACTAGCCCCAAGAACGCGCCTTTCGGCAGCATCCTCACCGACACCATGGCGATCGCTTGGTATCGCGATGGTGCGTGGTCGCCGATGGAGTTGCGCCGAACGGGCACGTTAGAGATTCATCCGGCCGCACACGCGCTGCATTACGGCAGCTCCTGCTTCGAGGGCTTCAAGGCCTATCGTCATCCCGATGGTTCGGTGCAAGTGTTCCGACTTGCGCGACATATCGAGCGCATGCGCCGCAGCGCGCAGGCGCTGATTCTTCCCGAACCTGACCCGGCGCTGCTCGCCAATATGGTCAACGCGCTCGTCGATCGCGTTCGCGCCGACGTGCCCGAGGCGCCTGGCGCGCTCTATCTGCGTCCTTTGTTGTTCGGCACGATGCCGAACATCGGTGCAGCCTCCACACCCTCCAACGAGGCCTGCCTCGTCGTCCTCGCCAGCCCCGTGTGGGATTACTTCGCGGGTGGCATCCGTCCGCTCAAAATTTTGGTCGAAGAACAGGCCCAGCGTTGTGCGCCACACATCGGCATGGTGAAAACCGGGGGCAACTACGCGGCGGCGATGGGCCCCACGCTCGCTGCGCGCAAAGCACACGGTGTCGATCAGGTGCTCTTCTGTCCGGGTGGTGAAGTGCAGGAGACCGGCGCATCCAATTTCCTATTGATCCGTCCGGGCCACATCCTGACGCGCAGCCTCGACAGCAGCTTCCTGCACGGCGTCACGCGAGACTCTCTGCTCACGATCGCGCGTGACATGGGGTATCGCATCGAGGAGCGCGTATTTTCGGTCGACGAAATGATGACGTGGATCAAGACCGGCGAGGCCGCGCTCTCGGGCACGGCGGCTGTGCTGTCGAGCGTCGGTACGCTCGTACGTCATGGCGTCGAATATCCGGTCGGCGATGGGCAGGTCGGGCCCGAGACCCTCAAGCTGCGCGCGGCCCTCGTGGCCGTTCAGCAGGGCCAGGCGCCCGATCCGCACGGATGGTTGACCCGGGTCTGAGCCCGCCTTGACAGGGCGGGGCGGGGCCGACCAAACTCGCGGCCCTTTTCGGCCGCCGAATTGGAAAGGTAGCTCAGCTGGTTAGAGCACGGCACTCATAATGCCGGGGTCGAG
>JAFMKA010000072.1 GCA_017853175.1 Steroidobacteraceae bacterium | reverse complement strand
GCGGGCGTCGTGGCGACGGCCGTGTTGCAGGGTAAGGACCAGGTCGTGGTCTCGATCCACAGCCCGCGTGCGGAAGAGCCGGAGGCGGCTCCGGCCGAGGCGGCTGCGGCGGCGGCGACTGCAGCTCCGGCTGCGGCTGCAGCGGGCGACGCGAAGAAGGAAGAGCCGAAGAAGGAAGCCGCGAAGAAGTAATCTCGCGGCGCTTTCACGGGTCTTTCTCGAGAAGACGCGAATGGAGGCCGCCCGTCGGGCGGCCTCCGTTTTTGCGGAGGTCGAGTGTCAGGTACATCGCTCAAGCTCATCGTGGGTCTCGGCAATCCGGGCGAGAAATACGCACGGACCCGGCACAACGCGGGCTTCTGGTTCGCCGACGAGTTGGCGCGGCGGTATGGCGGCGTGTTTCGTGCCGAGTCGCGTCACCAAGGCGAGTTGGCGCGAGTGCGCGTGACGCTCGATGGCGGTGTGCAACACGAAATCTGGTTGCTGAAGCCCGGCACGTACATGAACAAAAGTGGTGGAGCGATCAGCTCGCTCGCGAACTTTTACAAAGTGTCGCCGAGCGAGGTGCTCGTCGCTCATGACGAGCTCGATCTTCCAGTCGGTGTAGCGCGCTTGAAGCAGGGCGGTGGTCATGGAGGCCACAATGGTCTTCGCGACACCATCGCCACGATCGGCGCCGAATTCTGGCGCATGCGGCTCGGCATCGGACACCCCGGACACAAAGATTTGGTACACGACTACGTTTTGCAGCGCGCTCCGGCCGATCAGGAGCGTGCGATCGGCATCGCGGTTAACAATGCGGCGGACGTGCTGCCGGTGCTGCTTTCGCAGGGCGCCGAGAAAGCCATGAACCGCCTCCACACACAGGACTGAATTCATGGGAATCAAGTGCGGCATCGTCGGTTTGCCCAATGTCGGCAAGTCGACTCTCTTCAACGCCCTGACGCGCTCGGCGATCGCAGCGGAGAATTATCCGTTCTGTACGATCGATCCGAACGTCGGCATCGTGCCGGTCCCCGATCCGCGCCTCGATCAGTTGGCGGCGATCGTCAATCCGGAGCGTATCCTGCCGACGACCGTCGAGTTCGTCGATATCGCAGGCATCGTCAAAGGCGCATCGACCGGCGAAGGTCTCGGCAACAAGTTTCTGGCGAATATCCGTGAGGTCGATGCCATCGCCCACGTCGTACGTTGTTTCGTGAACGACGACATCGTGCACGTATCGGGTCGTATCGATCCGCTCGCCGACATCGAGATTATCAACACCGAGCTCGCTCTGGCCGATCTCGAGACCGCGGAAAAAGCGTTGCAACGCGCCGAAAAGGCCGCGAAGGCCATGGACAAGGATGCGATCAAGGCAAAAGAAGTCATCCGTCGCGTCCGCGATGCGCTCAATGCCGGGCAACCCGCGCGTGCCGTCGTATTCGATGAGACCGAGCGACCCATCGTCAAAGAAATGCAGCTACTTACGTTCAAACCCATGCTCTATGTAACCAACGTGCAGGAGGGTGGCTTCGAGAAAAACGCCATGCTAGATACCGTGCGCCAGCATGCGGCCTCCGAAGGCTCGCAGGTCGTCGCGGTGTGCGCGGCGATCGAAGCTGAAATCTCGCAGCTCGACGATGCGGATCGGGCGGAGTTCCTGAAGGATCTCGGGCTCGAGGAGCCGGGCCTCAATCGCGTGATCCGGGCCGGGTACGCGCTACTCGGCCTGCAGACCTACTTCACTGCGGGCGTAAAGGAAGTACGGGCGTGGACCGTCAAGCAAGGCGCGACGGCACCGCAGGCGGCGGGCGTCATCCACACCGATTTCGAGCGTGGCTTCATTCGGGCCGAGGTCATCGCTTATGACGACTACGTCGCCCTCAAGGGCGAGCAGGGCGCCAAAGAGGCGGGCAAGCTGCGTCTCGAAGGTAAGGAGTACATCGTTCGCGAAGGCGATGTGATGCACTTCCGGTTCAACGTCTGAGGGCTTTACGCCGATGGAAGCATTTCTCGTCTCGACCGGAATCGTCGCCCTCGCCGAAATCGGCGACAAAACGCAGTTGCTCGCGCTCGTTCTGGCGGCCAAGTACCGAAAGCCCATCCCGATCATTTTCGGAATTCTCATCGCCACACTCGTGAATCACGCGGTCGCAGGTTACGTGGGTGCTTGGGTGGCTTCGGCGGTGGGCGCCGAGCTCATGCGATGGATTTTGGGCGTCTCATTCCTGGCGATGGCCGCCTGGATGCTCGTACCCGATAAGCTCGATGACGACGATGGTACGAAGTCGGCGCGTTATGGCGTGTTTCTGACGACGTTCCTCGCGTTTTTCGTCGTCGAGATCGGTGACAAGACGCAGATCGCGACAGTGGCTCTTGCGGCAAAGTATTCATCGCTCGTGGCTGTGGTCGGTGGCACGACGCTCGGCATGATGATCGCTAATGTTCCGGCGGTTTTGCTGGGCGAGGTTGCAGCAAAGAAATTGCCGATGCGTCTGGTCCACGGCATCGCAGCAGCAATTTTCGCTCTGCTTGGCGTGCTCGTGCTTCTGGGTGTCGGTAGCGACCTCGTCGGCTAGATCAATCCGAGCGGCAGCTCGGTGGTGCTTTTCGTCTCCTCGATCACCATGCGTGATTCGATCGACTGCACGCCCGGAATTTGCGCGAGCTTGCCCTGCACGAAATTGTTGAAGTCTTCGATGGTGCGCGTGGCGACGAGGAGAATGAAGTCGATGTCGCCCATCAGCACGTAGCACTGCAGCACCTCGGGGAAGCTCACCACCTTGTTCTTGAATTTGGGCAGCGATTGCCAGCCGTGACTGGCGAGTTTCACGTTTACGAACACCAGCACCTCGAGACCGACTTTCTCGCGTGAGAGCAGGGCGACGCGTCGTTTAATGACGCCCGCCTGCTCGAGCAGGCTAATGCGGCGCCAGCACGGCGATTGCGACAGCCCCACGTCTTTGGCGATCTCTGCCGTGGAGCGCGTGGCATCACGCTGCACCTCATTTAGGATGGCGATGTCGTATTTATCGAGCTTCATAGATACCATCCCCATAAGTATTGAAGATATTAAATAATTTATTCTCAAAATGACGGGGTGGCAAATCATCAGAGTTACGCGGGTCGCTCAGTGCTGATTTACTCTCGCCCCTCATGACATCGCGCCTACACGTCCCAGCGGTCCCCGCCAGGCCCGGCGAGCAGCCGGATTTCAGCTACGTGAAAGTCGCCGCCGCGGGCGTTGCGCCAAGGCCCCCGATCGATGTGCCGGTCCTCGGCACTGCACCCCTCGCCGAAGATCTGGTTCGCGTACTCGATGACGGGCATCGTGCCGTCGGGCCTTGGGCCCCGAAACTCGATTCCGAAACGCTTCGGAGTGGATTGCGCGTGATGATGCTCACGCGTGCCTTCGACGATCGCATGCAGCGTGCACAGCGCCAGGGCCGCATCACGTTCTATATGCGCTCGCTCGGCGAAGAGGCCGTATCAGCGGCCGCTGCGATCGCGCTTCGCAAAGGCGACATGTTGTTCCCGTCCTATCGCAATCAGGGGTTGTTCCTGTCGCGTGGGCTCTCCCTCGTCGATCTCATGTCGCAGTTGCTCTCGAACTCGCGCGACATGTGCAAGGGCCGTCAGTTGCCCGTCATGTATCACTCCGCCGAGCACCGAATTTTTTCGATCTCGGGAAATCTCGCGACCCAGTTCCCGCAGGCGGTGGGTTGGGCGATGGCTGCGGCGATCAAGGGTGAGACAGACATCGCCGCCGCGTGGCTCGGCGAGGGCAGTACGGCCGAGGCGGATTTTCATCACGCACTCACCTTTGCCAAGGTCTACAAGGCGCCGGCCGTTCTTAACGTCGTCAATAATCAATGGGCGATTTCGACCTTCCAGGGTTATGCGGGCGGCGAGCAGCGCTCGTTCGCAGCGAGAGGGCCTGGCATGGGTATCGCCGGCCTCCGCGTCGACGGCAACGATTTCCTCGCAGTTTACGCGGCGACCGCGTGGGCGGCTGAGCGTGCGCGAGCGGGCCATGGAGCGACGTTGATCGAGCACGTGACGTATCGCGCGGGCGCGCACTCGACGAGCGATGACCCGGCTCGTTATCGCCCCAAGGATGAATTCGACGCTTGGCCGCTCGGTGACCCGGTCGAACGATTGAAGTCGCATCTCGTCACGCTCGGTGAGTGGGACGACGCCCGACATGAATCGCTGTCAAAAGAGCTCGACGAGTCCGTCTCGGCTGCATGGCACGAGGCGGTGTCGTACGGCACCCTCAACGAGGGGCCGCGGCTCGACCCGTCGTTGATGTTCGAAGACGTATTCAAAGAATTACCGCCGCATCTAATCGCGCAGCGCGACGAATTACTCGCAGAGCTGGCGGAGCGAGGGGAGTAAAGCCATGCCGACAATGAACATGGTTCAGGCACTCAACTCGGCGATGGACATCATGCTCAGCCGCGATCCGAGCGTGGTGGTGCTCGGTGAGGACGTTGGATATTTCGGTGGCGTATTCCGCGTGACCGAGAGTCTGCAAAAAAAGCACGGCGCCCATCGCGTGCTCGATACGCCGATCGCCGAAGGCGGTATCGTCGGTGCGGCCGTTGGCATGTGCGCCAACGGACTGCGGCCGATCGCGGAGATTCAGTTCGCCGACTATATCTATCCGGCCTACGATCAAATCGTGAGTGAAGTGGCTCGTCTGCGCTATCGCAGTGCCGGCGCATTCTCTGCGCCGCTCACGATCCGCACGCCTTGCGGCGGCGGCATTCGTGGCGGTCAGACTCATTCGCAAAGTCCTGAGGCCGTCTTCGCGCACGTCAGCGGCATCAAGACCGTGATGCCCTCGAACCCTTACGATGCTAAGGGCATGTTGATTGCGGCCATCGAAGACGACGACCCGGTCATATTCTTTGAGCCGAAGCGTGTCTACAACGGACCTTTCGATGGTGAGCCCGACAAGCCGGCTCAGTCCTGGGCGGATCATCCGCTCGCCGAGGTGCCCGAGGGCTATTACTCCGTACCGATCGGTCAGGCTGCCGTGACCCGCGAGGGCAGTGCGCTCACCATCGTGACGTACGGCACCATGGTGCACGTCAGTCTCGCAGCGGCCGAGGCGCTCGGCCTCGATGCCGAAGTGATCGATATTCGTAGCATGGTGCCGCTCGACATCGACACGATATCCACCTCCGTTCGTAAGACGGGGCGCTGCCTCGTCGTTCACGAGGCCACGCGTTTTGCGGGCTTCGGTGCGGAGCTCTCTGCGTCGATCCAGGAGCATTGTTTCTGGAATCTCGAAGCACCGATCATGCGCGTAGCCGGTTGGGATACGCCGTATCCGCATGCGTTCGAATGGGAATACTTTCCCGGTAAGCGTCGCGTGATGAACGCGCTCCGTCGGCTGATGGGAGAAGCGGTATGACGCGGCACGTGATGCGACTGCCCGACCTCGGCGAAGGTACGGTGTCTGCCGAGGTCATCGCCTGGAAGGTGAAGCCGGGTGATGTGGTGCGCGAAGACTCGCCGCTCGTCGAGATGTCGACCGATAAGGCGGTGGTCGAAGTGCCGTCGCCCGTCACGGGTCAGGTCATTTCCATCACCGGCAATCCCGGCGATGTGATCGCGGTCGGCGCGGAACTCGTGGTGTTTGAAATCGAAGCGAAGACGGCGTCTTCCGCGGTGTCCGTGCCCGCTGCGCCCGCCGCGACAACCACGCCCGCCAAGGCCACCGCCCAGACTTCGTCCGCTGATTCGCCCAAAGCATCGGTTGCGGTATCCGCGAAGGTCTCGGCTTCGGGTGCCGCAGTGTCCTCAGGTCGAGTCATGGCCTCGCCCGCCACGCGCCGGCGAGCGTTCGACGCGGGTATCGACCTTGCGACGGTGTCGGGGTCAGGCCCGCAAGGTCGCATCCTCGCACTCGATGTTGAGCGTGCACGCAGCGGCGGACCCGGTATTACAGAAATCCCGGTCATCGGCGTACGTCGACTCATCGCACAGCGCATGGCCGAGGCGAAGCGGGTTGCGCCGCATTTTGCATACGTCGAAGAAGTCGATGTGACCGAGCTCGAAACCTTGCGCGTGACGCTGAATGCGCAGCGTCCGGCGGGAGCGGCCTCGCTCACCTATCTACCCTTTATCGTCCGAGCGCTCGCGTCGGTCCTCAAAGATTTCCCGCAGTGCAATGCGCTCTACGATGAAAAGCGTAACGTTTTGCTGCGTCATGCTGCGGTTCACGCCGGTATTGCTACGCAGACTCCGGATGGCCTCAAGGTACCCGTCGTACGAGACGTGATGACTCGAGATCTCGAGGGGCTCGCGAGCGAGATTCGTCGAGTGAGCGAGGCGGCCAAGATGGGGCGAGCGCGTCGTGACGAGCTCTCAGGCTCGACCATCACCGTGACGAGTCTCGGCAAGTTGGGTGGCATCGTCTCGACTCCGATTCTCAATCTTCCGGAGGTCGCGATCATCGGCGTCAACAAGGCCGTGGAGCGCGTCGTCGTCCTCGACGGCAAGATGGTGATTCGACGGATGATGAACCTGTCGTCGTCCTTCGATCATCGTTTCATCGATGGCTTCGATGCCGCCGCGATGATTCAGGCGCTCAAGTTGAAGCTCGAATCACCCGCCGAAATTTTCGGCTGACCGATCGCTTAGTCGGACTTAAAGTCGACGAGGGTAACGGCCTCGGCCACCTGCGTACCCTCCGACACGTGCAGTTGTTCGATCACGCCATCGGCCGGCGCGGTCAGCACATGCTCCATTTTCATGGCCTCGATGGCGAGCAAGGGCGTACCGCGCATCACGCGATCTCCCGCTTTGACGTGCACCGCGACGACGCGGCCCGGCATCGGTGAGCGCAAACCGCCGTTCGGCGCCTCCCCCGATGACGTCGACTCGCGAGGATCGACGATCCGCACGGCCGCTTGATGACCGTTGATCAGCACGTAGGCCGTTCGATCGTGCAGGTAGCCGCACGCATAGTGCGAGGCGCCGTCGATCAGCAGGGCGAGTCGACCGTCTTCGGCAGGGCAGGCGCGTAATTCGAGCGTGAGGGCGCTCGGTGAATCGAGAGCGATACGCCAGCCGCGCGAGTGGTAGTCGATCAGCGCCGTGCAGTGCTCGTCGCGACACTC
>JAFMKA010000071.1 GCA_017853175.1 Steroidobacteraceae bacterium | reverse complement strand
GACGCCGTATATCGCTCCATCGGAGTCACCCCATGGCCGACATCAAGCTCAAAGATCTGCGATATCTGGTGGCCGTCGCCGATACCGGCCATTTCGGGCAGGCTGCCGAGCGTTGTTTCGTCAGTCAGCCCACGCTCTCCGCTCAGCTCAAGAAGCTCGAGGATTACCTCGGCGTACCGCTGGTCGAGCGTCAGCCCCGAAAGGCGTTACTGACTCCCGCGGGCGTCGAAATCGTCGCTCGCGCTCGGCGGATCGTCGAAGCGAGCGACGAAGTCGTCGCCATCGCCCAGGCCCACCGCGAACCTCTCGCGGGTCGCCTAAAAATTGCGTTCCTACCGACGATCGGTCCGTACCTGTTGCCCGTCGTAGCGCCGCGGCTACGCAAAGCGCTTCCGCAGCTCGAGCTCATGCTCTACGAATATCAAACCGCGACGATGCTCGAACGCCTCCGGGCAGGTGACATCGACATGGGGGTCCTCGCCCTTCCAATCGACCTCGAAGGTCTCGCCTCACGCGCGCTTTATGACGAGCCCTTCGTCGTGGCCGCTCCGGCCGATCATCCGCTCGCTCTACGCAAGCAACTCAAAGTCGAAGACCTCAAAGGCGTAACGCTCCTGCTGCTCGAAGACGGGCATTGTCTGCGCGACCAGGCGCTCGACGTTTGCAATCGAATCGACGTTCACGAAAAACAGGATTTTCGCGCCACCAGCATCGAAACACTTCGACAAATGGTGGCTGCTGGAGCCGGACTCACGCTGATGCCCGAACTTGCGACACGCGGTAGTCATGCAGCGCCAAAGGGTTTGGTATTCAAGCCCTTCGCAAAACCCGTGCCTACCCGCAGCATCGGTGCGATATGGCGCAAGAGCTCGCCACGAACCGCTGCAATCGACGCCGTCGCGCGTGTGATCGCGGATCATGCAAACTGATTTCATGAGCGCCACCCTCCTCTGGTTCCGACAAGACCTTCGCCTCGCCGATCATCCGGCTTTACGTGCGGCAATCGCGCGCGAAAAGCCGATCATTCCGATCTTTCTTTGGTGTCCTGAAGAAGAAGGCGAGTGGGCGCCCGGAGGCGCCTCACGTTGGTGGCTGCACCAATCACTGACATCCTTGGCAAAAGATCTTGAGAAGGCCGGCTCGAAACTCGTCATCCGTCGCGTCGACAATTCACTCGCAGCCATCAAAAAATTAATTCGCGAGACCGATGCCGACGCGGTGTACTGGAGTCGGCGTTACGAGCCACTCGTCATCGAGCGCGATCGACGCATCAAAGACACCTTGCGCGCAGCGAGCATCGAGGTGCGAAGCTTCAACTCGGCACTACTCGTCGAGCCCTGGGACGTCCAAAACCTCAGCGGAAAGCCGTTTCAGGTCTTCACGCCGTTCTGGCGAAAAGTATCTGGCAGTCTCGAGCCGCCCGCTCCCCTGCCCGCACCGAAAAAAGTCGCCGCGCCGACGAAGTGGCCAGCAGGTATCAAACTGGACTCTCTCCATTTGATGCCGAGTATTCCGTGGCATGAGGGAATAGCTAAAGCTTGGCGTCCGGGCGAGCGCGGAGCAACGCAGAACCTCGAAGTGTTTCTGGATGGCCCCGTCAAAGATTACGGCGATACGCGCAATTTGCCCGCGCAGTCGGGGACTTCGCGGCTTTCTCCTCACCTTCACTTCGGCGAGTTGTCGCCGAGGCAGGTCTGGCATGCCGCGCCGAAGTGGCGAGGCAGTCAGTTCATGGCGGAGATTGGTTGGCGCGAATTTGCCCATCATCTGCTTTTCCACTTCCCAAGGACTACCAACGAGCCCTTGCGTGCAGATTTCGCTCGCTTCCCGTGGAGAGACGATGCGCGTGAGCTTGCGGCGTGGCAACGCGGAAATACCGGTATTCCTTTAGTCGATGCCGGTATGCGAGAGCTCTGGGAAACAGGCTGGATGCACAACCGCGTACGCATGGTGGTGGCATCGTTTCTCGTGAAGAACTTGCGTATGCATTGGCTGCACGGCGCGAGATGGTTCTGGGACACGCTGGTCGATGCCGACCTCGCGAGCAACACACTCGGATGGCAGTGGGCTGCCGGCTGCGGAGCGGATGCCGCGCCTTACTTCCGAGTCTTCAACCCGGAAAGCCAGGCGGAAAAATTTGATCCGCAGGGCGAGTACATTAAACGCTGGATTCCCGAACTTTCGGGCAAGGGCTCGAAGGTCTACCCGACTCCGATCGTCGATTTGAAAGTGTCGCGTGAGGCGGCGCTCGCCGCGTTCAAGACACTACGGAAATAAATATGGTCAAGCACATCGTCATGTGGCGCCTTCGTGATAATGCCTCCAAGGCCGGCGATGCCGAGCGGATCAAATCTTTGCTCGAGGGGCTCGACGGAAAGATTCCCGGGTTGCTCAAAATCGAAGTCGGTATGAATTTCATTGAGGATACGAACGCCTCGGACGTCGTGCTTTACAGTGAGTTCGTCGATCGCGCCGCCCTCGAGGCCTACCAGAGCCACCCACTCCACTTGGCGGTTGTTCCCGAAGTCAAAGCTCGCGCCACGGAACGACGATCGGCGGACTACTTCGTTTCGGATTGATTTCTCTGAGGGTAATGCCCCCTCCCTTGTTCTAGGGAGGCTTTGATCTGGGGTGCGTCAGACTTCCCAGCAACGCCCCCTTTCGGCACACTGAAAGGTCACGCAAGCGCTATTTATTTGAGGCATTCACATGTTTGCCGCTCGACTTTCCTCTCTGGTTTTGTCCGCCGTCGTACTGATCGCCGGTGGGTCGGGTCCGGTCGCCTTCGCGCAAGTGCCCGCGCCAGATGCAGCGAAGAAAGCCCTACCCACATGTAAGGGTGCGTCCCGGGCGTCTTGGAACAACTGCGCGGGGACCTACACCGCTTCCGACGGTGCCGTGTACGTCGGCGAATTCCGTGGAGGTAAGTACAACGGCAAGGGATCGGCAACGTGGCCGAATGGCGATCGTTACGTCGGCGAGTTTTTGAACGATCAATTCCATGGTCAGGGCGTCTATACGGCGGAAAAAAGTTTCGTTTACGTCGGAGAGTTCCGCGAAGGGAAGTTCAACGGGATCGGCACTTACACGAGTTCGAGCGGCATGAAATATGTCGGCGAATGGCGGGATGACGAGAAGGATGGACAAGGCACCTACACGTGGCCTAGCGGTCGGGTTTATATCGGTCAGTTCCGTCAAGACGAGCGTGACGGTCAAGGCTCAGAGACCATGCCGGACGGCACGAAGTACGTGGGTGAATTCCGTGAGAGCAAACGCTGGGGTGCAGGAACACTGTACGACGGCTCCGGCAAACCTATTCAGTCAGGGATGTGGCGTGAAGATCGTTTCGATCCAAGTTCGGCAACGTCGACACCCCCCATGCTGGCAACAGCTCCAGCCCCGGTGTCGCCGCCACCGGTTGCGACGACTCCCTCCGCGTCACCCGTCGCACCCGCCGCCAGCGAGCCTGTTGCTGTAGCAGCGACTTCGGCCCCCTCCACCGTGAATGTGACGAGCGAACCCACGGTGGCATCACCTGCAACGGCGGCGGGATCACGATCGGGGTCGAACTCCGTCGTGACGAGCTCTTCATCGCCGACCTCTGCCCTGGCATCAGCGCCGTCATCGCCGCCCGTCGCGCCGCAGCCCGTCGCACCGCAACCTGTCGCACCGCAGCCCGTCGCCGCACCACCTTCGGCAACGGAGACGTCAAGCGCTCAGCTTGCGGCGATCCCACGCCCTTCATCGGACGGTCGAGCACGTGTCGCGTTGGTCGTCGGAAATCAGAGTTACACGACCGTTCCGTCACTTCGAAATGCGCGCGCCGATGCCGAAGCGATGGCGGCAGCGCTCGATGCGCTGGGTTTCGAAGTCATGTTGCGTCTCGATCTCGATGATCGCGCCCTGCGCCAGGCGATGCGCGATTTCAAATCGAAGCTCGATGGCGGCAGCGAGGCCGTGTTCTATTTCGCGGGTCACGGCGTCCAGCTCGGTGCCGCCAATTATTTGCTTCCGACCAATATCAGTCCGGAAAGCGAAGAGCAGGTGAAAGATGACGCGTTGATGCTGCAGCGCGTTCTCGACGACTTGAGCGAACAGAAGGTCCGATTCTCGGTCGCGATCGTCGATGCCTGTCGCGACAATCCATTTCCGAAATCGGGCACTCGCAGCATCGGCAGCACGCGAGGTCTCGCGCCTACCACTGCCGCGACGGGCCAGATGATTCTGTTCTCGGCCGGCGCAGGCCAAACGGCGCTCGATAACCTGAGTCCCGATGATCCGAACCCGAACGGTGTCTTCACTCGCGTCTTGCTGAGAGAGATGACTAAACCCGGCATTCCGGTCGATCAGGTGCTGAAGCGAACGCGTCAGGAAGTCGTGTCTCTCGCCAAATCGATCGGTCACGAACAAGTACCTGCGCTCTACGATCAAACGGTCGGAGAGTTCTATTTCATTCCGGCGGTCGCAGGTTCGCAGATGGCGCGCGGCGCAGATGCCGCTCCGATGGCCGTCGCGGCAATTCCAACCGATGATCGTGCGCTGTGGGAGTCCGTCAGAGATTCGAAGAATCCCGATGAGATCCAGGCGTATCTCAATCAATTCCCCCAGGGCTTGTTCGCTGGCCTTGCGAACGTTCGACTACGCGCCTTGATGGGCGGCGGACCATCTACACCGACGTCAGTTGCCTCGAGTGGTGCCAGACCTGCATCGTCAGGTTCGGGCGGCGCTCCGGCCATGACTACTGTCGCCGGCACCACAACGGCCGCTAACGCAGCTGTGCTGATTCCCGCGGCCGGTCAGTCGATCGGCGATCTTCAACAACTGGCCGCAGGTACGGTTTTCAAAGATTGCGCCGATTGTCCCGAGATGGTGGTGATTCCTTCGGGGAAATTCGAAATGGGTCTCGCAGACTTCCGCAAAGCACGACGTCCGACGGAAGGGCCTGCGCGTGAAGTGTCCATTCCCGGAACCTTCGCGATGGGTAAAACTGAAGTGACCTGGGCCCAATACGCGCGCTTCGTCCGCGAGACGAGTCGTACCGGCGGCATGGGTTGCGACACCTACACGGCAAAGCGTTTCAAGACGAATGCTCAGGCTGCCTGGAATAGCCCTGGCTTCCCGCAAACCGAAAATGATCCTGTGGTCTGCGTAAGTTGGGATGACGCCAAGGCCTACGCGGAGTGGCTGGGCGTAAAGACGGGTCATAACTATCGACTGATCACCGAAGCGGAGTGGGAATACGTCGTTCGGGCCGGCACCAAGAGCGAGCGGTTCTGGGGCGAGAACCCAGCGGATGCCTGTCGCTTCGCGAACGTGGCCGATGCCACAGGTCGAGGATCGCTCGGCCTCGAAGCGGTGTTCGACTGTCGTGACCGCTTCGCAGGAACAGCGCCGGCCGCGAGCTTCCAGCCAAACCCGTTCGGCGTTCACGATCTCTTCGGAAACGCTGAAGAGTGGATCCTCGATTGCTGGAGCGACACCTATCGCAACGCGCCCAACAGCGGAATCGCGAACACTTCGGGTGATTGCGATCGCCGCGTGATCCGAGGCGGTTCGTGGTTCAACGGTGCGGATACGATCCGCGCGACGGCCCGCGCGGCAGAGGAAACGAGCGCGCGCTCGAGCACGCGCGGCTTCCGTATCGCTCGAACGAACTGATCGCCTCTTAAGCGATCGCCTCGACGATCATCTGTCGCTGCCGCGAGTCGGGTAGGCGTCCTCGTGCGGCACCGAGGTTGTCCTCGAGATTGCGTGGTTTTCCCGTCGCCGGGATCACGCAAGTTACGGCTGGGTGCGAGATCACGAACTTGAGTAGCAACTGCGCCCAACTGCTGCAGTCGATCTCGCTCGCCCAAGACGGCAGGGGTCGATCTTTAAGACGAGCAAAGATTTTTCCGTCATCGAACGCGCGGTTGACGATAACGCCTACGCCCTTCTCCGCGCAGAGAGGCAGCAAGCGCTGTTCGGCGGCCGTAGTCGTCGCAGAGTAATTGAACTGCACAAAATCGATCGGCTCGCGCGTGATGATGTCCATCAGCTTCGGATAAGCGTCGACCGTGTAGTGCGTGATTCCGATGTAGCGAATGCGCCCTTCTTCTTTCCAACGACGTAGCGTCTTCAAATGCACATCGAAGTCGAGCAGGTTGTGCACCTGCATGAGTTCCACTTTCTTTCGACGCAGCAGCTCCATCGAGCGAGTCATCTGTGCAAGACCCTCACGCTCACCGCGCGTCCAGACTTTGGTGGCGATGAACGCTTTGGCTTGCATGTCGGTCGTGAGCAGATCTCCGAGCACCGTCTCTGCAGACGAGTACATCGGTGAGGTGTCGATCATCGTCGCGCCTGCAGCGAAGAACGCCGTGAGCACCGACGAAAGGGGATCGCGCTCCTTCGGGTCGATGCCGACCTCGAACGGACCTGAGGTGCCGAGCCCGATGACGGGCATCAATTCGCCCGACGAAGGGATGCGTCGCTGAATCAAGGCGCTACCCTGCGGTGATGCAAATGACACGCCGCTCGTCATCCCGACCGCGGCGACTGATCCGACGAGAAACTCGCGTCGTGAAACGCCGGAAAACAGATTTGTCATCGCAAACGCTCCGTCAGATGATCGCCGCATCAGCCTCGAGGACACTCGACGACCCCGCCGTGACCACTTTGGCCAAGGCTTGCGCTTGCGGCAGAACGTGGGCTGCATAGAAACGCGCCGAGGCGATCTTGGAACGGAGGAAGTCCTTGTCTCCGGCGCCCGCTGTCAATTTGCGCGCAGCAATGTCTGCCGACTTCGCAAGTAACCAACCGCCGAGTACGCAACCGGTGAGTCGCAGCATCGGAACCGAAACGGCCAACGCGCGCTCGGGCCCCTGAGCGAACGCTTCGAGAATCTGGCGAACCGCCGCCTCGAGCGCGTCGATGGCTTCGAGCGCTGCGGTGCGCACGGCGTCGATGGCGGAGTCACCACCCTTAATCGCCGCAAGTTCGCGACGCATATCGGCGATGAGCGCGGCCATCGCCGCTCCCCGATCCCGCGCGATCTTGCGTCCGATGAAATCATTGGACTGAATCGCTGTCGTGCCCTCGTAAATGGTGGTGATACGCACGTCTCGATAAGCCTGTGCGGCACCGGTCTCTTCGATGAACCCCATGCCACCGT
>JAFMKA010000070.1 GCA_017853175.1 Steroidobacteraceae bacterium | reverse complement strand
TCGATAATCTGCCCCACGAGGACTTCAGCCTCTTCGCGGGTGGTCACCCCTTCGAGTCGCGCCTCGAGTCCGCTTGGACTCTGTCGCGATTCGGCGACCTCCACCTCTCGTCGCTCACCCATTGTCGAGCGCAAAAACCACGAGGGGTATTCAAACAAGGCTTGCGGCGGCTCGGTCCAGGACTCGAGATGCACCCAGCCTTTCAGACCCTTGGGACGCCCGAGACGCCCCACCTCCACCCATGACACGCGGGACACTTCCACGCGCGGTTGGGCGGCAAGACCCTCAGGCCGCGGCCTGGGTGGCCTGCTTGCGGTAGTCCTTGACGAGCGTCTTCACGCGATCGGACGGCTTGGCACCCTGGCCAACCCAGTACTCGATGCGCGAGAGGTCGAGGCGCAAACGCGGCTCGCTCTTGCGGGCCACAGGATTGAAGAAACCCACGTTCTCGAGGCTCAAGCCGCCCTGACGCTTGCGGCTGTCGGTGACCACAACGTGATAGAACGGCGAGTTCTTTGCGCCACGACGGGTGAGACGAATCGTTACCATGATCTGTACGCCCTTCCAGGGGGTCGAAAAAGAGCGCGGAGTCTACAGAAATCAGGGACTTGATGGAAGCGCTACCGGGGGGGTGTGAACCCCGGGGGAAGCCCCCCACCCTTCAGGGCCCCGAGCATTCGGCGGAACTTGCCGCCCTTCATGCCCTTCATCATGCGTTGCATGTCCGAAAACTGCTTCAAAAGGCGGTTGACGTCCTGAACCTGGGTGCCCGAACCGGCCGCGATCCGGCGGCGCCGGGACCCGTCGATCACCTCGGGGCGACGTCGCTCCCGATGGGTCATGGAGTTGATGATGGCGATTTGTCGCCGGACTTGGACATCCCCGACGCCCGCCGGCAAACCGCCCTTGGCGAGCTGGGCGGGCAGTTTGTCCATGAGCGATTCGAGACCGCCCATGCTCTGCAGTTGCTCGAGTTGACTCTTGAGGTCGTAGAAATCGAACTTGCCCCCCGAGACGACTTTTTTGGCGAGGCGTTCGGCCTCGACGGCGTCGACCTTGCCCTGCACCTGCTCGACGAGGGCGACGACATCGCCCATACCCAGAATGCGACTCGCCATGCGCTCGGGATCGAACGGCTCGAGGGCGTCGGTCTTCTCGCCGACACCGATGAAGACGATGGGCTTACCCGTGATTTGCCGCACCGAAAGCGCTGCGCCCCCGCGCGCATCGCCATCGGCCTTGGTCAAAATAATGCCGGTGAGCTCGAGCGCCGAACCAAAAGATTTGGCGGAATTCAGCGCATCTTGGCCGGCCATCGCGTCGACGACGAAAAGTTTTTCGTGCGCACCGACACGCGAGTCGATGGCGCGCACTTCGTCCATGAGTTCGGCATCGACGTGCAAACGACCCGCCGTGTCGACAATGAGCACGTCGTACACACCGCGTCGCGCCGCCTCGAGCGCCGACTCTGCGATCGCCACCGGGTCTCCACCGCTCTCCGATGGATGAAAGCCCGCACCCACCTGCTCGGCGAGTCGCTGCAATTGCAAAATGGCTGCCGGACGACGTACGTCCGTGCTGACGAGTAACACGCGCTTCTTGCGCGACTCGATGAGCCATCGGGCGAGCTTGCCGGCGGTGGTGGTCTTGCCGGCGCCCTGCAAACCCGCAAGCAGCACCACGTAGGGAGGCTGGGCCCGAAGCTCAAAGCCCTCCCGGGCACCCCCCATGAGCTCGACCAGCTCACGTTGCAGGATGCTGACGAACACCTGACCCGGCGTCAGGCTGGTGGCGACCTCGGCCCCCTGGGCCTTGACCCGCACGGCATCGATGAAGGTCTTGATGACGGGCAGCGCCACATCGGCCTCGAGGAGGGCCATACGCACCTCCCGGAGGGTCTCGGAGATGTTCTCCTCGCTGATCCGCCCCTTCCCACGAAGGTTCTGGACGGTTTTGGCGAACTTTTGACTCAGGTTTTCGAACACTGGATGATTATAGACGTGAGTGATCCCGCGCTCCCGCCGTTACTCGGCCTTCTGATCCTCTGTCTGGTGTTATCCGCGTTTTTCTCGGGTACCGAGACGGCGCTGATGAGTTTCAATCGTTATCAGCTGCGCACCATGGCCAAAGGCGGCCATCGGGGGGCGATTTTGGCCGAGCGCTTGCTCGCCCGGCCCGACCGCCTGATCGGTCTCATCCTGCTCGGCAACAACCTCGCCAATAATCTCGCGGCGACCCTGGTCACCATCATCGTGTTGCGAGTATGGGGCGATGAGTGGGTGGCCGTGGGCGCCGGCGTGCTCACGCTGCTCATGCTCATCTTCTGTGAGGTCGGGCCAAAGACCTACGGGGCGCTGCACCCTCGCCGCCTCGCCGTCACCTCTTCGTACGTCTACACGGCGTTGCAATGGGCACTGCGGCCTGCGGTGTTCGTGATCGGCTGGATCACCAACGGCGCACTGAAGCTCGTCGGACTCAACGTCGACAAACAAGTTCAGCAGACGACGCTCTCACGCGAGGAACTGCGCACCGTGGTCGCTGAGGCGGGCGTGATGATTCCGCAGAGCCACCAAAAGATGTTGATGAGCGTGCTCGACCTCGAGCGAATGACCGTCAACGACATCATGATTCCTCGACAGGACATCGCGGGTATCGATCTCGAAGACGACTGGGAACGCATCCTCGATCAATTGCGTCAGACACCCCACACGCGACTGCCGGTGTTTAGGGGAGATCTCGGACAAATGGTGGGCCTCTTGCACATGCGACGCATCGCCCAGGAGTTGGCGCGAGACACGCTCGATCGTGAGCGGCTCGAGCAGATCGCGGCACAGCGCGAACCGTATTACGTTCCTGACGGTACGTCGCTCACCGTGCAGCTCAGCAACTTTCAGCGCGATCGCCGTCGATTTGCTTTCGTCGTCAATGAATATGGTGACGTACAAGGACTCGTGACACTCGAGGATATCCTCGAGGAAATCGTCGGCGAGTTCACGAGCGATCCGGCTACGATTTCGCATCGCGATTTCCATCGCGAGCCCTCTGGGGCGTGCATCGTCAATGCCTCAACCACCATTCGCGTACTCAACCGGACACTCGGATGGAATTTACCGACGGATGGGCCGAAGACTCTGAACGGGCTACTGCTCGAGAAACTCGAGACGATCCCCTCTGCCGGCACCTCGTTACGTATCGGCGATCTTGAGATGGAAATACTGCAGATCGCCGACAACGCGATACGCACCGTACGGGTACACGAGCGCTAGCGCGTCAAATCGACCGGAAACGCAGCGAGCCACGCGACGCCCTCCGAACTACACTCCTCGATCGAGGAGCCGCCCGTGACCCACCCCATCATCCAAGCCGCAGCCTGCACCCATATCGGGCGCGTCCGCTCGCGAAACGAAGACGCGGTCCTCGCCGACGCCCGCTTGGGTCTCGTCGCCGTCGCAGATGGGCTCGGCGGTCGCAACGCCGGTGATCTGGCGAGTCGCCTCGCCATCGAGAGCCTCTCGCAAAGCCTCTCTACGCTCGCCTCGGGCGGCGATCGCCCTCCGCCAAGCGCCCTGCACGAGTCGTTCACTCGGGCCAACGCTCACGTCTACGCCATGTCCACGCGTATCCCGGGCTGCGCGGGTATGGGCACCACACTGGTGGCCGGTTGGTTCGTGGCAACACACGAGCTCGGGCTCCAACTCATCGTGGCTCATGTCGGCGACTCACGTCTTTATCGCTACCGAGCGCAAACCGAACCTACGCTCTGCGTACTCACTCGCGATCACACGAGCGCACAGCAACTGATCGACGAAGGGCTTTACTCCGCCGAAGACGCGCGTCTTCTCCCACAGCGACATATCCTGACGAAGGCACTCGGCGTCGATGCCGACATCGACATCGACCTCATAACGACCCCCGTTCTTGCAGGCGATCTCATCCTGCTGTGCTCCGACGGGCTCAGCAACATGCTCGATGACTCGCAACTCAGAGCATTGCTCGACGCCGCCTACACCCAAGGCATCTCGCTCTCGAAGGAAGCCGGGCTCCGTCGTTTGGCTCAAAACTTAATTGACGCCGCCAACGAGCGTGGCGGGCTCGACAACATCAGTGTCGTCGTCGCGACGCCCGCCATCGCGAGCGATCAGACGTAATCAAACGCCACGCGACGCGAAACGCCGCACAACAACTCATAAGAAATCGTTCCGGCGGCAGCGGCAATCTCATCCACCGGAAGCCCCTCGCCCCACAGTACAGCCTCCGCACCGATCGCAAGCTCGGGCAAGTCGGTGACATCCACCGTGATCATGTCCATCGATACCCTACCCACGAGCGGCACTCGACGTCCCGCGATAAGCACCGGCGTACCGTTAGGTAAGTGCCTCGGAAAACCATCGGCGTACCCTGCCGCGAGCGTTGCAATTCGAGTGGTCCGCGTCGCGCGCCAGGTCGCGCCATAACCGACGCTGACCCCTGCCGGGATCCATCTCAGAGCGATCACCTGCGTCGAAAGCGTCATCACGGGCTTCAACCCGAGGGACTCCGCCGTGCGACCGACGATGGGCGAGCCGCCATAGAGCGCGATCCCCGCCCTCACCCAATCGCGATGAGCCGCGGGTACCGCCAAAATGCCGGCGGAATTAGCCAACGCTGTTTTTGAAGGCTCGAGCCCGCGAAGCTCGGCATCGAAGAGACGCAACTGTTCAGTCGTCATCGGCGAGTCGGTATCGTCGGCGCAAGCCAGATGAGTCATCACTCGCAACTCACCCACTAGGCCGAGCGCTCGCAAACGTTGGGCCGCCGAGCTGGCCTGCCCGAGCTGAAAGCCGAGCCGACTCATCCCGGTGTCGAGCTTCAGCCACACCACACGGGGAGTCGGTCGTACATTCTTTGACACGATCGTTCGTTCATAGTGCTCGAGCAGATCGAGCTGATAGTCGGCGTGCACGACGAAGTCGAGCTCGTGGTCCATGGCGAGCGAGAGCTCCTCACCCGAGAACACACCCTCCATCAGGACCACGGGCTTGGCGATACCGCCCTCGCGCAACTCGAGACCCTCGGCAAGCCGCGCGACGCTGAAAGCCTCGGCTGCATCGAGCGTTCGGGCCGCCTGCAATGCCCCGTGGCCGTAAGCGTTGGCCTTGATCACGGCCATCATCTTCGATGTCGGCGCCGCGGCTTTGAGTCGAGCGAGGTTATGACGCCACGACTCGAGCGAGATCCTCGCCCGGGTGGGATTCGGTGAACGAAGGAAATCGGCCATACGCGATGGCCGCGACTTAGCGCAGCACGCCCTCGGCGTAGGAATCAGGCGCGTAATTGACGAAACGCGAGTACTGGCCCTGGAAGGTCAGCAAGAAGGTCCCGGTCTCGCCGTTACGATGCTTAGCGAGATCGATCTCGGCGATCCCCTTCTTGGTGGTGTTCTTGTCGTACACCTCTTCGCGGTAGATCAGCAGAATCATATCCGCGTCTTGCTCGATCGCACCCGACTCGCGAAGATCAGACATCACCGGCTTCTTATCGACGCGCTGCTCGACACCACGATTGAGCTGCGACAGCGCGATCACGGGAACGCTGAGCTCCTTCGCGAGCGCCTTGAGACCGCGAGAGATTTCGGCGATTTCGGTCGCGCGGTTTTCTTTGGTGCCCGGCACCTGCATGAGCTGCAGGTAGTCGACGACCACTAGGTTGAGTCCGTGCTCGCGGTGCACGCGTCGCGCCCGCGCACGAAGTTCGGTCGGCGTGAGTGCCGGCGTCTCATCGATGAATATTTTGGCCTCGGCCAACTGCCCGGCAGCCCCCGTGATACGCGGCCAATCGTCATCCGAGATCTGCCCGCTACGAATGTGTCCGAGGGTGACTCGGCCGATGGACGACAGCATGCGTGTCAGCAACTGCTCGGACGGCATTTCCATGGAGAAAATCGCGACCGACGCATTCACACCCGCCTTCAGCGCTGCGTACTCGGCCATGTTGACCGCGAACGTGGTTTTTCCCATCGACGGTCGCCCCGCGACCACGACAAGATCACCGCCGCGCAGTCCGCCCGTCTTGCGATCGAATTCATCGAAACCCGTGGGCAGACCACGCATGCCATCGGGATTGTTATGCCACTCGTCGATTTGATCGATGAGCCCGGGCATCAATTGATTCACGGACACTGCGCCATCGCGCTTGCCGCGTACACCCTGCTCGGCAATGGCAAATACGCGGCTCTCGGCGGTCTCGACGAGCTCCTGCGCCGTTTCGCCCTCGTTGTTGAAAACCGAGGCCGCGATTTCAGTACCGGCTGAGAGCAGCTGACGCAGCAACGAGCGCTCGCGAACGATGGCCGCGTACGCACGCACGTTGGCCGCCGTCGGCGTGTCACGCGCGAGCGCGCCGAGATAAGCGAGCCCACCGGCATCGGACAGACGTCCGCTGCGCTCGAGGTGTTCGCTTACGGTCACGGCATCGGCGGGCTTGCCCTGAGTGGCGAGCAGACCGATGGATTCAAAGATAATCTTGTGATCGGGACGGTAAAAATCTTCGGGACGAAGAACGTCGGCGACGTTGTCCCACGCGGAGGCGTCGAGGAGCAGGCCGCCCAATACGGCCTGCTCCGCCTCGAGAGAGTGCGGCGGCGTTCGAACGTCTCCGCCGCGAGTGCTCACGGAGTGTTTACTCCTCGGCGACGATCGTGACCGGCAGCTGCACGTCGACGTCGGTGTGCAGATGCAACACGATCTGGTGGTCGCCCACCATGCGGATCGGACCGTTCGGCAGACGAACCTCCGAACGCGCGACCTTGTGGCCCTGAGCGGTGCACGCTTCGGCGATGTCGGTCGTACCGATCGAACCGAAGAGCTTGCCTTCGTTGCCCGCCTTGGCGGTGATGCGCAGCGTGAAGTCTTTGAGCGAGGTCGCCCGAGACTCCGCGTCCGCGAATTGCTCGCGGGCGACCTTCTCGAGTTCGGCGCGGCGCGCCTCGAACTTCGCCACATTCGCCGGCGTGGCGAGCGTCGCCTTGCCCGCGGGCAGCAGGAAATTGCGCCCGTAGCCCGACTGCACTTTGACGCGATCACCGATGTTGCCGAGGTTCGCGACTTTGGTCAGCAGAATAACGTCCATGGTTGCTCCTGCCTCTTAGTGCTGATCGGTGTACGGCAGCAACGCGAG
>JAFMKA010000069.1 GCA_017853175.1 Steroidobacteraceae bacterium | reverse complement strand
CGAGCGGTGATCGGGCGACGTCGCAACAAGGAGACCTAAGGCGTCATGACAGGGACCATCGAACTCGGCGTCAATATCGATCATGTGGCGACGCTGCGTCAGGCGCGGCGGGGCCGCGAGCCGAGCCCCGTCGAGGCGGCGCTCATTGCCGAGCAATCGGGTGCCGATAACATCACGCTGCACCTGCGCGAAGACCGTCGTCACATTCAGGATGCCGATGTCGAAGCGCTGCGTCCTGTGCTCAAGACGCGCATGAATCTCGAAATGGCTGTCACCGACGAGATGATCGCCATCGCTCGGCGTATTCGTCCGGCGGACTGCTGCCTCGTGCCGGAGCGTCGCGCGGAGATCACGACCGAAGGCGGACTCGATGTCGTCGGTCAGATCGGTCGTCTACGTGAGAGCTGCGCCTTGCTCGCAGCGACCGGCATTCGAGTGGCACTTTTCATCGATCCCGAACCTGCGCAGATTGAAGCGACCGTTCGCGTGGGCGCGCCGGTCATCGAGTTGCACACGGGTCGCTATTGCGAAGCGACGGGAGACGAGCAGGCCCGTGAGCTCGAACGGCTGCGTGCCGGCGCGCGACTCGCCAAGACCTTCGGTCTTGAAGTGCACGCGGGGCATGGCCTCAATTACGACAACGTGACACCCGTAGCGGCCATCCCAGAAATCGTTGAACTCAATATCGGTCATGCCATCGTCGGACGAGCTATTTTTGCGGGATTGCCCGCTGCGGTGCGCGATATGAAGACGCTCCTGATGGCGGCACGCTCATGACCGTACTCGT
This sequence comes from Steroidobacteraceae bacterium, assembly GCA_017853175.1. GTDB lineage: Bacteria > Pseudomonadota > Gammaproteobacteria > Steroidobacterales > Steroidobacteraceae > UBA964. The sequence continues at coordinate 6,442 of JAFMKA010000069.1, read as the reverse complement.
TTTCGACATCGAAACCGTTCCCGACATCGAGCTCGGGCGTGACGTGCTCGGCCTCGAGGGCTTGTCGGATAGTCAGATCGCCAAGGCGATGTTCGCCCATGCACGTCAGCACGGAGGCAGTGAGTTCTTGCCGCACGAGCAGCACCGCATCGTCGCGATCTCTTGTGTGCTGCGTCGCGGCGACACGCTTAAAGTCTGGAGTCTCGGTGATCTCGAGTCTGACGAGCGTGAGCTCGTCACGCGTTTCTTTGAGGGGATCGATCGATACACGCCGACGCTCGTCTCCTGGAACGGAGGCGGATTCGATTTGCCGGTGCTGCATTACCGTGCGCTCAAGCATCGCGTTGTTGCGCGGCGCTATTGGGAAAACGGCGGCGAAGATCAAAGTTTTCGGTTCAACAATTACCTCAGTCGCTATCACGAGCGGCACACCGACCTCATGGACGTGCTGTCGGGGTTTCAACCTCGGGCGAAGGCGAGTCTCTCTGATATGGCTTATTTGCTCGGCCTGCCGGGCAAGCTCGGATTTTCGGGCGATAAGGTCTGGGGCGCCTACGCCGACGGGAACCTCGAAGGGATCCGACGCTATTGCGAGACCGATGTACTCAATACGTGGCTCGTCTATCTGCGCTATCAGTTGATGCGTGGGCATATCGATGCCACGGAACTGGCCTCCGAAGAGGCGAGAGTGCGTGAGCTGCTCTCGTCCTCGAGCGAGCCGCACTTCAAAGAGTTTCTCGCGGCCTGGCCGCCGCAGAGCGCGTGAGTCGGGGCGCCAAACCGCCGGGTCCGCCCGAGGAGGGCTGTGTCGCGGCGCTCAATCATGACGGCGAGGGGGTGCTACGCGGCACGAAGACCGCGTTCGTACCGGGTGCCTTGCCGGGCGAGCGCATCGTGTTCCAACGTGTTCGGCGACATCGTCAACACGATGAAGGGGTTCTCGTCGACGTGCTCGAGCGATCGCCTTCGCGAGTCGACCCGAAGTGCGCGCACTTCGGTCTCTGCGGGGGCTGCGCCATGCAGCATCTCGATCCCGCGGCTCAGTTAGCCGCCAAACAATCAGAACTCGCCGAGTCATTGTCGCGCATTGGGCGAGTTGAGCCCGAGCGCTGGCTCGAGCCGCTCGCGGGGCCCGTTTGGAATTACCGTCGTAGGGCGCGCCTGGGTGCGAAGTGGGTGCCGAAGCGCGAACGGGTGTTGGTCGGTTTTCGGGAGCGTCAAAAGCCGTATGTGGCCGCGCTCGCGCGTTGCGAAGTACTAGCCGCTCCCCTCGATGCTTTGATCACGCCGCTCTCTGAGCTTTTGACGGGTCTCGAGGCTCGGGTGTCGATTCCGCAGATCGAAGCGGCGGTGGGCGATGATGGGGTGCTGCTGGTGTTTCGCAACTTGGTGGAGCCCGGCTCGGCCGATCGCGCGGCGCTGCTCGAATTCGGCCGAGCGCACAGCGTACGCATTTGCCTGCAACCTGGCGGACTCGACAGCGTGACCTCGCTCGATGGGTCTTCGACCACGCTCGAATATCATCTGCCCGAAGAGCATCTTCGATTCGAATTTCGGCCAACTGATTTCGTACAAGTGAACGGCGAGGTGAATCGCGCACTCGTGCGACGCGCGATCGAGCTCCTTGAACTCGAGCCCGAGCATCGCGTGCTCGATCTCTTTTGTGGGCTCGGAAATTTCACGCTACCCATTGCGCGGCGTGTACGCGAAGTGGTTGGCATAGAAGGGGAGGCGGGGCTCGTCGCCCGAGCTCGCCGCAACGCCGAGCTCAATGAATTGACCCATGCGAGTTTTCACGTGGCAAATCTCGCCGAGCCGGAGGGTGGCTCGTCGGCGCTCGTCGGGCGTTTCGATCGCATCCTGCTCGATCCGCCACGGGCGGGCGCCATCGAGGTGCTGCCGCGACTCGTCAAACTCGGTGCCACGCGCATGGTGTATGTCTCGTGTCATCCCGGCACGCTGGCGAGGGACGTGGGTGTGCTCTGCAGTGAGCACGGCTACCGCCTCACCGCGGCTGGCGTGGTCGATATGTTCCCGCACACCACGCACGTCGAGTCGATCGCTGTTCTGGAGGTAGATCAATGACGCTCGGGCCTTTGATGATCGATCTCGAGGGTACGGTGTTGCAGCCTGTGGAGCGCGAGTTGTTGCAGCATCCGCTCGTCGGCAGCGTCATTCTTTTCGCGCGCAACTACGCCGACCCGGCGCAGTTACAGCAGCTCGTCGCCGATATTCACGCGGTACGCTCGCCGGCACTCATCGTGGGCGTCGATCATGAGGGCGGCCGTGTCCAGCGCTTTCGCGAAGGGTTCTCGCGTTTGCCGCCCGCACGCCGCATCGGACACGAGTATGACGCCTCGCCGCGCGGGGGTCTCGCGCTCGCTCGCGAGCTCGGGTGGTTGATGGCGGCGGAGCTTCGCGAAGTGGGCGTCGATCTGTCATTTGCGCCCTGCGTCGATCTCGACTTCGGCGTGAGTGAAGTCATCGGTGATCGCTCGTTCCACGCCGATGCGGGTGTTGTGGGTGAGCTCGCGGTGGCCTACATGCACGGGATGCGTGCCGCCGGCATGGTCGCCACCGCGAAACATTTTCCGGGACATGGCGCCGTGGTCGCTGATTCGCACCACGCGTTGCCTATCGATCGGCGCAACTTGGCGGATCTCGAGTCCGACATCCGGCCGTATCGGGTGCTCATCGAGAACGGACTCGCTGGCGTGATGGTGGCGCACGTGCTCTATCCCGAGATCGACGACGTTCCGGCGAGTGCATCACGACGTTGGATTCGGGGTTATCTGCGCAGCGAGTTGCGCTTTCAGGGCGTGGTCTTCGCCGACGATCTCTCCATGGCGGGCGCGGCGGCCGTGGGTGGCATCATCGAACGCGCCGAACGGGCGCTCGCAGCGGGTTGCGACGTGCTACCGGTATGCAATCACCGCGAGAGCGTGATTGCTTTACTCGAAGGGTGGAAGCCCGAAGACGATGCAGCCGCAGCGCTGCGTCGCATCCGGTTACGGGGTAAAGGGGCGGGACCGACGGGTAAGTTGCGAGAGTCGGCTGAGTGGCTCGCCGCGCAACGCGCGCTCGAGCGCTGCGCCGCGCCGCCCGATCTCAAGCTCGCCTGAGCGTTATCGGCCGCCGGGCGTGACGACGGCGATTACGCCGATGCCCGGGTGATCGTAATAATTTTTTTCGTTGAAGCGAATGCGCCGCAGCTCGTTCATTTGCTGTGCCGCGCCGCCCTCGGCGGGCGCGAAACGCAGGTTCATGCCGAAATGCAGGAGCGAACCTCGCTCGAGCAAGAAACTGCCGGACAGCCCTGGCACTTGTAGGCCGAGTTGATCGACGGGCAGGCCGTTGCGCGAACCCCAGGTGCTCGCCGTTTGTGTCCAGCCGGTATGCGCGAGTACGCGATAGCCGCTCGCTACGAGTTTTTGTCGGGCACCACTCAACTGCAGTTTGGCTGCGGGCAGAGGACCGAGATAACGCGCCACTTGCGCCGCACCGGAGGCTGCATCGCCAGACGCCGCTCGCGGGGGCGCTGCGCCGGGTTCGCCTTCACGAGCGCCGTTCGTTCGGAAGATGATGACCTCGACCTGATAGGTGGAGGCGCCGGTACCTTGGGCGTGCGAGCTCGACCCTCCGATGACCCAGAGGACGAGCAGGCAGGGCAGCAGCCAGAGTTTTTGCATGCGCCTATGTTAGCCGAGCAGTCTCAGTTCGTTGAGGCGAGCTTGCCGAGCAAAAGGGCCACGAATTCGTACCGCTCGGCCTCGTCGTCGAGCTCGCGGGACACCCGGAGCTTGAGAGGTCCCTCGAGGCGGTACTCGCGCGAGCGATCCTGCACGAGGCGAATCACGGCCTTCGGATCGATCTGATTCTCGGTCTCGAATAGGAGATGCCCACCGTGCGCCCCGAAGTCGAGTCGTCGGATGCCGAGTCGTCGGGCGATGAGTCGCAAGCGGGCGTTGCGTAAGAGGTTCTGGGTCTGGGTCGGCAGCTCGCCGAAACGATCGACGAGCTCGGCGGTGAGCTCCTCGAGCGCCGACTCATCGACGGCCGCCGCAATACGTTTGTAGAGCGCGAGTCGCACGTGGACGTCGTTGACGTAATCCTCGGGCAGCAAGGCCGGTACCCGCATTTCGATTTCTGATTGGGAGGCGAGCGGCGCATCGAGATCGAGATGCTTGCCTTCCTTCATCGCTTTGACCGCGCGATCGAGCATATCGAGATAAAGCGTGAGACCGACTTCGGTCATCTCGCCGCTTTGCTCTTCGCCGAGGAGTTCTCCGGCGCCGCGGATCTCGAGATCGTGGGTCGCGAGTACGAAGCCTGCACCGAGATCTTCGAGAGACTCCAGCGCCTCGAGGCGCTTCAGGGCATCGCCCGCGAGCGCCTTGCGCGAGGGAATCATGAGGTAGGCGTAGGCCTGATGATGAGATCGACCGACGCGACCGCGCATCTGGTGCAGTTGTGCGAGCCCGAACCGATCGGCGCGATCGATGAGGATGGTGTTCGCACTCGGCACGTCGATGCCGCTCTCGATGATGGTGGTGCAAACCAGAATATCGAAGCGCCGATGGTAGAAGTCGACCATGAGCTGCTCGAGCTCGCGTTCGCGCATCTGACCGTGACCGGCACGGATGCTCGCCTCGGGGACGAGCGTGGCGAGTTTGTCGGCGAACTTGCCGATGTCTTTGACTTCGTTGTGCACGAAGTACACCTGACCGCCGCGGCGCAGTTCGCGCAAGATCGCTTCGCGTACCGTCGCATCGCTCCACTCGCTCACGAAGGTCTTGATCGCGAGACGTTCGGCAGGGGGTGTCGCGATGAGCGAGAGTTCGCGTAAGCCCCCGAGCGCCATGTTGAGCGTTCTCGGAATGGGCGTCGCGGTGAGCGTCAACACGTGGACCTCGGCGCGCAGCGCCTTGAGGCGCTCCTTATCGCGCACCCCGAAGCGATGCTCCTCGTCGACGATGATGAGCCCGAGATCTTTAAACCGCGCATCGGCATGCAGCAACCGATGCGTTGCGATGACGATGTCCACCGAACCTTTCTCGATACCTTCGAGCACGGCGGCGGATTCCTTGGTCGAGCGGAAGCGCGACAGCGACTCGATGCGCACCGGCCAGTCGGCAAAACGATCCGCGAAGTTCGCGGCGTGTTGCTGGGCGAGCAGAGTGGTGGGCACGAGTACAGCCACCTGCTTGCCGGCCTGTACAGCAACGAAGGCCGCACGCATGGCAACTTCGGTTTTACCGAAGCCGACATCGCCGCAGACGATGCGGTCCATGGGCTGCTCGGAGGCCAAATCTTTGATGACTTTGTCGATCGCCTCGGCCTGGTCTGCCGTCTCTTCGAAGGGGAAGGCGTTGGCAAAGCTTTGGTATTCGAGTTCTCGCGAGGGGAGCTGGCTTGCGCGGCGAGCCTTACGGCGCGCATAGAGATCGAGCAGCTCAGCGGCGACGTCGCGTACTTTTTCCGCTGCGCGCTTGCGTGCCCGAGACCATTGATCGGTGCCGAGCTTGTGCAGAGGTGCCGACTCGGGCGCCGCGCCCGAATATCGGCTCACGAGCTGTAAAGAATGCACGGGCACGTAGAGCCGATCGCCGTCGCGATATTCGAGGACGAGGAACTCGCCGCTCTGACCTCCGACGTCCATGCTTTGCAGGCCTACATATCGACCGACGCCATATTCTTCATGCACGACTGGCGCGCCGGCCGTGAGGGTTTGCAAATCGCGAAGGATGGCGTTCGGATCAGCCGTGATCTTGCGACGACGTCGTTCCTGGCGAGCGCGGGTGCCGAAGAGTTGTGACTCGGGCAGCACGGTGAGTGCAGGCTCGGCGAGTGCGAGGCCTGCGAGTTCCGGTGCAACGGTCAGCGCGAGGCGGGCTTCGCTCGCGACGAAGGCCTGCCAGCCTTCACAGGCCGCCGCTTTGAGGCCAGCGCCTCGTAACAATTCGCCGAGCACTTCACGACGGCCCGGTGAGTCGGCCGCGAGCAGTACGCGACCCTCGTGGTGCGCGAGAAAGTCCTGCAGCGGTGCGAGCGGTTTTTCGGCGCGCGCGTCGAGTCGCAGTTCGGGCGGCAGTTTGGCGCCGAAATCGTGACGCGCCGGTGAGGTGTCTTCGCTACGGAAGGTCTCGAGCACGATCTGCGGATGTCGGTCGAGACCGCGTCGAATCGTCTCGAGATCGATGAAGAGTTCTTCCGGGCGCAGTAGAGGTCGCTCGATATCGCCGCAGCGATCGTCGTGGCGCAGCTGTAGCGCCTGCCACGCTCGCTCGATGGCGCCCTCGAGGCTGCCGGTGAGATCGGCAATGCGAGCGCGGGCCGGCAAGTAATCGAAGAGCGTGTCGGTCGAATCAAAGAAAAGCGGCAGGTAGAACTCGATGCCCGCCGGGGCGATGCCATCGCTCACGCCGCGATAGATCGCGCTGCG
>JAFMKA010000019.1 GCA_017853175.1 Steroidobacteraceae bacterium | reverse complement strand
GGAACTTTCTTGGAGCCGAACTCGGTCCACAGCCACCACATCGCCCGGTTGGCACACTGCCACTGATCCTCGTCGATGGTCCGCGGCAGAAAACGTTTGATACCCGTACCCTCGGGTGTCACGCCGCCGCCGATCATCTCGGCGATCGATCCGGTGACTACGACCGCCGGTAAATTTGGGTCAAGCACTTTGTGGGCGCGCTTCATCGCGCCTTCGGTGCCGTGCTGGCCGAGCTCTTCTTCCGCGAGACCGGTCACCACCACCGGAAGCTCGTGCGGCGGAAGCGCATCGGTGTAGTGCAGGACTGAGGTGACAGGCAGGTTCTCACAACCGACCGGTCCGTCGATCACGACTTGCAGGCCCTTGATGGCGGTGAAGACATACACCGCTCCCCAGTACCCGCCCGCGCGATCATGGTCGAGGACGAGCATCAGAGCATCTCCTCGGCCTTACGAGCCTTCGCTTGTTTTTCGATCTTGCGCTTCCAGCTGTCGCGGAACTCCGGACGATGGACAGGCGTGGCCGGCCAGATCCCGGCGGCGTCGCTAGATCCCGTCTCCCCAAAGAATTCTTTCATCTCGTCGAACCGCGACTTACCCGCGATCGCCGTGTTGATGAGCTGCGCGAGCGAGCCCGCGCCCGCCGGGCCCATCAGGGGGCGCGAGGAGATGAGATTGGTGAAATACAACGATGGCGTCGCCTGCTGCTTCGCCTTCTGAACGACCGGCGTCGTGCCGATTGCGAGATCCGGTTCGAACTCCGCGAGCGCCGCGAGATCTTGTTCGAGCGATGCGCGGAACTGCACATGTACGCCGCGCGCTTCGAGCCATTCGCGATCCGCGTCCGAAAAGCGCGTACGCGGACACGCGGTGCCCACGTAACGCAGATCGGCACCGCTCTCCACGAGCAAGCGACCGACGAGCAACTCGGAACCTTCATAACCCGACAGCGTGATACGACCCTTGATCGGCGAGGCCGACAACGCGCCACGAATGGCGGGTAACACGCGATTCTTGGCCGCTTCGATTTTGTCGCGCGGCACGTTACACGCGTCGCCGATGCCCTCGAGCCAAGCGGCCGTGCCGTCGTGTCCGACCGGCGCAGAGCCGACGATTCGGCGTCCGGCTGACTCGAACTCTCGAAAGACGCTCGTGTAAAACGGATGGATCGCCGCGACGGCGGCGCAGTCGAGCGCGGAGTACAACTCGCGCCATTCCCGCGTCGGGACGAGCTGTCCGGCGGCGAGCCCCATCGGTTCGAGCATCATGCCGATGCCTACGGGGTCGGCCGGGAAGACCTCACCCACGAGCGAGATGGTCGGCTTGCCGGATCGCGCCGTACGCGGTGCCTGGACCGGGCCGGTTTCGGCTTCGCCGCGCGCGTAGCGCAACATCGCTCCGGCGAGAACGTCTTTGGCCTCGGCGTGCGTCGGAATGCCGAAACCCGGGACGTCGATACCGATGATACGGACGCCGTTTATTTCTTTGGGCAACAACTGTAGCGGCACGCCCGAGGCCGTTGGAACGCAAAGATTGGTGATTACGATCGCATCGTAGAGCGCCGGATCGGCCATGCTATGCACGGCATCCCGAATGTCTTCGAACAACTTTCCGGTGACGAGCGTCTCGGAGTTGAACGGTACGTAGCCGACCGTGCGACGCGCGCCGTAAAAATGCGACGTGAATGTCAGTCCGTACACGCAGCAGGCTGAGCCCGACAGAATCGTCGCCGTCCGCCGCATACGCAGACCGACTCGAAGGCTTCCGAACGCCGGACACATGCTCTGCGGTTGATCGTGCGGACCCGCCGGATAATCTTTGGCGTACGCGTCGAGCGTCGCACTCTTTCCTGCTGCGGCGGCGGCCGCACGCATAGTTTCCTTTCCACCGTGACAGCCTGCTTCCGCAGCACTCGATGACGCGGCGTCGTAAACGACTTCCGCGCTGTTCTCGAGTTCTGTGTTGAGGGCGTTCATGACATCACACCGCGTCGTAGATCACTTCGAGCGAGGGCTTTCGAATCTGGGGTGTGCCACACATGTCTTCGAAGGTGGCAGGCTGCAGCGTGTAACCGCGACCGACGGCCTCGCCCTTGAAAAGACCGAGCAATTCGTCCTGCGATAGGGGCTTCGGTCGCTGCGGCGGCGCTTCGGCCACATTACGACCGAGCTCATCGAAGAGGCCCGCCCACTCCGAGCCCGGGCGACCGATGATTTCGTAGTTCGCGCTCTTACGACGAATGTCTTCGTGGGCCGGAATCGCTGCGAGAACCGGAATGCCCGCGGCTTTCGCAAAGGCCTGCGCTTCACCGGTGCCGTCGTCTTTGTTGATGACGAGGCCTGCCACACCGACGTTGCCGCCTAACTTTCGGAAGTATTCGACTGCCGAGCACACATTGTTCGCGACGTAGAGCGACTGCAGATCGTTACTGCCGACGACAATGACCTTTTGGCACATGTCACGGGCGATCGGCAGACCGAAGCCACCGCACACGACGTCGCCGAGAAAATCGAGCAGAACGTAGTCGAAGCCCCAGTCATGAAACCCGAGTTTTTCAAGGGTTTCGAAGCCATGGATGATTCCGCGACCGCCGCAACCGCGACCGACCTCGGGACCACCGAGCTCCATGGCGAAGACGCCATCACGTTTGAAACAGACATCGCCGATCTCGACCTGTTCGCCCGCGAGCTTCTTGCGCGAGGAGGTCTCGATGATCGTCGGACAGGCGCGACCCCCAAACAGCAGCGACGTCGTGTCGCTCTTCGGATCGCACCCGATGAGCAGCACTTTCTTTCCCTGCTGCGCCATCATGTAACTGAGATTGGCGAGTGTGAAACTCTTGCCGATACCACCTTTGCCGTAGATCGCGATGATCTGCGTTTCTTTGGTGACGGCCGACGCTTGAGGCGCCGCGGGCTCTACCGCCGCCTCGGCACGCAGACTGCGCTTGAGTTTTTCAACGGGAATCGACACGGTTTCGCCCGGCGGGGTCATGCAGCCTGCCTCCAATCGAGAATCATCTTGAGACACAGGGGATCCACGAACGCTTGTCGATAGGCCTGATCTGCCGCATTCGCGTCTCGGCGATGCGTGATCAAACCCTCTAGCGACAACCGTCCCGCCGCGATCCATTGCAGCACTGCAGTCAAATCAGCGTCCTTCCACTCTGCGGCGACGCGCAAACGCGCCTCCCGCATGAATGCAGCTGTGAAATCGAAACTCATGGCGTCGGTGTAGAAGCCGGCGAGAACCACCTCGCCGCCCGGTGCGAGCCGGCCAATGAGCGAGTCGAGAATGCGAGCATCGCCACTCACGTCGTACACCGCGCGGTAGTCGCGACGCGAATCTTCTTCGGGCGTACACACCCGATAACCCTCTGCTCCAGCGGCGCGAGAGGCGTTTAGCTCCCATACGGTGGGCGCCGGTGCGCCACTCGCGATGGTGATTCGCGCGAGCAAACGTCCGAGTACACCGTGCCCCACGATCAGTTGTGGGGCCTCGGCGTGCGGCGCCGCCATCGCGTGACGCGCGGTCGCTGCGAGCGCGAGCAGTACCGCCTGCTCGCCCAAAGATTCTTGGATGGGTGTCGCACGCGAGGCGGGGACGACGAGATGCGATGCCGCACCTCCGAAAAGCCCCCGCACGTTTCCAAAGCAACGTGCACCGGGGACGAACACGCGCTCACCCACGCGGCGATCACGAACGTTACGACCGACGACCGCGATGCGTCCGACGGACTCGTAACCCGGAACCAGCGGGTAACCCATGCCGGGGAATGGCGGCATCTTGCCCGACCACAACAGTCGTTCGGTTCCGGTGCTGATGCCACTCCACTCCGTCGCGACGACGATATCGTCGTCCGCAGGACTTTGGAGGGCGAGCCGATCAAGCGCTAAGCGCTCCGGCCCCTCCATCACCACCGCGAGAGTGTTCCATCCCTGAGTCATGCAGGCTCCTTGGCCTGATTTTCCAACTGTCAGTCTACGCTTACGCTGATAGGTGTCAATTAAATCGGACACTTTTTCGGAAAATACCTCACCCCAGCTGCATCGGGCCAGGCGAGGTCCTCAGCGCGCCTTGTCCGCGACCAGAACGCTGGTCTGCAAGGGAATTCGGGTGGGTAATCGTCGGATACGTGAAAAACCGGCCTTTTTGAGCATCTCGGTCAGCTCGTCCGCGGATCGAGGGCGTCCACTACCCATCGCCCAGAGGTAGATGCCGAAGTACGCGTCGCCCATACGCTCCGCACCCGTCGTCCCGGCCAGAGGCTCGGCCACCAGCACTCGCCCACCGGGAGCGAGCGCCTGAAAGGCCGCCCGTAACACGGTGTTCACGAGCGGATCGTCATGGTCGTGCAGCACGCGAACGAACGTCACGAGATCGGCGCCGGGCGGCAGCGGATCTCGAGAAAAATCGCCGCCGATCGCGCGGGCGCGATCCGTCATGCCGCTCTCGGCGAAACGACGGCGGGCCGCCTCGGCGACGCCGGGCAAATCGAACAAGATCAACTCGGCCGAATTCGAACGCTGACCGAGTGCACGAAGAAAAGTCCCGTCGCCTCCGCCGACATCGAGCACACGACGATGTTTCGAAACGTCGTAGGCATCCAAGATTTCCTCGGCCACGAGACCCTGAGAAGCCGCCATCAACCGCGTGTAGTCGCGAGTGAACTCGCCGGCCACCTGACCGGGCACGCTGGCATTGGCATAGGGCCAATATCGCGATAAGGCCGTCGAGCCGCGCGGCGCTTTTAACATGGCAACCGGATCGACAAGATCCGCGTAAAGCACTGCGTGATGCTCGATCATCGAGAGAACGCCTGGATTTCCGAGCAATGCGGCACCGCGCCGACCGAGCGCCCAGGCCGATTGACCCTTGCTTTCGCACGCATCGAGCAGCTCGATGGCGGCTGCCGCGCGAAGCAGCGTCCGTGCCGCCGCCTCGGGCATCTCCATCGAAGCCATCAAAGAATGCTCGACGACCGCGCCCGCGCGTAAGCGCTCAAGCACACCGAGCCGTACGCAGGCGAGCGCAATTTGCGAGTAGGTAAAACCCGCGACGATATCGAATAGCTCGCGAGCTTCCCGACGCGCTCGCGCGCGAGTGAATGGAAACGCGGCCGCCGCGCGCTGAAAGCGCGGGCTCATCAACAGGCGGTTTCGCCAATCACGCCACATGGCGAGGGAATTCGATCAGGCTGCGCGCTGCAGCAGCGAAGCCGGCAACAAACGTTGCGCCTCGAGATCGACGAGTTCTCGCAAAAACTCGGCGCCCGGGCACTCGGGAATGGACGCTGCAGCACGAGCGATCAAGCTTTCGAAATGTTTGACCGCGCCTTGCACACCGAGCTCGGCGAGTGCCGTCGGCCGCCCGAGATCTGCGTCACGTCCCGCAGGCTTGCCAAGCTCCTCGTCGGTCGCGAGCGCATCGCGAATGTCATCGGCAATTTGGTAGGCCTCGCCGAGCGTCTCACCGAGCACTCGCCAGGGCGTGGGGTCAGCACCCGCCGATAGCGCACCGCCCACCGTCGCCGCGATGAAGAGGGCGCCAGTCTTCTGTCGTCGATATTCTTCGAGCGGTGTGCTGTCTTCGCACTCCCAGGCTTGGCCGGCGACGATTCCGCCCGGCGCACCTACAGCTCGCGTCAACGCGAGCACGAGATTCGGCAAACGATCGGGCGACTGAGCAAAAGCGCGTGCGACGTTCTGAAACGCCAACACGATCAGCGCATCGCCGACGAGTAGCGCGATGCGCTCGTCGAACGCGCGATGCACAGAGGGTCGATTGCGACGTACTTCCGCATCGTCGAAGCACGGCAGATCGTCGTGTACGAGCGACGCGCAGTGCAGCAACTCGATGGACGCCGCCGTGGCGATCGCGAGCGGGGATTCGGGCTCACCGCAACCTGCTGCGATGGCGAGACAGAGTCGCGGTCGGATACGCGCACCCCCAGGGAAGACGGCGTACCGAATCGCCGCCGCGAGACGCGGTGGACACCCGAGCGCATCACAGGAGGCGACGGCCGTCTCCAACGCCGATTCGATTCCCGATGCACCTTCCATTCGCGCCTCCGCGCTGCTGGGGTCGCCCGTCCGGATCGACTGGCAAACGTCAACTGCGATTGTCACACTAGGTCGTCATGGAATATAGACACCCCTCCGCAGCCAGTCAAACCGGCCCCAACTTCGCCGCGTCCGCTCCAGCCGACGGCTACGTATGGTGGTACGTCGATGCGCTCAGTGACTGTGGGCGTCATGGCCTCACGATCATCGCGATGCTCGGGTGCGTGTTCTCCCCCTGGTATGCCGCCGCTCGACGCCGCGGACCGACCGATCCGCTCGAACATTCCGCTGTGAATGTCGCGCTCTATGGCGCAGCAGGTCGCCGGTGGGCGCTCACCGAACGTGGACAACGCGATGTTCAACGAGATTACGACCATCTTGCGATCGGTCCGAGCTCGCTCGCCTGGGACGGCTCGCAGCTTCGCATCGACGTCAATGAAATCACCGCGCCTTGGCCCACTCGCCTGCGCGGCCGAATCACGCTACGACCCTCGATGCTGCTGCACCAGGGCTACGCCATCGATCGACTCGCGCGACACCTCTGGACGCCAATTTCCCCACACTGCGCGATCGATGTCGCTTTCGAGCGGCCCGCTCTCTCCTGGCATGGAGTGGCCTATTTCGATTCGAACGAGGGGCAAGCGGCTCTCGAATCCGACTTTGATTCTTGGAACTGGTCCCGCGCCACCTCCGCCGAGGGGAGCAGAATTTTTTACGACACACGATGGCGAGGCGGCGGTGGTCGATCGATTTCTTTGAGTATCGATAACGCCGGGAAAGTCGACTCGCCTCCGGCGCCGACGCAACAATCTCTGCCCTCGACGCTCTGGGGTATCGAACGGAAAACCCGCTGCGATGCCGAGTCCACGCCGCGCCTGGTCTCCACGTTCGAGAGCGGCCCTTTTTACACACGATCGCTGATCGAGACCCAAGCCGAAGGCCGGCCCTACACCGCCTTTCACGAAAGCGTGTCGCTGAGAAGATTTTCACAACGCTGGGTGCAGGCGTTATTACCCGTACGCCTGCCTCGACGACCACTCCGTCGTTAGCGTTCAGCCCGCTGCGCGGGCATCACGATCGAGACGCTCCAGACGCTCGAACACGCCGAGCACGCGCGAGAGCTCACGCTCGAAAAGCGTACCACCGGCGAGCGGATCTCCCGCCAGTCCGCGTGTGCGATCGTGAAGTGCGATGGCTTCGAGCAGATATTCTGCCTCGGGTAATGCGGCGTGCTCGGACGTCCCGTTGCGCCGGGTGGCCGCAATCACGGCCTCGGCAAGCAAAAACAGTTTTCGCCGTGCCGATACGACAGCTCGCGACGACACAGAATCGCCCCCTCGACGACTGACTTCGCGCCCAATCGCCGCATACATCAGCCTCGCCGCATGAATTGCGGGCCGACATTCGACGGGAAGCTCATCGATACCCGCTGCCGCGCGCTGATACAGCTGTCCCGCCTCGTCGACGAGCCGGTCGATGAGAGATCCCAAGCGAGGCTCGAACTTCGGCTCGCGCAACCAAAGGTCAGGATCAATACCTTCATCACGCAGCCACTGCCGCGGCAAGTAAAGGCGACCCATGCGGGCGTCTTCACCGACATCTCGAGCGATATTCGAAAGCTGCATCGCGACGCCAAGATCGGCAGCGCGTGCGAGCGCACCCGACGACCGTACGCCCATCAAGAGTGACATCATCACCCCGACCGTTCCGGCGACACGCACACCATAGGCACGCACCTCCGAGAGTGTGTCGTAGGTTCGCGCCGTGGCATCCCAAGCGAAACCCTCAAGTAACGCCAAGGGTAGCTCTTGGGGAATATGAAACTGCATGACGACGGCCGATAACGCGCGATCGGCCGCATTATCGATGGGCTCTCCACGATACGCCCGCTCGAGGCGGTACTGCAGCGCCTCGAGCGCGTGCAACGGCTCGTTCGAACGATCGATGGCGTCGTCCGCTTCGCGACAGAAAGCGTAGAGCGCGAGCGCCGAACCGCGAATTCGTCGAGGCAGCAAGAGTGACGCGGCGTGAAACGTTTTGGATCCGACCCGAATGGCCGCCCGGCACTCTGCAAGATCGGCCGCCGACGCGCGCAGATCGCGACCAGCGATGCTCAAGGCGTCACCGTTCGCCGCCGGATGTGCTGCTGTGTGGGAAGACGCGCTCACAGGGCCATCACTCTACGACTTCGTGTTCGCCGCCCGCAAATGTCGCGAAATCGAGCATCGCCACTTCACCGAAGGTCATGCCCTTGCGCGAGGCGAGCGCAATGATGTTCCAGGCGGTGTAGGGCATTCCGAGAAAAGGCCAAGGATCGGAGGCCTTCCAGGTCACTTCTCGTGCCTCGAGCAGGCAGCGCAAGTTGTGGCGAAAGCGCGACGTGAAGACCGACTTCTGCGTCTCGGTGAGACAAGGGAAGAACTGCTGAGACAGGCGCTCGGGGCGCAAGGTGGGTGCAGGCGCTGCCAAAGGATCGAGCAACGACTGCGAAAGTCCCTGCGGCTCGACGAAATGAATGCCACTCGTCGCCCGCGGATTGCATTCGATTCCGTGAACGACACCCCTCTCATCGATGATCAAATCGAAGGAAATGAAGCCATCCCACTTCGTATACGCAACGAACCGCCGAATCCAGTCGTCGACCTCGCGGGAAATGTCGACACGCTCGAAACACACCGCCACCGTACCCTGCATCACGGCGCCCCGATACAGCACCGTACAACGTAGGTCACCGTCACGGGCGATACTGAAACTGCTCACGAGTTGACCGTGAACTCGGCGCTGAACGATCGAGGGTTCTACGACGCGAGGCAGCCCATCGCCACGTGAAAAAAAACGGACGCCACGTCCCGAGCAGGAGGATACCGGCTTGACCACGTAATCGTGCGTTGCCGCGAGCTGCACGGCGTCAGGTGTCGACGTCGCCGCGGTGTCGGGCGCCGCGACCCCTGCCTCCCGACATACCTCGACGAAATGCGCCTTGTGATGTACGCGAAGCACTGAGGCCTGCGGCATCGACATCAATCGACAATTCGCGGGCAGGCGCCCGTGCAAGGCCGACACGTGCACGATCTCTTCGGAGATCGGCACCACGAGATCGACCCCCTGCGTCACGACGAGCTCTCTTAATTCATTGAGATAGCGCGGGCCGTCCACCGCAGGCGCCGTCACCACAAAACTTTGATCGACGGCTTTCGAGACACCGGTGAGATGCCGATGAAAAGGCTCTGCCACGAGCACGCGAACGCCTGCGCCATGCAGGGCTCGCGCGATGTCGAGTGCTTTCGGCAGTCGTCCGAGGGTGAGTAAAGCCGTGGTCATAGGTCTAATCGATCGGGCGTCGAACCACCCGAGCCATCAACTGCTTTTGTGGACGAATGGTTAATCGCGCGATGGGTCTGACCTTTGCCGCATCGATCACCTGAATGTCGTATCGGCAGACGAGTCGCGCGAGAATCAACGTCGCTTCGAGCGTTGCAAAGCCCGCGCCGACGCAGGTGCGAGGACCGAGTCCGAACGGTAGATAAGCTCCGGGCACGAGCTCGTGCTCACGCTCCGGCGAGAACCGATCGGGATCGAACGCATGCGGATGTCGCCAGTGCGCTCGATGTCGATGGATCGTCCACGGCGATACCATGATCATCGCGCCGCGCTTCACTTTATGACGCCCGATGGTCGCAGCCTCGGCCGCCACGCGCGGCATGAACGGGATCGGCGGATAGAGTCGGAGACTTTCGCGGAACACGTTGCGGACGAACGTCAGCTTGCGGACGTGCTCGAGCGTCAACGGGCCATCGCCCGCAGTGGCACGGACTTCATCCCGAATGCGCTGCGCGAGCTCGGGCTGCATCGAGATGATCAGAAACGCCCAAGTGAGCGAACTTGCCGTCGTCTCGTGCCCCGCCAAAAACATCACCCCGAGCTGATCGAGCAATTCTTTTCGCGTGAAGCCCTCACCTGTCTCTAGATCTCGGGCCGCGATAATCTCGGCCGCAATGTCATCCCAACTCAAGGGGCTGTCGGCCATGTGAGTGTCGACGAGATCGCTCAAATGACGTCGTATGCGTTCACAGGCTTCGAGCACACTCGGCTGCTGCGGAATACTCGAAAATGGGGGATCGAAAATCAGGCGACGAAGTTCGACCTGAGCACATGTCCGCTCGAAGAACGTGAAGGCCTCGAAGACGTCGATGGCGGTCTGCGATTTGAGCGAGGTCGAAAAGACCGTCCGACAGATGATATCGGCGGTCAAATGACTCATCGCCAAATCGAGAGAAAAGCGTTCACCCGTATCGGCTGCGGCATCGAGTCGCGACTCATAATCGTCAACGGCGGCGCTCATCGACGCGAAGGCCTTGCCGAGCCTCATGTGCGAGAAAGACGGCTCGATCATTTTGCGCTGACGTCGCCATACGGATCCGTGCGACACGAAAATCGAGTTACCGACGAGCGGCTCGAGCGCACCGACCATGAGATCGCTCTTCGGAAAGATATCGAGCGGATCCGTCATGACCTCACGCAACATACCCGGGTCGTTCACGATCAAAATTGATCGGCGCGAGTAACCCATCCATCCGGCATCAACTCGATAGGCCTTCGCCGGCAGCAGACTCAACAAGTCACCGTCACCGCGCAGCGCCACGCGCAATAGCGAGGCGATCGCCGCCAGGGAAGTTGGTCGCGGTGGCTCGTACATGCCGCCACCCTAACGCCAGTGTCCACCTCCCGCAAAGAGGGTGCGTCGTGACGTCCACAGCCGAGGGGCCGGCGGTCAGTCGTTTTGACAAGGCTGTCGCCGCGGGCGCAGCATCCGATCCATGCCAGCGTCAGGGATGTCGGAGATCGTGCTCGTCTTTGAGGGTTTCGTCGTGCTGCACATTCTTGCCGGCAGCCTCGGCCTCGTGTCGTTTTGGATCCCCATCATCAGCCGCAAAGGCAGTCTTCAACATCGTCAATGGGGACGAGTGTTCACACGAAGCATGCTCGTCACGGGCACTGCTGCGATCGGTATCAGCGTGTCGACCCTCATCGACCCCACCCAGACTCATCCGCACTTGGCCAACGCCGAATGGATACGAGGAATTTTCGGTTGGATGATGCTCGGGCTCGCCACGCTCACCCTGAATCTCGCGTGGTACGGGCATTGCTGCCTCCTAAATAAAACCGAGCATCGACGTAACCTCGAGTGGAGAAATATCTCGCTACAAGCCCTGCTCTTGGTGGCTTCGATCAATTGCGCGTGGCAATCGTTTCGCATCGGTGAACTTATCATGCTCGGCATGCCCGCCATTGGTATCGCAACCGTCGTCTCCAATCTCGCATTCATGTTGAAACGCGAACCCGCCTCGATCGACTGGCTTAAGGAGCACATCAAGGCCTTGGTTGGCGCGGGCATTTCGGTGTACACCGCGTTCTTCGCTTTCGGTGCCGTGCGCACGATTCCGACTCTCGCCTTGCATCCCGGCTTGTGGTCCATCCCCCTCGTCGTCGGGCTCGGTCTCATCATCTACCATCGCCTGCAAATCGAACGTCAAGCTCGGGCCGTCACGGCACGCGTTACGAGCCGCTGATCCGTCCGAACACCGATGCGGCACGCCACACATCACGTCGCGATCGTCGGCGCCGGCATGGGCGGTCTCGCCGCGGCAGCAGATCTTTCACGACTCGGCTTTCGCGTCAGCGTATTCGAAAAAGCCCCCTCACCCGGCGGGAAAATGCGCGAGGTACACGTCGGCGATTCGGCGATCGATGCCGGCCCCACGGTATTCACGATGAATTGGGTGTTCGAAGGACTATTCGCTGATTCCGGCGCGCGTCTTGAAGATCATCTTGATCTCGTCCCGGCGAGCGTGCTCGCGCGTCATGCGTGGCGAGAGGGCGGTCGACTCGATCTGCATGCGAGCGTCGATCGCTCCTGTGCTGCGATTCGAGAGTTTTCAGGAGATCGTGACGCACAGGGCTATCGCGAGTTTTGCGCTCGAGGCGCATCGGTGTACTCGTCATTGCGCGATACGTTTATGACGCGCTCGCGTCCGTCTCAACTCGAGCTCATCCGCGCATTGGCGCGTCGCGGTCTATCGGCAGATGGCGTTTGGGCCATGCTGCGTACGCCACCGTGGCAGAGCCTCTGGAGCGCACTCGGCTCTCACTTTCGAGATCACCGCTTGCGACAACTCTTCGCCCGCTACTCGACGTATGTCGGCTCCTCACCGCTCTCGGCTCCCGCCACGCTGATGCTGATTGCCCACGTCGAACAATCGGGCGTCTGGCTCGTGCGCGGCGGCATGCGTCGTATCGCAGACGCTTTACAATCTTTGGGTGAATCGACCGGTGCCACCTATCGTTACAACGCCGCCGTCGAAAAACTCCTAGTGCGCGACGGTCGCTGCGTCGGACTGCAACTCTCTGATGGCGAGCTCATCGAAGCGGATGCCGTCGTGTTCAACGGCGACACGAATGCTCTGGCAGCGGGACTCCTTGGATCGGCTGCCTCAGCGGGCGGAACCTCGATGTCACCTCAGGAACGCGCCCTTTCTGCGATCACCTGGTGTCTGAGCGCCCCGACTCGCGGCTTCGACCTCGAACACCATAATGTTTTTTTTGGCGATCGATACGCCGAAGAGTTCACTCATATTTTCGAAAAACGCCGCATCAAGTCAGAACCGACGGTCTACCTCTGCGCACAAGATCGAGGCGCGGCAGCCGTCTCAGCAAAAAACTCAGATCGATCACCGATCGCCGAGCGAATGCTGATGCTCGTCAACGCGCCAGCCGACGGAGATGTCGGGGGTATAGACGATACGACCCTAGCTCGCATCGAACGCGACGCGTTCGAACTGCTCGAGCGCTGCGGCCTACAGATCGAGCGGCGATCGGGCGACTGTGTCGTCACGAGACCTCAGGATTTCGATCAGCTCTTTCCGGGTACCGGCGGCTCCCTTTACGGGCGCGCGAATCACGGCGCATTCGCAAGCTTCGCGCGACCGGGAGCCAAGACGGCCATCGAGGGGCTTTATCTCGCCGGCGGCTCGGCACATCCGGGCCCAGGCATACCGATGGCGACCTTATCGGGTCGCATCGCAGCGCAACGCATCGCGCAAGATTTCGAGTAGCGAGCGCTCAGCGACTCGGCGACGGCACGATCTGATCGAGAATATTTGCCGAGGAAATCACGCCTGGGAGACCTGCACCCGGATGGGTGCCCGCTCCAACGAGATAGAGACCGCGGACTTCTTCACTCTTGTTGTGCGGCCTGAACCACGCGCTTTGAAACAACTTGGGCTCCATGGCAAACGCCGCGCCGTTCACCGAAGAGAGACGATCGCGGAAGTCTAGTGGTGTGAGCATGTGCGAACTCACGATCGACTCACCGAGCCCGGGCATCATCGTTTCCTCGAGTCGCCGCTGCACCGCCTGACGATACGGCTCAGCCCTTTCGCGCCAATCAGTGCCACTCTGTAAATGAGGTACCGGCGCAAGGACATAGAACGCATCGCAACCGGGAGGCGCGAGCGACGGATCGCTCGCCGTCGGGCGATGCAGGTAAAGGCTGAAATCTTTGGCGAGCACCTTTCGCTTGAAGATGTCATCGAGGAGACCCCGGTATCGCGGGCCGAGCACCATCGTATGGTGATAGACGTCATCAAAGCGTCGGTTAGTGCCGAAATACCATACGAACAGACTCATCGAGTAGCTAGAGCGCGCGAGTTTCGCGTCCGTCCACCGACGACGCGGGTGCTTGGCGAGTAACTTGCCGTACGTCCATGCGGCGTCGGCATTGGATACGACGATGTCCGACCGAAGCTCCTCCCCGTTCGTCAGACGCACGCCGACTGCGGCGCCATGCTCGACCAGAATTTCCGCGACCTCGGCGTTGCAACGCACTTCGCCGCCATGGGTCTCGACTAACTTCACGATGCCGCGCATCAAGGCGCCCATGCCGCCCTCGGCATAATGCACGCCGTAGGTGCGCTCGAGATGCGCGATCAGACAGTAGTAGGCCGTCGTCGTAAACGGGTTTCCGCCAATCAGCAGCGGATGAAAACTGAACAGCACGCGAAGTTTGTCGCTATGAAAGTAACGACTGACTTCTTGATAGACCGAGCGATATCCACCCAAGCGGATCAGATCAGGAGCCGCCTTCAGTAGCGTGCCGATCTCGTGGAAGGGTTGTTCGGCCTGGCCTTTGAACGCCACTTCGAAGATCTGTTTACTGACCCCGAGAAATCGATTGAAGCCTTCGACGTCGCGCGGCTCGATTCGAGCGATCTGCTCGCGCATCGACTCGAGATTGGAGGTGTAGCGAAAGACGTCACCATCATCGAAGCGCACCTCGTAGAACGGATCGATCGCCTTCAGAGACACATCGTCTGAAATGTTGCGCCCACAAAATTTCCAGAGGTCGGCGAACAAATAGGGAGCCGTGATGATGGTCGGGCCCGCATCGAAGGTGAAGCCGTCCTGTCGATATACATAGGCTCGACCGCCCGGCGCATCGAGCTTCTCGAGTACGGTGACCTTGTATCCTCGCGCACCGAGTCGGGCCGCTGCGGCGAGCCCGCCGAACCCACTGCCGATGACGATGGCGCGGTTTTTGTCGCTCATTCGATGCCTCCGGTTTGTCGGGTCACGCTGCGACGGACTTTTCGCACGGCAACGAACACGATTCCGGCCACGACCGGAATGCTGATGGCCGTGGCGATGCCCGCATCGATCGGCCAACCCGACTCGGCCAGACCCTCAGCGAGAATCTTGATGAGGCCGATGATGTAGTACGTGATGGCCGCCACCGAGAGACCTTCGACGGTCGCCTGAAGGCGAAGCTGAGCCGCCGCGCGCTGGTTCATCGACTCGAGCAACTGCTGGTTCTGTGACTCGCGCGTGATCCCGATACGCGTCGACAGTAACTGCGTGGCGCGAGTCGCATGCTGAGAAAGCGATTCGAGTCGAGTCATCGCGGCATCGCAGGTGTTCATGGCGGGCGCAAGGCGTCGCTCCATGAATTCCTGCCACGTTTGTAACGATCCGCAGCGCTGCTCGCGCAGCTGTACGAGCCGACTCTGAACGATATCGAAATAAGCACTCGCTGCGCTAAAACGATAACGATGATCGGCCTCGAGGCGCTCGATCTCGGCCTGTAGAGAGGTCAGTCGATCGAGTAATTCCGGTTCGATGGCGGAGTCGGCTTTCACGAGCTCCTTGGCAATCTGCGCAAGCTCTTGCTCGTTGCGCGAGAGCACGGGCGACAGTTCGCGCGCGACCGGGAATGCGAGCAGCGCGAGCATCCGATACATGTCGACTTCGAGCAAAGCCTGACCGAGACGCCCCGCTTGTGCCGGCTTTAAGCGACCATCGACGACGAGCGTGCGGCTGAAACCTTTTGCATCGATGCGGAAATCGGTCAGAACGGTCGCGGCGCCATCGGCGACCTCTGACCCCACGAGCGGCCGATCACCGAAACTTTCTTTGGACAGGCGCGCAAGATCGACCTCATCGCAGGCGCGCGTCCCGACGATCTCGACATGCCCGGCATACAGCGTGCGTCCCGGCAGGCGACCGACCCAGTCCTTGGGCACCGCCTCGATCGCAGGACTCGAGAAGGGTGTGCCCTGCGCACCGTCGACGACGAATACATAGCGGGAGAACTCGGTATGGCGCTCCCACTTCAGTCGGAATGCCCCGAAATCGGCGGCAAGATAACCCGCGGGTGTCTCGTCGATCTGAACGCCAAACGTCGAACCGAGTTCGCGCAGCATCCGCCATTCGTCATTGCGGGACTCGCTACCGGAAAGCAGCGCGAGGCACGTGACGCGACAGGGCGACACGAGCGGCAAAGGCGGCCGCGCATGCACCTCGTCGTGCAGTTCGTCGCGCAGCGGATGTGAGGCCGGTAGTGACACGTCGTCTGAACCTCGGAACCGAGAATCGCCGCTCACCTTACCCCGGCAGCGGTCAGGATGGAATCAGTACACCTCGCGAACGAGCGTGACCGACGATCAGATCAGCAATGAAATCAGGCCGCTCCTCGTGAGCGAGATGACCGAGATCGGGCAGCTGAACCACGCTCGCCGAGGGTAACAATCGCTGCACTCGGGCCGCCTCGCCCGGCAGAATCATGCGGTCGCGGGCGCCGACCACGAGCGTGAGCGGCACAGTCAGCGTCGACAATTCTCGTTCGAGTGGCCGCACGTCCCAGACCGCCATCATGGTCAGCGCGGCACCGGCGTGCGAGGGCGAGCGAGACAAACGCCCGTACAACTCCATCCCCGTGGCATCGAGGGTCGATCCGGTGGCCGCGAGCATTCTGGCCACCTCGCGCGGCGACTCGAGGCGACGCGCAAAGAAACGCGAGACCCAATCGCTACTGACGATCGATCGAATGAACGGCGTGATGGCCGGATGCTTGAATCCGGAGAGTGGCAGCAGCGCTCCATTAAGACTGATGATCTCTGAAGGATGCATCGCGCCATCGAGACACGCCCGGCACAAGATGGCGGCGCCCGCAGAATGACCCACCGCCAGGCTCGGCGACACACCGAGCACAGCGAGTAACTGCGTGAGTCCATCGGCCATGCCACGCAACGAGAGTTGATCGTCGTCGCGCGGTCGCGACGTGAACCCGTGGCCCGGAAGATCAGGAGCGATGACTCTAAAGTAGGGCACGAGCCTCGGTAGGAGATCACGGAACGAATGCGTCGACGCACCCGTCCCATGCACGAGCAGACAGACCGGACCCTGCCCTGCATCCTGAACGTGCCAACGAAGCCCTGCGGCCTCGATGAAACGACTGTGCGCCCTATTGGGCCAGTCGACGCCTTCGCGTTCCCAATCCGGAGCCTGCAGACCGCTCACGAAGTCCCCTGCTGAAGTACGATGCGCAGAATGATACGCCGCTTACTCCTCGCGCTGGGTGCCACCGTCGCCCTGACCGAGGTCATCTATCTCATGGGGCCGGTTCATGCGCTCGATACGCGCGACACGCCGATCGCTCTCCCTCGCGAGACCGACGCGCTCGAACGATGGCTAAAAGTGTCCGAACAAAGATATGGCGACGTCGTCGAGGGAACGGAAAAACATATTCGATGGGCGCATGACGATCGACGTCGAACTCCGCTGTCCATTATTTACCTGCATGGCTACACCGCCACGCGACAGGAAGTGGATCCGCTCTGCGACGAACTCGCCGAGGCGCTCGGCGCCAACGTGTTCTACACCCGCCTCGCGGGTCATGGACGCCCTGCCCGCGCGATGGGCGAAGTACGCGGCAGCGACTGGCTGCGAGACGCACGCGAGGCGCTCGAGATCGGGCGTCGCATCGGCGAGCGCGTCATCGTGGTGGGTACCTCGACCGGAGGTACGCTGGCCTTGTGGCTCGCCCAACGTGACGACGCGGCACCGATCGCCGCACAAATTCTCATCTCGCCCAATTTGGGTCCACGCTCGCGGTCGGGGGAATTGCTCGCGGGCCCTTGGGGTACGCAGTTACTGCAACTACTCGTCGGCGATGAGTATCGCTGGACCCCGCGTAACGCCGAACAAGCCAAGTATTGGACCTGGAAATACCCCTCGCAGGCCTTGTTGCCGATGATGGCGATCGTGCGAGAAGTGCGTGACTCACCCATCGAGAAGATTCGTCAGCCGACGCTCGTGATTTATTCCCCGAACGATCAAGTGGTGAGCCCCGACGAAATTTTGAAAGCCCACGAGCGACTCGGTGCGACCATCAAACCCCTCATCGCACGCGAGGAGAGCGGAGACTTATCCCATCATGTGCTCGCGGGTCGAATACTCGCGCCGAACGACACGGCCCCAGTACGTGAGTCTATTTTGAAGTTCATCCGCGACATCGGGCTCGCGGCCAACTCGACGACTACGGGTACGCCTTGAGCGACTCGCGATACTGCTGCGCCCGTCGCGCATAACTCGCTGCGGCGCCGCGAATGAGCGCCAGATCGCGCTCTGTGACTTCACGCACGATTTTTCCGGGTGAACCCATCACCACACTTCCGTCGGGGATTTCTTTGTCGGGTGGCACGAGCGCACCGGCAGCGATGAGGCAATGACGGCCGATGACACTGCGATCGAGGATCATGGCGCCGTTCGCGATCATCGATTCCTCACCGACGGTGCAGCAATGCAGAAAAGCCATATGCCCCACGGTGACCCGGGCGCCGAGAGTCGTCGGTACACCCTCGTCCGTATGGATAACCGAACCGTCCTGGATGTTGCTACCCGGCCCGATATCGATCCAATCGTTGTCACCGCGTAGCACGACGTTGAACCACACACTGGCTCCGGCACCGAGCCGTACGCTGCCGATGAGATCGGCCGACGGGGCAACATAGGCGTCCGGGGCCACATCCGGTCGACGCTCTCCGATGACGTAGAGCATCAGGGCTTCGCTACGGTATCGCGCGCCGCTTTACGATCGGCTTTCATTCGGGCGACATCGACGGGACGCATCTCGAGAATCGGACAGGTCTCGTTCTCAACCCACACTTTTTCGAATCGCGAGATCGTTTGACCGGTCTGAGTCACGCGAATGGCATTGGCGAAACTGAGATTGACGCAGCCGTCCCAAACCTTAATGAGCCAAGCCTCGTTATGGCCCGTCCAGATGACGAGCTGATTGCGCGAGACCGGCGTCCAGCCGTCCACCCCTCGCATCACCCGAATCTGTTCGACGGGATCACCCGCGTAATCGACGTACTTGAGCCCAGGCTCGTCGCGCCGAGGCAAACCCGCTCCGCAGGCGGACAGGAAGACAAGTCCGAACACGATAAAACCGAACCTTTTCATCACTTTGCCCTCAAAAACGTCCAAGTCAGTGTACCGGCCCGCCGATCGGGCACAATGCGCCGCCTCACCTTGACGCTGTTATACTGTTGTATTTAAATATAACACCTGATTTCGTATGGACCTGACGTGAAAGACCTGCTCGACATCTTCCTCGATCCTGGCGCCGTGTGGGCGCGCCAACGCGACTACGCCCGCTGGTGGCTACCGCTCGTCGTCCTTGCCGTCTCCACCGCTGCCGTCACGTACCTCTTTTTCGACAAAGTCGATGCCGGCTGGTTCATCGAACAACAGATCCTGAACTCGGGTCGCGAGGTCAGCGAGCAACAACTCGCCGCCATTCGCGAGGCTGCACCGGGCGGCACGTTCATGATCTGGAGCAGCACGATCGGTAGCATCGTGATGGTCGTCGGCGTCATGATGCTTTTCGGTGCGTTCTTCATGCTCGCCGGAAAATTCTCGAAAGCCGATCTCAGTTTTAAACAAGGCTTGACGCTCGCGAGCTGGTCGCAAATGCCGACACTGATCAACACCTTCCTCATGATGATCGGCGTCATGACCATGTCTTCGCAGACTTCTTTGGAGTCGCTGTCGCTGACCAGCCTGAACGCTCTTTTTCTGCATCTGCCGACCGATGATCCCTGGTACCGCTTCACCACCGCTTTCAGCGTTCTCGTACCCTGGACGATCTTTCTCGCGGCACTCGGCTGGAAACTCTGGGCCGGCGCCACACGCTGGACCACCTCGATCGTCATCGCAACCCTGCCCCATCTCATCATTTACGGAGCCATGGCGATCAGCGCCATGACACACTGAGTCCAACATGAACATCAACGTCTTCAAAAATTTTAAATTCGATAAACGCTGGATCGGCGGCGGACTTGTCGTCCTCGCAATCGTAGTGCCGCTGCTGGTCCGCCAGTTTTCAGGCGCGGGTGCGACACCGGTCGATATGGCGACCGCCGGCGCGCAGGACGTACGGCCGAGCATTCTGGCCTCGGGAACCCTCGCCTACCGCACAGAGGTCAACCTCACAGCCGAGGTCACGGCGCGCGTGGCGAACATTCTCGTTCAAGAAGGCGACAATGCAGCGAAGGGTCAGCTGCTGCTGCGTCTCGATCCGGAAACCTACAACAACGTCATCGCACGCGAAGAAGCGAGTGTTCGTCAAAACCGTATCAGCATCGATCGTCAGCGCGCCGTAGTCGCCTTGCGCAAACAGCAGTTCGAGCGCAGCCAAAAACTTGCCGCGTCGAGCCTCATCGACAAGAACCGCCTTGACGAAGATCGCAACCAATACATCGTCGCCGAAGCCGATCTGCGTAGCTCGGAGGAGGCGCTGCGACGAGCGACGGCCGTGCTCGGGGATGCCCGCGAGCAACGCGCCAAAACCGAGATTCGCGCACCCATCGCCGGTCGTATCGTCTCGCTGCCCATCAAGGCCGGCGAAGTCGCCATTCCATCCACGGCTTCTCTCGCCGGCGCACAGCTCATGAAGATCGCCGACGTCTCGGCGATCACCGCCGAAGTGAAAATCGACGAGGCCGATGTCGCCAAGATCACGCTCGGCCAACGCGCCGACGTATTCTCCGCGGCGTACCCGGATACGGCACTTGCGAGCAAAGTCGAGAAGATCGCGCTCACGCCGACAGTCGATGGTCAGGGACGGTCATACAAGGTCACGCTCGCAATCGATGCACCGCAAGACCTGCTGTTGCGCTCGGGCATGAGCGCGCGAGCACTCGTCTACCTCGGTGACGGCGCTCGTCGACTCGCCGTGCCGGTCGAGGCCGTGGTCACGGAAACCCCTGAGAAAAACGTCGTGAAGCGATACGTGTGGCGTAGCGACGGTGGCGTGGCACGCAAGACCGCCATCGTCACCGGTCTCTCGGACGATCGCTGGGAAGCCATCGAATCCGGTGTGAGCGAAGGCGCGAAGATCATCATCGGCCCGAGCAAAACCCTTCGGCGTCTCAAGGACGGCGAGCGAGTCACACAACGCGAGAACGCGGGCGGACGGAACGGCGCCGCCTCCGAGGACGACTCGGAATGATCGAGCTGCAGGGTATCGTCAAGCGATACGTGCTCGGCGACGAGACCGTGCTCGCGCTCGCCGGCGTCGATGTTCACATCGGACGTAACGAGTACGTCGCGTTGATCGGCCCTTCGGGCTCGGGCAAGTCGACCCTCATGAACATCATCGGTTGCCTCGATTCGGCGAGCGAAGGGCGGTACATCCTCAACGGTCGCGACACCTCGTCATTGAGTGAAGATGAGCTCGCAGCCGTACGAAACCAAGAAATCGGCTTCGTATTTCAAAGTTTTCATCTTCTTCCGCGTCAAACCGCCCTGCAAAACGTCATGCAGCCGCTCGTGTATCGACGCATGCCTCCGGCCGAACGCCGCGAGCGCGCAGCCGAAGCCCTGCGCAAGGTGGGACTCGGCGATCGACTCGATCACCGACCGAATCAGCTCTCGGGCGGACAGCGCCAACGCGTCGCCGTCGCACGCGCCCTCGTCGGCGAACCATCGATTCTCCTTGCCGACGAACCGACGGGAAACCTCGACTCGCGAACCTCGGCGGAAATCATGTCGCTCTTTGACGCCCTGCATGCCCAAGGCCAAACCGTCGTAATCGTCACCCACGAACCCGACATCGCCGCCCACTGCCGACGCACCATTCGCGTCCTCGACGGCCACATCGTCGAGGACTATCAAAATCCGGCGCGAGCCGCCTAGGTCGATCTTCAGATGAACCATCTCGCCGAAGCCTTCAACGCCGCTCTCGCCAGTCTCAATGCGCATCGCTTACGCAGCTTCCTGACGACACTCGGCATCCTCATCGGCACGATGGCCGTGATCGCAGTCGTCTCCGTATTGCAAGGCTTCTCCGACTCGATCAGTAGTCAGTTCTCTGACCTCGGTAGTAACACGCTCACCCTTGAAGCCAAGAACGAACAGGAAAACTTTCGTAGAGGTCAGATCAATCGTCTGTCTTTCGAGGACGTCGATGCGCTGCGCTTCAAAGTGTCGGGCATCGAGCGCGTCGCACCGATCATCAGCGCGCCGCTCGGCGCCACGCTCTATCGCGGCCGCAGCGTCACGCCGCAAGTACTCGGCGCGACGGAAGAAGCGCAGGACGTGCTCGGCGTCGACACTTCAATCGGACGTTTCATCACGGCGAGTGATGAACGCAACAGTCGGCGTGTGGTGGTGATCGGCACCGATGTACGAAACGAACTGCGCATGCCCGAGAATCCCATCGGCGAATTCATCCTGATCGGGCGTGAGTGGTTCAGAGTGGTCGGGCTACTCGAAAAGCGCGGTGAGATTTTCGGCTTCAGTCAGGACAACCGCGTGTTCATTCCGTTCAGCGTGGCTCGCTCACTGACGGGTACTTTCGAGCGCACCTTCATGGAGGTGTCGTTCACGGTCACGAATCTCGCTGAGGTCAATCAAGTCAAGGAGCGCGCCATGCGTACGGTGCGCGCCTCGCGCGGTATCGAGCCTGGCAAGCCGGACGACTTCGAAATTAAGGCAGCCGACTCCTTCGTCAAACAATTCAATCGCATCACCGCAACCGCCACGGCTGTGCTCGCGGGAATCGTCGGCATCTCGCTGCTCGTCGGCGGCATCGGCATCATGAACATCATGCTGGTGTCGGTGACCGAGCGCACCCGCGAGATCGGCATTCTGAAGGCTCTTGGCGCGACGCGCCGCGATATCCTCGTGCAATTTCTGCTGGAGGCGGCCCTGCTGTCACTGCTCGGCGGACTGATCGGCATCGTGCTCGGACTGCTCGCCGGGATGGGCATCGCCTCGTTGATACCGAATTTTCCGCCAGCGCACGTGCCGATCTGGGTGATGATCGCCGCAGCCGGGTTCTCGGCGCTCGTCGGCGTCGTGTTCGGCATTGCGCCGGCTTCAAAAGCCGCCAAGCTCGATCCGATCGAAGCGCTGCGCTACGAGTAAGACCTCTTAGCGTTAACCCACGTACTCGGTCACGCCCGCAACGGCTTTAGGCGCCTGCGTGGCGATGCTGCCGACTTTCGTCCCTGAGGTCAGATCGATCTTCGCCACCTCGCCGGTGAAAAAGTTGCTGACGAAGGCATGACGACCGTCGGCAGCCAGCTCGATCAACGCCCAACCAAAACCCTCGAGCGGAATCTGTCGAGTGGTCGCACCCGCCCCATCGACGAGATGAATGGAGGCGCCGCGCAAGACATAGACCGTACCGTCCTTACCGTAGGCCATACCGAAGAACATCGGCGGTGGACCGGGCGGGAACGGCGGCAAGACTGCCTGCAAATCGGGAAGTTGCCGATCGTTGACGAGGTCGTAACGCATCAGCCGTGTGCCCGTCTCAGAGGTGTACACCAGCGTCTTTTGATCAGGGGATAACGCCGACATCGTGACGCCGAGAAAACCGCCCATGCCGCCATGGGTCTCGGTTCCGTATTCTTTGACGAGCTTGCCCTCGGACGTAAAGCGAAAGACGTGTCCGTCGCCGAAACGCTGGGTGCCCGGCATGAACGGCAGACGGGTTTTCATACGCGCCTGCACTTCGGGCCTGATCGACTCACCCACCACATGCTCGCCCATCAGCAACGTTCCGTCGGCTGCGAAGTTCACATGCGAGAACGCACGCGTACCGAACTCGGGGCGACGAACGACGCGCCCGTCCTGATGGATGTTTAGTACGACGAACGAATGACTGTCGAAGGCCCATAGCACGCCATGGGAATCGAACTTCAGGCCGCCGACGAGATGCGTGGTCTGATCGAGCCATAACTCGCCTTTGGGAGAGAGATCAGCGCCAAACTGCAGGATTCGGCCGCGTCCAGCATGGTCATCGTCCGGGTTATTCAATTGCGTCGCCGCGACGAAAACGTCGCCTTTCGAGAAAGACTTGATCGTAGATGTCATGGAATGTCAGGCCTCAAATGAATAACGTGAAAGAAAATCGCGGCGCCCACCGAGGAGCATCGAGAACGCGCGCCCGAACATCCGTCCGGTCGTCAACCAAGTGATGTCATTACCCTGCTTGTGATCGGTGAGGATGCGCTCGACGATCCAGGGGGTCGTCGTCTCGACGTGCTCGCCGATGAAGTTCAGCTGTTTGAGGGCTTTCGCACGCTGATCGACGGGTAGCGCGCGCATTTCGCGAATCATGCCCTCGGTAATGTTGATACCCGGACTGATGGTGCCGATGAGAATCGACTCGTCGCGCTCGTCCTTGCGCTCTTTCACGAGGCAATTGGCGAGATACTTCACGGCACGCTTCGTCGTCGAGTAGACCGTCATTCCGGGCACCACTCGACCTGTCGCTCCACCCCCGCCGAGCGTGAGATAGAGCTTGCCACCGCCCTGATGCTTGAAGCCGGCGATCGCCACCTGCGCGGCATTAATCGAGCCGATCACGTTCGAACGCACCATCGATTCGATTTCGGCAGCCGTGTTGTCGGCGAATTGGGCGCCCGTTCGCGCAAAGCCTGCGTTGTTGAGCCAGATGTCGATGCGCCCGAATCGAGACACGCCGAAATCCCATAACGCTTGAACACTGCTTAAATTCGAGACGTCGCAGGCGAGGCCCGCGATTCGACCCTCCGACCCCGGGCACTCGGAGGCGAGTTTTTTGATCGCGGCCTCGACTCGCGCAGTCTCGCGACCGCTCACGACGACGTGATGTCCACGGCGAACGAACTCGCGGGCGTAACCGAACCCCAGCCCCTGCGTACTGCCTGTGACGATGATGGTTTGAGTGGCCAAAGCGAAACCCCTTCCAGCTACGGCGCGATCTGCCCAAGGATACCGACGCGTAACCCCTACGCGCGCCACGCCCGGGCGATGTCCAACAGTCGGACGCGAGACCTCCGACCGCGAGCCAGACCCTCCTCCACGACGAGTCATCGCCTAGGATGCCTCGCACAAGGGGGTGATTCATGAGCGCCAGACTCAACGTCGTCGTGACAGGCAGCACACGCGGCATCGGCAAAGGCCTCGCTGGAGAAATTCTCAAGCGTGGGCACAACGTCGTGGTCAGCGGTCGGACGACTCAGGCCGTCGATGCGGCGATCGCCGAGCTTGCACCGACTGCCGCGAATGGCGCACGCGTGACTGGAGCACCCTGTGACGTCTCGAAACGCGACGACTTACAAGGACTTTGGGATGCGGCGGTCGCCGCATTCGGTCGCGTCGATATCTGGATCAACAACGCCGGCATCTCTCACCCTCGCCAGCGCGCCGGTGACATGCACGAGCAAGACATCAACAGCGTGCAGGAGATCAACCTGCTCGGCATGATGCTCGCCACGCAAATCGCGCTACACGGCATGCGCGCCCAGGGCGGCGGCACGATTTACAACATGGAAGGCTTCGGCTCGAACGGCATGGTGACGCCCGGGATGGGCCTCTACGGCGCGAGTAAGTTCGCGCTCACCTACTTCAACAAGGCGCTCGTTTCAGAGACGGGGAACGGACCGGTGAAAGTGTGCTATCTGAGTCCCGGGATCGTCATCACCGATCTCGTCAAACGCGACATGGGCAGCACCAACGCCAAAGAAATCGAGCGCACGCGACGCATCTACAACATTCTCGCCGATCGTGTCGAAACCGTGACGCCCTGGCTCGCCGATCGCGTGCTTCAACCGCAGAAAACGGGAGCTCGCGTAGCCTGGCTCACGGGCGCCAAGGCCGGACGACGATTTCTGATGTCGCTCTTTCGCAAGCGATCGGTACTCACCGACGCCGACTTCGCGAGCTGACACTAACTTCGCGAGCTGACGCCGGCTCCGCAAGCCGAAGCCGTGCTCAGGGCGATACCGCGACCGCGCGACCCTCTCGCCGCGTATCGGCCGCACCCACGAGCCGCCCGTCGGGCAGCGCTCGCACGGCATGCAAGCCCGACCCCTCGCCTGCGCCACGATTACTGCGAAACGCGTGGCCCTTGGCCGCAAGTTGCTCGAGCAATGCCGGATCGGCGCGCGAGACCTCCGCGATGAGTGGACCCCGAGCGATCATATTCGGCAGGTCGACGGCCTGCTGCGGCGAGAGATTCCAGTCGAGCATGCCGACGAGCGCTTTGCTGACATAGGCGATGATCGCATTGCCACCCGGAGAGCCGACGGCAAGCTCGAAGCGCCCCTCGCGGAACACAATGGTCGGCGACATCGACGAGCGCGGTTTTTTACCCGGCGCGACCGCATTGGCAATCGGCGCTCCGGAATCATCGACGGGACGGAAACTGAAATCGGTTAGTTGATTGTTGAGGAAAAACCCGCCCGCCATGCGCTGCGAACCGAAGAGCCCTTCGACCGTGGTGGTCATCGACACCACGTTGCCGCGCGTGTCGACAATGACGAAATGACTCGTTCCGGTTCCCACGCCCGTGGCGTCGCGACCGCGCGGCGTGGAACCCGGCGGATTACCCGGTTGTACGCTCGCCATCGCCCGATCCGTCGAAATGAGCGCTGCACGCGAGCGCAGATACGTTTTATCGATGAGACCCGCGAGCGGCACTGACGTGTAGCGATCATCGGCCACGTACGCGTCGCGATCGGCATATGCGAGGCGCTGCGCCTCGATGAAATGATGCCAACCCGCAACGGTCGTCGGACCCATCGACGACATATCAAAGTTTTCGAGCGTACCCAACACTGACAAGATGGCGATGCCACCCGATGAGGGCGGTCTCATGCCGCAGACGAGGTAAACACGATAGGTATCGCACACCGGCTCGAGGCGGTTGGGTCGATAGGCCAGAAGGTCTTCGTGCGACAACGTACCCGGCACCGGCTCGCGCCGGGCAGCGGCAACGATCTCATCGGCGAGCGGACCCTCGCGAAAGGCTTTCGCACCCTCGCGCGCGATTCGACGAACGGACTCGGCATATTTGCGATTGACGAGCGTACTGCCGATCGGACGCGGCGTCCGACCATCAGTGGTGAGGTAGTTCGCAGCGTCGGTGGGCAGACCTCCGCGATTCACGGCGGTCGTGATCATTTCATTGAGACGCGGCGAGACCGCAAAACCATCCTCGGCAAGGCGCGCAGCGCGATCCCATGATCGCGCCCAAGGCAGTCGCCCATGCTCGCGATGTGCCATCTCGAGCATGGCGACGGCGCCCGGCACACCGATGGATCGCCCCGAACGAATGGCGTCGAGCGAGTTCATCGGCTGACCGTCGGCCATCAGGAACATGTCGGGCGTGGCGCCGCGGGGTGCCACTTCGCGACCGTCATAGGTGATGACGTCGCCGGTTGTCGCGTCGTAATGCACCATGAACGCACCGCCGCCGAGCCCCGAGGACTGCGGCTCGACGAGACCGAGCACCGCTTGGACGGCGATCGCGGCATCGACGGCCGAACCACCGGCCTTCAAAATTTCGACACCCGCATCGACAGCGAGCGGATTGGCGGCTGCCACCATTCCGCCCGAGCGCCATGCGGCATTCGCTTTCGCTTCGATGATCGGCGCAGCCGCGACCCTCGACGACGATGCCGACGCAGGATCCGAGCCGGCGACACCTGCGCAGCCCGACAGACCCGTCAGCATCAAGGCGCCGAACACGGCGATGACCGCCGCAGCGCTCGGCCGTTTCAAAGAGCGTGTCACCTGAGATCTCACAACAAGGCTTCGATGTCGGCCGCGAGACTCTCGGGCTTGTCGGTCGGCGCATAGCGGCGCACCACTCGACCTTCGCGATCTACCAGAAACTTGGTGAAGTTCCATTTGATGCCCTCGGTTCCGAGAACGCCTTTGGCCGAGGACTTCAGATGCTCATAGAGCGGATGCGCGCCCGACCCATTGACCTCGATCTTGGCGAACATCGGAAACGTGACGTCGTAATTCAACGAACAGAACTTCTGGATCTCTTCTTCGTTGCCCGGCTCTTGATGTCCGAACTGATCGCACGGAAACCCGAGGACTGCAAATCCGCGATCTGCGTACTTACGCTGCAACGCCTCGAGGCCCGTGTACTGCGGAGTGAAGCCGCACTTGCTCGCCACGTTGACGATCAGCAGTACTTTTCCTTTGTATTCCGTCAAAGAGCGGTCGACCCCGTCGATCGCTCGCGCCGAAAAATCATGCACGCTAGACATAAATGACTCCTTCAACCGAACGGCGCTACGCCGAACAAACG
>JAFMKA010000018.1 GCA_017853175.1 Steroidobacteraceae bacterium | reverse complement strand
GCGCGAGCGATTGGGCCTCGCCGAGGCCTTGTCGGAATTTTTCGGTCAGCTTGTCTTGGCGCATGAGCGCTGCCCTCGCGTGAGCCGTCTTTCGGTTACCCGTTTAAATTAGGGCATGATCAGGGCTTTCAAGGGTGCGGCGGGCCGCGCTAGCCCCCGAATCCGCGCCGTCCATCAGTGCAATTGCGACTCGGCCAAGATTACGACGCCGACGCCGACACCGATCCAGAGTACCTGAAAGGCACTCGCCCGCAGGTCCGTTTTCCGGTGCAAACCGGGAATGAGATCAGCCACCGCCACGTAAAGCAGACTCGCGGCCGCGACGGCCAGCGCGTAGGGCAACAAGGCCATGGCATCGCGAAGCGCCCACCAACCCACGAGCCCGCCGAGCACCGCCGTGAGGCTCGAGAGCAGGTTCCAGGTAAGGGCCTTCGCTCGACTGAATCCGGCGTGGAGCAGCACGGCGAAGTTACCCACTTCCTGTGGAATCTCGTGCGCCATGATCGCGAACGCAGTCACGACACCGAGGTGGAAATCGGTCAAAAACGCGGCAGCAATCAGCACCCCGTCGATGAAGTTGTGCAGGCCGTCACCCACCATGGCGAGCCAGCCCGATGCCTCACGACGATGGTGTTCGTGGGTGTGCGCGGTCTCCACAGCTTCGGTATGACAGTGTCGCCACAACAAGAATTTTTCGAGCACGAAGAACAGCGCGATGCCGCAGAGCAATGCGACCCCCACGCCGTGAACCCGAAACGGACCCGCCCCGGTCATGGCATGCGGAATAAGCGCGAGCAGAGCCGTGGCGAGCAAGGTGCCGGTCGCAAAACTCACGCTATGCGGCATGACTCGATCCCGACGATCGGCCGGGAGCAACAGGAACACCCCGGCAATCAGGGCAGAGAGCACCCCGCCAAGCGCAGTGAACAGAAGGATCGCCGGGAGGATGTCCATGAAGTGTTATATTCTAACACCATATCAGCGCTGCCATCCGACCGGTCCGCTGGTCGCGTCGATGCGAAAAGAATCGCACCGGATCCGCGGCCGTACACCACTCTCCGCCATCCACCCGGGTCAGACCGAGGGCCGCCAGACGCTGGCGAGCAAGCTCGGGCAAGTCGCATTGCCAGCGACCCTTGGGGTTTTGTCGAAACGCCGACTCCGCTCCCCGCTGGCTCGCGAGGAAAGCCTCTCGAACCTCATCACCCACCTCGAAATGCGCCGGTCCGATTGCAGGCCCGAGCCAGGCCACGAGATCCGCGGGCGGCGTCGCCATGGCCGCAACCGTTGCCTCGAGCACTCCGGCCGCGAGACCCCGCCATCCGGCATGGGCGGCACCGAGTACGCGTCCGTCGCGACTCGAAAACAGCACCGGCAAACAATCGGCCACCTGAATGGCGAGCACGACGCCCGGCGTTCGCGTGACGACGGCGTCCGCGCGGGGACGCGACCCGACCGCCGGGCGCGATCGCTCGTCGACCTCGATGACCTCGTTTCCGTGGACCTGATCGAGCCACACGGGCTCTGATGGCAAACCCAAGACGTTGGCGAGTCGTCGACGATTTTCGATGACGGCGGCAGGGTCGTCGCCGACGTGCACACCGAGATTTAAGGTGTCCCACGGTGGCTCGCTCGTTCCGCCACTGCGCAAAGAAAAAGCGGCATGCACCTTGTCGGGCGCCGCCCAACGCGGCTCGAGCACCGGCACCGTCATGCGCCACCCTCACTCTCATCCAATACTTTGAGCAATGTCGCGAAATCTTTGGGCAGGGGCGACTCGAAACTCACTTCCTTTCCGCTCTTCGGATGCGCGAGCGTGAGTCGCGCCGCATGCAGCGCTTGCCGCCCGAAAGACGACACGGCCTCGCGTACCACCGGCGACAGGCCCGCGGGCATGCGTCGACGACCGGCATAGACCGGGTCACCCACGACCGGATGTCCGATATGGGCTAAATGCACGCGGATCTGGTGTGTGCGACCCGTTTCGAGCTGCACCCGCAAGAGCGTATGCGCAGCGAAGCGCTTTTCGATTCGGTAATGCGTCACGGCTTCGCGTCCGTCACCACGCACGGCCATTCGAGTGCGCTGGGTGCGATGTCGACCAATCGGTTCGTTCACGGTACCGCCGCCGGTCATCACCCCCTGGCAGAGCGCGAGATACTCACGCCCCATATCTCGCTCGGCGAGTGCGCGAACGAGCGTCGACTGGGCTTCGGGGGTGCGCGCCACGACGAGCAAACCCGAGGTGTCTTTATCGAGACGATGCACGATGCCCGCGCGAGGAACGCGAGCGAGCTTCGGATCGAGCTGAAGTAGCGCGTTCTGCAACGTGCCCTGCTGAATACCGGCGCCCGGATGCACGACGAGCCCGGCGGGCTTGTCGATGATGAACATCGACGCGTCGCGGTGCACGACGCGAAACGGCACCGCAGGCGCGCCCGCACTCACCCGATCATCGGCCATGAACTCGGCCTCGATACGCACCTGAGTGCCTGGCTGCACGAGCTCGCGACGCGACGGCGCGACGCCCCCGAGCAGTACGCGACCCTCGTCGATCCAGCGCTGCAACCGCGCCCGCGAGTACTGCGGCAGCAATTGTGCCAAGGCGACATCGAGTCGCTCGCCCGCAAGGGAATCGGGCAGCGTGAGTTCGTGAATCTCCGGGGGGGACATGCGCTCGGATATAATGCCCGTCCCTGCCACCCGGAATCCAACCATCCCGATGCGAGCGCCCAAAAGCAAAGTTTCCGAGATGCAGACGCTGCAGCGTCTGCTGCGGACCGGGCTCGTGCTCGGCCTCCTGCTCACGATCGGGGCCTGCGCCTCGGGTCGGGACGACCTCGATGCCGCTCGCGGTGGCGCCGGAGTGGTCTACGAGCGCGCACGAAAGGCGCTCGATAACCAAGACTACGAAAACGCCATCCGCGTGTACGAAGCGCTCGTCGCCCGTTATCCGTTCGGACCCGAAGCCCGTCAGGCACGTCTCGATTTGATCTATGCGTACTACAAGGGACGCGAGACCGAGTCGGCGCTCGATCAGGCCGATACCTTCATGCGCGAGAACCCGACGCATCCGCGTCTCGACTACGCGTGGTACATCAAAGGCCTCGTCGACTTCGAGCGCTCCGCGAACTTCGTCGAACGCTGGTTCAATGTCGATCTCGACGAACGACCGCCGCAAACAGCCTTGCGCGCATTCAACTCGTTTCGAAAAGTCGTCGAAGACTACCCGCGCAGCGAATACGCACATGATGCGCGCCGACGAATGATCCACCTCCGCAATCGCTTGGCCGACTACGACCTCTACGTCGCACGTCATTACATGGAACGAGGCGCATGGGTCGGCGCTGCGCGACGCGCCAAAGAAACCATCGAGCAGTACGACGGTTCGCCCGCGGTTCGCGAGGC
The DNA here is from genome assembly GCA_017853175.1 of Steroidobacteraceae bacterium. Lineage (GTDB taxonomy): Bacteria > Pseudomonadota > Gammaproteobacteria > Steroidobacterales > Steroidobacteraceae > UBA964. Next base: position 25,578 of record JAFMKA010000018.1, on the reverse strand, counting down.
GCTAGAAATTCTCATCGAGTGCTACGACCGCCTCGCGATGAAAGAACTCGCCGACCAAACCCGCGCGATCTACGCGGCCAATTACGGCGGCGTGGCGGAGAAAGTGGTTCCCATCAAGAAACCCTGGTGGCGAATCTGGGGCTGACGCCGAGGCGCTGATCTCAGCGTCGATATCCGCTCGTGATCGGATAACGCCAGTCTCGCCCGAAGCCTCGTCGACTGACGCGAACACCGGGCGGCGCCTGCCGTCTCTTGTATTCATTTCTTTTGACGAGATCGAGCACACGACCCACCGTCGCTCGGTCGAACCCTCTCGCCACGATCTCATCGACCGAAAGATCCTGCTCGATGAAGGCCTCGAGGATCGGGTCGAGCACCTCGTACGGCGGTAACGAGTCGGCATCTTTCTGGTCGTGACGCAGCTCTGCCGAAGGGGGTCGCTCGATGACCTTGACGGGAATGACCGGCGCCTCGCCCGCGGCCGCCGCAACCGCATTACGATGCGCCGACAGTTTGTAGACCAGTAATTTGCTGCAATCTTTGATGGGCGCGAAACCGCCCGCCATATCGCCGTAGAGCGTGGCGTATCCCACTGCCATTTCGCTCTTGTTACCCGTCGTGAGCAACATACGACCCGTCTTATTGGAAATCCCCATCAGCAGTTGCATGCGACATCGCGACTGAATGTTCTCTTCGGTGGCATCGGGCTCGCGACCCGCGAACTCCTCACGAAGCGCCGCGAGCGTGGCATCGAACATTCCTTCGATCGGGATCACGGAATATTTGACGCCGAGACGAATCGCCTGCGCAGCAGCCTCGTCGAGACTGAGCTGCGAGGTGTAACGCGAAGGCATCATCACCGCCTGCACACGATCGGCGCCGAGCGCATCGACGGCGATGGCAAGAGTCAACGCAGAATCGATGCCGCCCGAGAGCCCGAGCACCACGCCCGGAAATCGATGTTTGCCAACGTAGTCGCGGACACCGAGCACTAGGGCGTGATAGACCTCTGCGACATCGTCGAGCGGCGCGGTGATGCGAGCGCTCGGCACGGGTACGACGGCGCCCGAAGCCGATCTCGCGAAGTCGATGTACTCCAGCGATTCGACGAAGGCCGGTGAGCGATGCACCACGTCGCCCTTCGCGTCGACGACGACACTCTGTCCGTCGAACACCAACTCGTCCTGACCGCCGACGAGATTGACGTAGACCACGGGCACGCCGGTCTCGAGGGCTCGCGCGCGCAAGGTGGCCTCGCGCGAGGCTTGTTTGCCGTGTTCGTACGGCGAGGCATTGGTCACGATCAGCAATTGGGCGCCTGCGGCACGAGCCGCCTGGGCGGGCGCTTCTTGCCAGATGTCTTCGCAGATCAACATGCCGATCTGGATGCCGCGATGCTCGAGCACGCAGGGCGCGCTACCTCGCGCGAAGTAGCGCTGCTCGTCGAACACACCGTAATTGGGCAGACAGGCTTTGCGATAACGAGCGCGCTCGGAGCCGCCCTCGATCCAGGCGACCGAGTTGTAAATGCCCTGATCGGTATATTCGGGAAAGCCCACCATCACGGCGGGACGCTGCGCGGTCTCGATGCAGCGCGCGAGCGCCGAATCGATCTGTCTGCGGAATCCGCGGTGAAAGAGCAGGTCTTCGGGCGGATAACCGGCGAGCGTCAACTCGGGAAACACGACGAGATCGGCCCCGGCAGCGCCCGCCTCGGCGGCCGACTCCAGCACACGCGCCGAATTGCCGCCGACATCGCCCACGAGCAGGTTGACCTGCGCGAGGGCGATTCGCATCGACTCGCCCGTCAAGCCTTCCGGCGCTTGCGCAACTGCTCTTCGATCGCCGAACCGAGCTCGGCCGGTGATCGAACCGTGCGCACGCCTGCCGCCTCGAGGGCCCGGAATTTATCGGCGGCCGTCCCCTTACCTCCGGCGATGACCGCACCAGCGTGACCCATGCGCTTGCCCGGAGGCGCCGTGACACCCGCAATGTAGGCCACGACCGGCTTGGTGACGTGCTGACGGATGAACTCTGCACCCGCCTCTTCGTCGCTGCCGCCGATTTCGCCGACCATCACGATGCCTTCGGTCTTCGGGTCGTCTTGGAATAGCGCAAGAACATCAATGAAATTCATGCCGCGCACCGGATCTCCGCCGATACCGACGCAGGTGCTCTGACCGAGACCGTTGTTCGTGGTCTGGAAAACGGTTTCGTAGGTGAGCGTGCCCGAGCGAGACACGATGCCGATACAGCCCGGCTTGTGGATGAAGCCCGGCATGATGCCGATCTTGCATTCGCCCGGCGTGATGATGCCGGGGCAGTTCGGGCCGATGAGCCGCGACTTCGAGCCCGCGAGTGCGGTCTTCACGCGCACCATGTCGTTCACCGGAATGCCCTCGGTGATGCACACGATGAGCTCGATGCCCGCATCGGCGGCTTCGAGAATCGCGTCGGCCGCATAAGCAGCCGGCACGTAAATCATCGAGGCGTTGGCACCCGTCGCCACGACGGCATCGTGCACCGTGTCGAAGACCGGGCGGTCGAGGTGCTTTTCGCCACCGCGCCCGGGGGTGACACCCCCAACGACCTGAGTGCCGTAGGCGATGCATTGTTCGGAGTGGAACGTGCCTTGTTTACCCGTGAAACCTTGGCAGATCACTTTGGTGTTCTTGTCGACGAGAATACTCATGAATCGAATCCTGTCAGCTTGTGGTACGAGCGCGAACGACGACGTGCGTCAGCGCGCAGCGGCGACGACTTTTTGCGCCGCATCGGTGAGGTCTTTGGCGGCGATGACCTTGAGCCCACTGGAGGCCAGCATCTCGCGCGCCTTCTCGGCGTTCGTACCTTCTAGGCGAACGACCACCGGAACCTTGACGCCCACGTTCTTGACGGCGGTGATGACGCCCTCAGCGATGAGGTCGCAGCGCACGATTCCACCAAAGATATTGACGAGGATCGCCTTCACCTTCGGGTTAGAGAGGATGAGCTTGAACGCCACCGTGACGCGCTCGGCCGTCGCGCCGCCACCCACGTCGAGGAAGTTCGCAGGCGAACCGCCGTGCAACTTGATGAGATCCATCGTGGCCATCGCGAGCCCTGCGCCGTTGACCATGCACGCGATGTCGCCGTCGAGCGAGACGTAGTTGAGATCGTGCTGGCTGGCCTGCAACTCCATCGGGTCTTCTTGTGCGGTATCGCGCATTGCCGCGAGCGCCTTCTGGCGATAGGTGGCATTGGCATCGATGTTGATCTTGGCGTCTAGCGCGACGAGCTCACCCGTCTTGGTGACGATCAGCGGATTGACCTCGAGCAGACTCGCGTCCTTGTCGAGGTAGAGCTGATAGAGCGCCATCGCAATTTTCTGGAACTGCGCGATCTGCGCATCTTTGAAACCGAGTGCGAACGCCATGCGACGGCACTGATGAGGCTGCAGACCCGCGGCAGGATGGATATTCACCGTGGTGATTTTTTCGGGAGAGTGCTCGGCGACCTCTTCGATATCCATGCCGCCCGCCGCAGAGCCCACCATCGCAATGAAACCCTTCTCGCGATTGAGCGTGAGCGAGAGGTAGATCTCTCGATCGATGGCGGAGCCCGTCTCGACGTAGACGCGATCGACGGGCAAACCTTCGGGCCCCGTCTGCTTCGTCGCAAGACGTGTACCTAGCATGGCTTTCGCCGCATCGCGTACCGCATTGGTGTCGCGCGCGAGTTTGACGCCGCCCGCTTTGCCGCGCCCGCCCGCATGAACCTGCGCTTTCACGACCCAGACCTGACCGCCGAGCGCTTGGGCTGCGGCGACAGCCTCCTCAGGCGTGGCCGCTACGCGGCCGGCCGGAACCGGGATTCCGTACGCCGAAAAGACTTCTTTCGCCTGATATTCGTGAAGATTCATCGAGACCCCCCAACCTGCTGGACTAAACTCCCATTTTCGTCGAAACCCGAGGTTAAGGGAACCGCTAATGACGGATGCGCTCTCCTCGTTGCTTCAGGGGCTCGCGGCCTTAGCCGCCCCGGGGGTGTTTCCCATCGTCGCGGCGGTGCTCGGCCTGATCGTCGGCAGTTTTCTGAACACCGTGATTCACCGTCTGCCACGTATGCTCGAGCGCGAGTGGCGCGAGCAATGTGCCGAGCTCGAAGGGCGCGATGTTGCCGTCGCGTCTCGCTACGATCTCATTGCGCCGCGATCACACTGCCCAACTTGCGACACACCGCTAGGCGCAAGGCAGTTAGTGCCAGTTCTGAGTTGGATCGCGCTTCGCGGACAGTGTGCCGCCTGTCACGCATCCATCTCGCCGCGCTATCCACTCATCGAGTTGGGTACAGCGATGGCCTTCGCGATCGTCGCCGTGACATTCGGCGCAGGACTCGAAGTGTGGGCGGCCTTCCTCGTCACGGCCTTTCTGATCGCTCTCGCCGTCATCGATTTCGATACACACTATTTACCCGATCAGTTGACGCTGCCACTCCTCTGGATCGGGCTCGCGGCAAGTCTCGTGGGCGATGTCCGCACGGCAGTGATCGGAGCGATCGTGGGTTACGTATCGCTCTGGGCGTTCTATCAACTCTTCAAGCTCATCACCGGCAAGGAAGGCATGGGCTATGGTGACTTCAAATTGTTTGCGGCGCTCGGTGTGTGGCTCGGGCCGGCGGCACTCATGCCGATCCTCTTGCTGGCATCCATTGCCGGCGCGGCGGTCGGCCTCGTCTTGGTGTTGTTCTTCAATCGATCACGACAGCAACCCATCGCCTTCGGACCCTTCCTCGCTGCATCAGCGTGGTTCGTCATGCTGATCGGACCAGGCGCTCCGGACAGTCTGCTGATCAAAGATTGGGTGGGGTTCTAATCGATGTTCAAAGTGGGTCTCACCGGAGGAATCGCGAGCGGCAAGTCTCGTGTCGCCGATCTCTTCGCAGCGCTCGGCGTCACCGTCATCGATAGCGATGTCATCGCGCGCGAAGTCGTGGCACCCGGAAGCGAGGGTCTCGCAGCCATCGTGCAGCGATTTGGTCCGACCGTGCTCGCGGCCGACGGTCAACTCGATCGTCGCGCATTACGACTGATCGTATTTAGCGACCCAGCGGCCCGACACGACCTCGAGGCCATCACCCACCCCCGGATTCGAAGCCGAATGGCCTTACTCAACCAGACGGCGCCGGGCCCCTACGTGATCAATGCAATTCCGTTGCTCGCCGAGACCGGGGGACGGCGAGACTTCGATCGGGTGCTCGTGGTCGACTGCCCCGAGGCTTTGCAAATTGTCCGCGTGATGGCTCGCGATCACATCGACGAAAAGGCCGCCCGGGCAGTCCTCGCCGCCCAAGCGCCCCGAGCGGCTCGGCTCGCGATCGCCGATGACATCATCGTCAACGACGGTGATCTGGAGGCCCTAGAGACTGCCGTCCGATCGCTCCACCGGCGCTATCTCGAGTTGGCAGGAACGGGTTTAGGATCCTGACCGGAGCAAGTTGGGTGGCGGCTGGGACCCGGCTGTAACAGAATAGCTCCATGACCGAGGTGGCCGCAGAGGGGGCAGCCACGGCGCCTGCGGGCAACGAGGGGCCTCTGGTTTTCGAGCAACCGCTCAACGAGCGGATGCGTGCCTATTTGCGCATCGACTTCCTCTACAACCAAGGTCTCTTTCACGCGCACTCGAGTTCTCAATGGGGCAGTCGCGCGGCGATCGCGAGTCTTCTCGACATTCTCGCCATCATCACGCGCAGCGATATACGTGCTGACGCGCTCAAAGAACTCGAACGTCAGATTGCGGTGTACACCGAGTTTCAGCGCAGACCCAATATCGACGTCGATCGACTTCAGGCGCTCGTCGCCAATCTCACTCGACTGCGAACCGAATTGCTCGGCGCGGACTCGAGTTGGTTGCAGCCGCTGCGTGACTCGAACTTTCTCGCAGCGATCCGGCATCGAAGCACCATACCGGGCGGCACCTGCGACTTCGATCTCCCCGATTTGTCTTTTTGGTTGGCGCAGCCGACCGAGATGCGCGAACATGCGCTCGCCGAGTGGCTCGCGTTATTGCGTCCACTCTGCGACTCGATCGCCGAGTTGTTGTGGCTCACTCGGCAAGGCGGCCGCGCGCGAAGTGAAATGGCTTCGAACGGCGTCTTTCATATCACCTTCGATCGCGGTCAGCCTGTGCAATTGTTGCGCGTGGCCGTGCCGGCCGAACTCGGCGTCTTCCCCGAAATCAGCGGCAGTCATTACCGCGCGAGTGTGCGCTTCGTGAGCTGGCAAGGCCTCAACGAACGCGCGCGTCAGGTCGAAAGCGACGTGCCGTTCGATCTTATTTGCTGCAGCTGATGAAACTCTACGACAACGATTTCGCGCCGAGTCCGCGGCGCGTTCGAATGTTCATCGCCGAAAAAGACCTCGACGCGCGTGGTGTGGTGATCACTCGGATACCGGTCGACATCGCGACGAACGAAACCGGGGGTGCGGCATTTCGCGAAGTGAATCCGCTCGGCGAAGTTCCGGTACTCGAACTCGACGATGGCATTCGCATTCGTGAGTCACTTGCGATCTGCCGATACCTCGAAGCGCTCTACCCCGAGCCCTGCCTCTTCGGCGCGACGCCTCTCGAACGTGCGCGCATCGACGCCATGACGCTGGAACTGATGTTCAGGGTATACGTGCCCACGACTCATGCGTTTCGGCACTTGCACAAGTTCTGGCAAGGGCGCGTCACGCAGATTGCCGACTACGGTGCCTCGGCTCGCGAGCAAGTGCTTGAGGAGTGGCGTCGCATCGATGCGCTACTCGCCGAGCGGCCATTCATCGCGGGCGATGCCTTCAGCATGGCCGACATCGTCGCTTTCACGACCTTGGAGTTCGGCAAGCCCTCGGGCATTCGCCTGCAACCCGAGCAGCTTCATCTTGGGCGCTGGCACGCGGCCATCGCCGCGCGACCGAGCGCCAAGGCCTGAACTCTCAGGGCGTCTTCACGCCGAGCATCGCTGCGGCGAACGCCCACTGATCTGCGAAATCTTCGATCTGCATCCAAGTGGGCTTGCCCGCACCATGACCCGCTCGCGTTTCGACGCGCAGCAGGATCGGAGATCGGCAGCCTTGCGCATGCTGCAGTGCCGCAGCAAATTTGTAGCTATGCCACGGCACGACTCGATCGTCGCGATCGGCCGTCGTGATGAGCGTCGGCGGATAGCAAGCGCCGGGCTTCACGTTGTGCACCGGTGAGTACGCGAGCAACGCTTCGAATTCCGCAGGATCTTCCGAGAGCCCGTAGTCCGAGGACCACTGGCGCGCATTGGCGCTCGCCGTGTGATAACGAAGCATGTCGAGCACACCCACGCCAGGCAACGCGGCGGCAAACAGATCGGGCCGCTGCAGTAGCGTTGCACCGACGAGCAAGCCTCCGTTACTACGCCCGGAAATCGCGAGTCGACGCGGGTTGGTGTAGCCGTCGCGGATGAGATATTCCGCCGCTGCGATGAAATCGTCGAACACGTTTTGTTTGCGCGTCTTGGTGCCCGCTTCGTGCCAGGGCTCACCGTACTCACCACCGCCGCGCAGATTGGCTTCGACGTAGATTCCGCCCATCTCGAGCCAAGTGATCACCGTGGGGCGAAAGGTCGGGGTCACCGATACGTTGAATCCGCCGTATCCATAAAGCAGCGTCGGCGTCTCGCCGTTTTTCACGAGATCGCGATGATGCGTGATGAACATCGGGACGCGCGTGCCATCTTTGCTGGTGTAGAACACCTGTCGGGTCACGTAGCGCGACGTGTCGGCACCGAACGCGGGCGCTCGCCAGACACTCGTCGAGAGGTCACTGAGATCGAGGCGCATGACCTGACCCGGTCGAAGGTAATCGGCATAGGCGAAGAACGTTTCGGTATCGGTGGCGTTACCGCCGAACCCGGCGAGTGTGCCGAGCCCCGGAACGGGCACATCACCGAGCGCGCGTCCGTCACGATCGAAGACTCGCGCAACACCGTGCGCGTCACGCACATAGCGCACGATGATACGGCCACCGACGAAGCTCGCCTCATCGAGTGCGAGCGCGTCTTGCGGGACGAGCTCACGCCACTTCGCGGGCGACGGGTCACGCGCATCGACAGCGATGACCCGACTTTGCGGCGCGTTGTTCGTGGTGACGACGTAGATGGTGTCGCCCTCGCTACCGATGATGGAATAACGGGCATCCCAAGCGCCAAAGAGCGTACGGGGTGGTGCTTTCGGATCACGCAAGTCGATGAGATCGATGCCATTGGTTCGATACCCGTCGAACATCGACACGAAGAGCCAACGACCGTCATCCGAGACGCTCGCCGTCGGCGCACGACGCGGATGGTTCTTCACACGGTAGATTTCGGCGTCACGCTCCTGCGCATCGCCGAGTCGATGGAAGTGGACGACCGGCTGACCTTGATCGTCGCCGCGCGAGGCATCGTCGGCGCGGCGCGGGTAGCGGCTGTAGTACACACCGGAGCCGTCGGGCGCCCAAGAGAGCTCCCAGAATTTCGTGAAGCGCAGTTCGTCTGGAAGATCGACGCCATCAGAGGTGCGGCGGAACTTCCAGATCTCCCAGTCGGTGCCACCATCCGACAACGAGTAGGCGATCAGGCTGCCGTCTGGGGATGGTTCGTACCGCGCGAGCGCGACGGTCGCATCGCGGCTCGCAGCATTCGGATCGAAAAGCACCCGCGGCTTGCCCTGAAGAGAGTCGGCGACATAGAGCACGCTTTGATTCTGTCGGCCGTCGTTGCGGACAAAGAAATACTTGCCGCCCTTCTTGCGCGGCACGCCCACTCGCTCGAAGCTCCAGAGCTCCGTCAGGCGTTTTTGAATCCAGGCGCGCTGAGGAAGCGACTCGAGCCACGGCTTGGCGAGCGCATTTTGCGCTGCGACGAACTCGCGCGTGGCCGGTGCTTCGGGCTGCTCGAGCCAGCGGTAAGGGTCGGCGACCGACTTGCCGTGATAGACGTCGACGACCGAACCTCGCGTCACGGTCGGATAGGATAGCGAGGCGGAAGAAGCGTTGTTTTCAGACATGGCAGAGTGCGTGGTGAGCGTGACGAGCAGAGCGGTGGCGAGCGCGAGGCGTCGCGGGTGGCGATGGGACATATTCCTCTCTACACTGGGTTTCATCTGGATGACGCATGTTACTGGACACCTACGCATGATGTGCAGCACTTTGAAATCACGACTCCTCGGGGCGATCGCGCTGATCGCCCTCGCCGCCTCGACCGCCGCCTCGGCCGCGACGCCACAACGCCTCACCATCGACCGGCTCTTCGCCGCGCCCGACCTCTCCGGGCCGTCATTACGCGGCGCGAGATTCTCGCCCGACGGCAAGCTCGTCACCTACCTGCAAGGCAAGCCCGACGCGAAAGACCGCCTCGACATCTGGGCCTACGACACCTCGACCCGTCGCACCCGCCTACTCGTCGACTCCGCCGCTCTTGTCGCCGACGAGGGCAAGCTGTCCGCCGAGGAGGAAGCGCGACGCGAACGCGCTCGCACCTCCTCGCTCGCCGGCATCGTCGAATACGAGTTCTCGCCGAACTCGCGCTATCTGCTCATCCCGCTTTCGGGAGATCTCTATCTCTACGATCTACGTGCGGCCCCTGCAGCGTCGACCGTACGTCGTCTCACCTCAACGCCTGCCGCCGAAACCGATGCGCGGTTCTCACCGCGCGGTCGCTATGTCAGTTACGTACGTGATCAAAACTTGTACGTACTCGAGATCTCCACGGGGCGCGAGCTCGCGATCACCCGATCGGGAGGTGGCCTCCTGTCATTCGGTGTGGCGGAGTTCATCGCACAAGAAGAAATGGATCGGAGCACCGGTTACTGGTGGTCTCCCAACGAGCGACGCATCGCCTACACCCGGGTCGACGAATCGACGGTGGATGAAGTCGAACGCTTCGAGATCTATGCCGAAAGCGTGAAAGTCATCCGCCAGCGGTATCCGGCGGCGGGTCGTCCCAACGCTCGTGTTGATCTCTTCGTCCATGATCTCGATCAAGCCAGCGATCGCGAACTGCCCCCCGCCTCGGCGGGCGAGGGTTATCTCGCACGAGTCAATTGGTTTCCCGATTCGTCGGCGCTGGCCGTTCAGCGTCAACCCCGAGATCAAAAATTACTGCAGCTCTGGCGAGTCGATGCGAGCTCGGGCGCTGGTCGACTGCTGATCGAAGAGCGCAGCGATACCTGGGTCGATCTGCATGACGAACTGACCTTTTTGAAACAGCGCCCTGCGTTCATCTGGTCATCCGCGCGCAGCGGCTACGATCATCTCTATCTCTTCGATTACGACGGCAAACTCCTGAGGCCGATCACGGCAGGTGCGTGGATGGTCGCCGGCAGTGCTCGCGAACGGGCCATCGAAACCGTCGACGAAGCACGAGGCCTCGTCTACTTCACGGCCAATCGCGATACGCCGCTCGAAAGACATCTTTACGTCGCCCCGCTCGAAGGGCCCTCTGATGCAGCAGGCATCGAGAGCGAAATCCGACGACTCAGCGGCGAATCGGGCTGGCACGCGAACAGTCTGTCTTCCGACGGAAAATATTGGCTGGATACCTTCTCGACGCCAGACTCTCCGCCCTCCCTGAGTTTGCGACGGACGGACGGCAGCCTCATCGACGTGCTCGTCGCTAATCGACTGGACGACACGCATCCGTACGCACCCTACCTGCCGCTACATCAGCCTACCGAGTTCGGCACGCTGAAGGCGAGCGATGGACAGACCCTGCATTACCAACTCACGCGCCCGGTGGGTATGCAGCCGGGTCGTCGCTATCCCGTCATCGTCGAGGTCTACGGCGGTCCCGGCGTGCAAAACGTTCGAAAAGCTTGGGGCGGACTATTCCGACAATATCTCGCGCAGCAGGGCTACGTGGTATTCGCCGTCGATAACCGCGGCTCGGCGTTTAGAGGTCGTGCGTTCGAAGGCGCACTCTATCGACGCATGAGTACGGTCGAAGTGGCAGATCAAGTGCGTGGTGTCGAATTTCTACGCACCCTGCCCTTCGTGGACGGCACGCGCATCGGTGTGTTCGGCTGGAGTTATGGCGGTTACATGGCTCTCATGAGCATGGTGAAGGCGCCCGGCCATTTCGCCGCCGGTGTCTCGGGCGCGCCCGTGACCGACTGGCGCCTCTACGACACCCATTACACCGAGCGCTACATGGGTACCCCTGAAGACAACCCGGAAGGTTATCGCGAAGGTAACGTCATGACACACGCCGACAAACTCGCCGGTCCGCTGCTCATCATGCACGGCATGGCCGACGATAACGTGCTCTTCACGCACAGCACGGCGCTTTTCAAGCGACTACAAGATTTGCGTAAACCCTTCGAGGTCATGCCCTACCCCGGCAGCAAGCATGCGTTGCTGCGCTTCGGCTCGACGGGTCCGCATGCATACGACACAGTCGTGCAATTTTTTGCACGCACGCTGCGCCCCGATCGGCCAAAGATCGAGGGACCGGCCGGCGAGCCTATCGCCGCGGAATGACGCTGCGGAATGAATATGCCTGACCTGGAGAGCCCTATCCTATGCGCAGCTTAAAGCCGCTTTTCGATCGCAACCGCGAGTGGTCGGCAGAGATCACGGCACAAGATCCGGCGTTTTTCGAAAAGCTGGTGGGGCAACAGTCGCCCGATTATCTCTGGATCGGTTGCGCCGACAGTCGGGTGCCGGCCAATGAAATCGTCGGCTTGCTGCCCGGTGAACTCTTCGTGCATCGCAATGTCGCGAACGTCGTCGTACACACCGATCTCAATTGCCTGTCGGTTTTGCAATACGCCGTCGATGTACTCGATGTCGAGCACGTGATCGTCTGCGGTCACTACGGATGTGGTGGCGTGCATGCCGCGATGCGCAACGATCGACTGGGGCTCATCGATAATTGGCTTCGACACGTGCAGGACGTGATGAAGAAGCACCATGCACGCCTCGCCGAACTCCCGGACGAGATGACTCGCCTACGCCGACTCTGCGAGCTCAACGTGATCGAGCAAGTGCTCAACGTGGGGCAAACCACGATCGTGCAAAGTGCATGGGATCGAGGCAAGGCGCTAGAGATCCATGGCTGGATCTACGACTTGCACGATGGCCTGCTGAAAGATCTCTCGGTCTGCGTGAAATCGCAGACCGAGTTTGCCGAAATTTACCGTCAGGTCGCAGACGGTTAAGGCATCTTGATCTTACCGCCGAGGGTCTGACCGAGCGCGGCACCGGACTCGGGTACCACGATGCGAGAGGCGGCCTCACGGCGCATCTGCTGCGCTTCCTCGATGGCATCTTCGAGGGCTTTCTTGACGGCATCCGGAAATTTCTCGATGGCCTCGGCCAGATCTTTGGCCTCGATCTCGAAACCGAGAGGCAATACCCCGCCCGGCGTCATGAGTTGCGTCTGGCCCAGCCAAAGGACCGGTCGCGAGGCGTCGGGTGAGCCATCGGTGAGTACCGGGATCATGCGACGCAGCGTTCCGGCTCGACGATCGGTGAATACGTCCTCCCGGTAGAGGCTGGCAGAGTCGATTTTGATTTCGGGTAGACCGAGGTCTTGGTTACTCATGGAGACTTTCCTTTGCTGAGATTCGATTCGGCGATGCTCGCGATGGTAGCCGGTTGTCCGTGCTGACGGATCAGCACCTTGCGACGGAAAAACCGCAGATAGCCGGCCGGGCCCATGCGTGATCCGCCCATGCCCGACAACTTGAACGAGTGTTTTTCCATCTCGTGACAGAGCGCCGTGAGCGAGCCGTCATTGAGGCTAATGCCGCCCGCATCGATGCGTCGACCGATGGCCTCGGCCTCCTCGAGCGTGCCGGCGATCACACCCGCCGAGAGACCGTAGACGCCCTCGTTCGCGAGCGTCACGGCGTCATCGATTTGATCGAACGCCATCACGGGAATGACGGGGCCGAAAGTCTCTTCGGTCATGATGTTCATTCGATGATCGACGTCGACGAGCACCGTGGGTCGCAGCCACTTGCCACCGTGGTCTTCGATCTGACCGCCACAGAGCACGCGCGCGCCCTTCGAGACCGCATCGGCGATCTGCGCAGCGACCACGTCAGCCTGCTTGCCGAAAATAAACGGACCGATCGTGCCTTGATGGATATCGGGCCAGTTGGGCTCGACGGCCTTCGCTTTCTCGACGAGCCTCGTGACGAAAGAGTCGAATATTTTTCGATCGACGTAGACGCGCTCGATGCTCTGGCAGGCCTGGCCCGTTGCGAGACAGGTCGAACGCAGCGCGACATCGGTGGCGCGCTCGAGATCGGCCGTCGCCGTGACGATGAGCGGATCGTTACCCCCCAACTCGAGAAAAGCCGGGATGAAATGACGCGCGGCATTGGCGGCGACGAGTCGACCCGTCGCCACGCTGCCCGTGAAGCACACGACATCGACACTCTCGACGAGCTGTTCGCCGGTCTGCCGGCCACCGGGCTGCAGGTGTAATACCTCAGCGAGCTCGGGCACCGCCGCGATGGACTCGAGCGCTGGCCCGACGAAGCGCGGCGTGACCTCGCTTGGCTTGATCAAAACCGCGCAGCCTGCGAGTAACGCCGGGATCGCATCGATGAAACACAGTGTCGCCGGAAAGTTCCAGGGACTGATGATGCCGACGAGCTCGTAGGGGACGTACTGCGAACGGTAGGAAATCTGCGGCAAGGTTGCCGATCTCGACTCCTCTTCGACAGCGAGCGAGGGCGCAAGCGCGGTCCAGCGATCGATCATCCCTGCGACAGTCGTCACCTCGCTGGTCGCGATCAGAAATCGTCCCGTATCTTGGGCGAGAGCATCGATGATCGCCGGCTGACGGGCGACCCATTCGGCGCGCCAGCGACGAAGAATCGCAATGCGCTCATCGAGCGATCGAGCGCGCCACCGACGCTGCGCCGCGCGCAGGCTCGTCAGTCGAGCGCTCAATTCTGTCGGAGTCGGCGCACGGAATGCGAAATCGATTTCGCCACTGCGGGGATTACGCGCTTCGATTCGCTCACCGGAGGCCGAACTGGCCCATGTTCTGAGGTTATTCATCGGACTATCTTGCGCTGCCGACGTGTCGCTGCAAAGTCCGTATGAATGGCAGGTCCGCTTCGAGGATATCTTCGTCGGCGAGCGCGGCGATCGGCACCCAGCGCAGCGCCTGACCTTCGCGCGACTCGGGCGTTCCACTCCAGGCCTCGATCACATGAAAGAGCAGCTCGACCTCGCGATCGGGATACGCATGGACGAGCGACATCTCGAACCGACAGTGTTGAATCTCGACACCGAGCTCCTCGCGCAGCTCTCGGCGTAGCGCCGCCTCGGGCGACTCGCCGTCGGCAATCTTGCCTCCGGGAAATTCCCAGCGACCCGCCATGTGCTTGCCGGGTGGTCGAGCCGCGATGAGTACGCGACCGTGCTCGTCGAGCAGCGCCCCCGCTACGACGACGATACGCGGCTTGTCGGCAGCAACGGTCAGGATTCGAGCGCGCCGTGGCACTGTTTGTATTTACGACCCGACCCGCAGGGACACGGTTCGTTTCGACCGACCTTGCGCTCTCCGCGCACGACGGGTGCTGCGGCGGCTCGCTGATCCGAGGGGGCCTCACCGGTTTCAGGCTGAGCGCCGCCGAGCGGCGACTGCGCCTCGGCGTGCTGTGCCTGGAGCGCAGCGAGTAGCTTTCTTTGACGCTCTTCTTCTTCGCGCTGCAGATCGGCCTCGCTGCGAACCTCGATACGAGCGAGTAACGAGGCCGTATCGAATTTGACGCGATCGAGCATGTTACTGAAGAGCTCGTACGCCTCACGACGATATTCGTAGCGATAGTCTTTTTGCGCATAGCTACGCAGATGAATACCCTGACGCAGGTAATCCATGGCGGCCAGATGCTCACGCCAATGCTGATCGAGCGTGCGTAACATGACGTCTTTCTCGAGATGCTGCATGAGCTCGGCGCCATAACGCTGCGACTTCTCGTCGTAATGCTTGGCAACCGCCTCGAGCACGCGCGCGCGAAGTTTCACTTCGTCGATCTCGGGCTCTGCCGCGACCCATCCACGGGGATCGACCTCGGTGTGGAAATCTTTGCGCAATCCGTCGCGAAGGCTCTCGAGGTCCCAGTCTTCGTGAGGTACGTTGCGCGGCAAATACTCATCGAGCAGGCGCCCGACCACATCGGCCTGAATGCCGCGGATGGCGGGCGACAGATCGGTGGCGCCCATGATCTCGGTGCGCTGCTGATAAATGACCTTACGCTGATCGTTCGCGACATCGTCGAACAACAACAATTGCTTACGGATGTCGAAGTTGTGCGACTCGACCTTGCGCTGCGCGACCTCGATACGTCGGCTCAGCATGCGACTCTCGATGACCTCACCCTCTTTCATACCGGCCGCCGAAAGCAGGCGCTTGGTGAAGTTGGGGTCGCCGAAAATACGCATCAGATTGTCTTCCATCGACAGATAGAAGCGCGACGATCCGGGATCGCCCTGACGGCCCGAACGACCACGGAGCTGGTTGTCGATACGACGAGACTCGTGACGCTCGGTACCAATGATATGCAGACCGCCCGCGGCGAGAACTTGCTCGTGACGCTGCTGCCACGCGGTGCGTATCGCCGCACGCTGCTCGTCGGTCGCTTCGGCGGGCAGCGCGTGCAACTCAGACTCGAGGCTACCACCGAGCACGATGTCGGTGCCGCGACCGGCCATGTTGGTCGCGATCGTGACCGCGCCCGGACGGCCCGCCTGCGCCACGATCTGCGCTTCGCGCTCGTGCTGCTTCGCGTTCAGTACCTCATGGGCGATGCCTTCTTTTTTGAGCACACCGGAGATGAGCTCGGATGCTTCGATCGAAGTGGTGCCGACGAGAACCGGCTGCTGCTTCCCCACGCACTCACGAATGTCTTCGACGATGGCCTTGAATTTGTCGGCCTGGGTGAGATGCACGAGATCCGCCATATCCTTGCGGACCATCGGTCGGTGCGTCGGGATGACGTTCACCTCGAGGTTATAAATCTGCAGGAACTCTGGCGCCTCCGTGTCCGCGGTGCCGGTCATGCCCGAGAGCTTGCGATAGATACGGAAGTAGTTCTGGAAGGTGATCGAAGCGATCGTCTGGTTTTCTTCGCGGACGCGAACACCCTCTTTCGCTTCGACGGCCTGATGCAGACCGTCGGACCAACGACGACCCGGCATGGTGCGACCCGTGAACTCGTCAACGATGATCACCTCGCCGCTGCGAACGATGTACTCGACATCGCGCTTGTAGAGCGCGTGAGCGCGCAGCGCCGCATTGAGGTGATGCATCAGACGGATATTCGACGGATCGTAAAGACTCTCACCTTCACGAAGCATGCCCGCCTCGATCATGAGGGCTTCGACTTTTTCGTGACCCGCCTCGGTCAGATGAATTTGTCTCTGCTTCTCGTCGACCATGTAATCGCCCGCAGGTTCGGGCTCGGAATCGCCGGAAAGCATGTTGCCCATGCGCGGAGGCGGGCCCTCGGCACGCTCGAGCCGCGGCACGAGCTTGTTGATGGCGACGTAAGTATCGGTCGTCTCTTCCGCAGGACCCGAAATGATGAGTGGGGTACGTGCTTCGTCGATGAGAATGGAGTCGACCTCGTCGACGATGGCGTAGGCCAACGTGCGCTGCACGCGATCTTCGAGGCGAAACGCGAGATTGTCGCGCAGATAATCGAAGCCGAATTCGTTGTTGGTGCCGTACGTGATATCGCAGGCGTAGGCCGCACGCTTCTCGGCGGAGGGCTGCTGACCGCGGATGACGCCGACGGTGAGCCCGAGAAAACGATAGACGGGACCCATCCACTCGGCATCGCGCTGAGCGAGGTATTCGTTGACCGTGACGACGTGCACACCCTCGCCCGTCAACGCATTGAGATAGGCCGGAAGTGTGGCGACGAGCGTTTTACCTTCACCTGTGCGCATCTCGGCGATGCGACCCCGGTGCAACGCGATACCGCCGAGCAACTGCACATCGAAGTGACGCAGCCCGAGCGTTCGACGAGCGGCCTCGCGCACGACGGCGAAGGCTTCGGGTAACAAGACGTCGAGCGTCTCGCCCTTCTGCACACGACTTCGGAATTCATCGGTCTTGGCGCGAAGCTGCTCGTCGGAGAGCGCCTGCAGGGCCGGCTCGAAGGCGTTGGCCGCGCGGACCTCGCGCGACATGGCCTTGACCATCCGCTCGTTGCGGCTACCGAAAATACGCTGGAGGAAATTGAGCACCCGGGGAACCCCTGAACAGAAGCCGACTAAAAGCGCGGCATTTTACGTGGTTGGGGTACTGCCGGTCGAATTCAACCCCCGAGATAGGAGAGCGGGTTCACGGGAGCCCCGTTTCGTAGCACCTCGAAGTGGACGTGCGGCCCAGTCGAGCGACCCGTGGAACCCATCACTGCCAAACGCTGGCCGCGAGCGACGGTCTCACCCTGTCGCACGAGAACACGTGAATTATGAGCGTAGCGGGTCACGTAGCCGTCCCCGTGCGTGACATCGACCACGTACCCATAGTCCGGGCGGTAGCCGGCGAACGTGACAACTCCCGCACCCACTGCGATGACGAGGTCCCCGGCACTGCCTGCAAAGTCGACGCCTCGATGGAAGCTGAACTCTCCCGACACGGGATCTTGCCGATTACCGAAACCGGAGGAGAGAAAACCCCGCTCGACGGGACGGCCTTCGGGAAGAATCTGCTTGCGCAACTCGCGCTGCATGATGATCTGCTCGAGCACGTTGAGCTGAGCGTCGCGTTGCACGAGTCGTGACTCGAAGTCGTCGATCATCGCCGAGAGCTCAGGCGCCTGGACGGGAACTCCCGCGCTCGCCTCAGGACCTCCTGCAGAGGGCGCCATCGAAAAATCGAATTCGTGCGAATCGACGTTGGCCATTTCGGCGAGACGCTTACCGAGCGCATCGAGTCGAATGATATGGGCGTTGAGTTGTCCGACACGGGCCGACATCGCGTCGATGCGCTCTTGGAGTCGAGCACGCAAATCATCGATATCGTGTTGCTCGGAAGAACTCAGCTGCGCGAGCAGAGACGGTCCACCGGAGGCTCGCTCGGCGAAACTGAAACCAGCGAGAAACGAGAGACTGATGACGACGAGCAGCACGGACGCACCGATACCGAGCACCCAGCGCCCGGAGAAGTCGATGCTGCGAACCTGTGCGGCACGCTGACGCAGTACGACGAATTTCACTGCTGCCCCCCACCCGGAGTCCCGGTGCCATAATCGGCGGACCGCGACTATGCCCAAACCACCCCCTCGCCTCAACCCGAAATCTCCCAAACTGGGGCATTCCTCAGGGGGGCGACTCGCCCCTGCAAGGCCCGGTAAGCCAAAAGAAATCAAGGACTTGCTCTCGAGCTCGGGGCTCGCGCAAGCGGCGCGGAAATTTGCGGGACAGCAACGCGATTGGCGCGATTTTTTTGCTGAAAGGCTCGAGCCTGGTCTGCTCGAAGCCATCGTTCACTACGTCGAGCGAGACGGCACGCTGACGCTGCACGCGAGTTCGGCCTCTTGGGCGGCGAGGCTACGCTTCGCGCTGCCGGCGCTGACCGATGAGGCCAAGGCCTTCCGTCCGGCCGTCAAAAAATTTGTGGTGAAGATTCAGCCCGTCGCGGCGAGCACGGGCGCGCGCACGTAAGAGATCGGCGCATCTTCGGGGCGCTCGAACACGATCGCTTCCCAAGCCGACTCGTCGGCCAACAAGGTACGCAGTAATCGGTTGTTGAGACCGTGACCGGATTTGAATGCCGAGAACTCGCCGATGAGGCTGTGACCGAGCAGGTACAGATCGCCGATGGCATCGAGAATCTTGTGCTTCACGAATTCGTCTTCGTAACGCAGTCCACCCTCGTTCAGCACCTTGGAGTCATCGAGCACGATGGCGTTGTCGAGGTTGCCCCCGAGGGCGAGGTTACGCGCGCGCATCGTCTCGAGGTCGCGCATGAAACCGAAAGTCCGTGCACGGCTGATTTCTTTGAGAAAAGACGTCGTGGAGAAATCCATGCTCGCACGCTGTCCGTGACGCTTGAAAATCGGATGGTTGAACTCGATTTCGAAATTGACCTTGAAGCCATCGAACGGATCGAACCGCGCCCACTTATCGCCGTCCTCGACCTTTACCGACTTGCGAATGCGAACGAAGCGCTTCGGAGTACGCTGCTGCTCGAGGCCCGCCGACTGCAACAAGAAAACGAAAGGACCCGCGCTGCCATCCATGATGGGAACTTCGGGACCACTGATCTCGACGAGTGCGTTGTCGATGCCGAGGCCCGCGAAGGCTGACAGCAAATGCTCGACCGTCGACACGCGCACCTCGCCCTTGACGAGCGAGGTACCGAGGGTGGTTTCGCCGACATTGCCGGCACGAGCCGGAATGTCGACGGGAACGGAAAGATCGGTTCGTCGGAAGACGATGCCCGTGTCGGGCGCCGCCGGACGGATGGTCATGAGAAGGCGCTTGCCCGTGTGTAACCCCACGCCGCTCGCGCGAATGACATTTTTTAAAGTGCGTTGACCGACCATCGTTTCCCCCGACTGCCCCAAAGCATGCCGCCTTCAGGCGGCATGCCGGGGAGTCATCGAAGGCGGCGAGTGTACCCCAAACCGACCGTCAGTCGGCCTGTCGGCGCAGGAACGCCGGGATATCGAGGATGTCTTCCGCAGCCTCAGGCTCGTGGCGCAGCCCATCGCCCGCCGCCGCCTTCAGACGCTCGTACGCCGGAACGTCGAGCTTGCTGTAGTCGGAGGACACGGCGACCGGCCGACGACCGACCCGCGGGGCGTCGAAAGCGGCGCGAGCTGGCGCGGCGCGAACGCTGCTCGAGGAGCTTGCGGTGCCGCGCACGGCAGCCATTTGCGCTTGCGAGCGAGCGAGACCCGTAGCCACCACCGTGACACGCAGTTCGTCGGTGAGCGACGGATCGATGACCGTGCCCACGACGACCGTCGCGTCATCGGACGCAAACTCTTTGACGATGTTGCCGACCTGCTCGAACTCGCCGATGCCGAGATCGAGACCCGCCGTGACGTTGACGAGAATGCCGCGCGCGCCGGAGAGATTGACGTCCTCGAGAAGCGGCGAGGACACCGCCATCTCGGCAGCGACGCGAGCACGATCTTCTCCCGTCGCGTGACCCGAACCCATCATCGCCATACCGGTTTCGCTCATGACGGTGCGGACGTCGGCGAAGTCGACGTTGATGAGACCCGGACGCGTGATCAGTTCTGCGATGCCCTGCACCGCACCCTGCAATACACCATTCGCGCTCTTGAAGGCATCGAGAAGCGTGGTCTTCGGACCGAGAACAGTCAGCAATTTCTGGTTCGGGATGGTGATGAGCGAGTCGACGTGCTTGGCGAGCTCATTCATGCCCTGCTCCGCGATGATGGAGCGCTTGCTGCCTTCCATGGTGAACGGACGCGTGACGACCGCAACGGTGAGGATGCCCAACTCCTTGGCGATCTGCGCGACGATCGGCGCAGCGCCCGTGCCCGTGCCACCACCCATGCCGGCGGTGATGAACAACATGTCGCATCCACTGATGAGCTCGATGATGCGATCACGATCTTCCATGGCGGCCTGACGGCCGACATCAGGGTTTGCGCCGGCGCCGAGACCCTTCGTGATATTGCCGCCGATTTGCAGCGACGTCTTCACGTTGGAGTTTTTCAAAGCCTGCGCATCGGTATTGATGCACATGAAATCCACGCCCTCGATGCCGGTCTGCACCATGTGCGACACGGCGTTGCCGCCGCCACCGCCCACACCCAGCACCTTGATCACCGCGCTTTGGCTGTAAGAGTCCATGAGTTCAAACATTGCACGTCGCTCCTGTAGTCGAAGTTTTCAAAATAAAAAAGAAATTAAAAATTGCCCTGAAACCAATCCCGCATCCGCTCCACCATGCTGCGCGCGTTACCGGCGATCGCTCGCGTGCGCGAACCGCGCGGCACGAGATGATCGCGGCCGTAGAGCAGCAACCCCACACCCGTCGAATGAATCGGATTGCTCGTGACATCGGCAAGACCGCGCACGCCGACCGGCATGCCGAGGCGAACCGGCACGTGAAACACTTCTTCGGCGAGTTCGATTGCGCCTTCCATCTTGGCGCTGCCACCCGTGAGCACGATGCCCGCTGCGATCACTTCCTCGAAACCACTGCGGCGTAACTCCTCGCGAATGAGGCCAAACAGCTCCTCGTAGCGCGGCTCGACGATTTCAGCCAGCGTTTGCCGTGCGAGACGGCGGGCCGGTCGATCGCCGACGCTCGGGACCTCGATGGTTTCATCGGGGTTTGCAAGCTGCGACAGCGCGCAGGCATAGCGCAACTTGATTTCCTCGGCGTTCTGCGTAGGCGTGCGCATCGACACCGCAATATCGTTCGTGACCTGATCACCCGCGATGGGAATCACCGCCGTATGGCGAATTGCGCCATGCGAGAACACGGCGATATCCGTCGTGCCGCCGCCGATATCGACCAAGCACACACCGAGATCTTTTTCGTCATCGGTCAGCACGGCATAACTGGAGGCGAGCTGCTCGAGTACGACATCATCGACATCGAGACCACAGCGCTGGATGCATTTCTCGATATTCTGCGCGGCGCTGTCTGCGCCGGTGACGATATGCACCTTCGCTTCGAGGCGCACGCCGGACATGCCGACCGGATCACGAATGCCTTCCTGGCCGTCGATGATGAACTCCTGCGGCAGCACATGGAGGATCTTCTGATCCGCGGGAATCGCCACCGCCTTGGCCGCGTCGATCACATGCTCAACGTCGGCCAGCTGAACCTCTTTGTCGCGGATCGCCACGACCCCGTGCGAGTTGAGACTCCGGACATGGCTACCTGCGATGCCGGCAAACACCGAGTGGATCTCGCAGCCGGCCATGAGTTCGGCTTCTTCGACGGCGCGCTGGATCGACTGCACGGTCGATTCGATGTTCACCACCACGCCACGCTTGAGCCCGCGCGAGGGCTGCGAGCCGATACCGATGATCTCGATGCTGTTGTCCGGTGCGATTTCGCCGACCAGCGCCACCACCTTCGAGGTGCCGATGTCGAGTCCGACGATAAGCTGTCTTTCTGGTTTCTTCGCCATGTTCCTTGTCCGTTCCTCAACCTTCCGGGGCGTCGTCGAACTCGTCGACGGCCGCGACCTTGGTACTGCCGCGCCAACCCACCGAAAACCCGTTGGTGTAACGCATGTCCACGTAATTGATCTCGGCGGAGCGCTGCACCACGATGCGCAGTGCGGCCGCTACGAAACGCTCGAAGCGTTCATCCACTTGGCGACGTCCGAGGCGGATGCGCACACCGTTATCGAGATCGATCTCCCACGCTCCGCGGGCATCGAGTCGCAGCGCGGCGATGCGTACACCGCCCTCGACGAGTCGACCCTGAATCGCGAGATACCGTTTGGCGACGAGCGTCTCAGCGCCCTTCGGCCCCGAAAGACGCGGTAATTCGGGCGGAATGAAACGCGCTTCGGAAAGGAAGAGCTCGCCGCGATCGTTCAGCAGACCGTTCGCGCCCCAGCGGGCTGCGGCAACCTGCTCGACGACGCGAACCTGAAGACCGCGCGGCCAAGCTCGACCGACACTCGCCGTATCGACCCAGGGCAATTCTTCGATCGCGCGCTGTAGCGTCGCGAGGTCGACGGTGACGAGCCCGGCGTCGTGAATACGATCACGCACCGCCTGCTCCACGTCCATCGGCGACACGCGCTGAAAGCGCCCCTGCACCACCACACGATCGATCGGCTGATCGAGCGCCGAGACGATCAACCAAAGAAATGCGGCGACTGCAGCAAACCCCGAAACGCCGTAGGTGAGTCGGCGCCAGTCGATCTCGGGCATCTGCCAAGACGCCTTATCCGCGCGACGGCGATTACGGGCTTTTCGATTTGCAAACAGACTCATGCCTACTCTCCTGCCCTTAATCCCTGCGCTGACGAGTGAAGCTCGTCTCGAGAACGCGCCAGACCAGAGTGTCGAAATCGATACCGCTCGCACGAGCAGCCATCGGAACGAGACTGTGGTCCGTCATTCCGGGAACCGTGTTGATCTCGAGCAGCAACGGCCTGCCCGTGGCATCCATCATGAAATCGACCCGCCCCCAACCCGCCGCTCCCACGGCTGCGAAGGCACCGATCGCAAGCGCGCCAAGATGTCGCTCGGCCTCGGTCGAGAGTCCCGACGGACACTCGTACAAAGTATCGGAGCGCAGGTACTTCGCTTCGTAGTCGTAGAACGTCTTGGGTGTCGCGATACGAATCGACGGCAGCGCTTTGCCGTGCAGTACACCCACCGTGTACTCGGCACCCGGAATGAACGCCTCAGCGAGCACCACATCATCGGTCGCCGCTGCGGCAGCGTAGGCCGCCGGAAGATCGGCAGCTCGCTCCACCTTAGAAATACCGACGGACGAGCCCTGCGTGGCGGGCTTCACGAACATCGGCAAACCGAGCTTAGTCAACGCGGTCTCGAAGTCGGCGGGACTGCGAAGCACCATGAACTCCGCGGTCGAGATCCCCACGGCTGCCGCCAAACGCTTGGTGCGCACCTTGTCCATGCACACGGCCGAGCCGAGTACGCCACTTCCCGTATACGGCAATCCGAGACACTCGAGCGCACCCTGCAAGGTGCCGTCCTCGCCACCGGGGCCATGCAGCGCGATCCAAACGCGGTCGAACTTTTGATCGAGCAGCGACGAGAGTGCCACGTCTCGCGGATCGACGGCGTGCGCATCAACGCCTTTTCGGATGAGCGCAGCGAGCACCGCCTGGCCGGTGAGCAGCGAAATCTCGCGCTCGCTCGAATGACCGCCGAGCATCACGGCCACCTTGCCGAATTCGCGCGGATCGCTTGCCGCGTGCAGAGCAGAAGGATCGTGAATCAAGCGCATCAGGCGGCCTCCCCCACAATGCGCACCTCGGTGTTGAGGTGGATCCCGAAACGCTGCACGACGGTGTCGCGGACGCGATGAATCAGTTGTTCGAGATCCGCGGCGGTGGCTTCGCCCTCGTTGACGATGAAGTTGGCGTGCTTCGGCGAGACCAAGGCTCCACCGATGCGCGTACCCTTGAGCCCTGCAGCCTCGATGAGTCGGGCGGCATGATCCCCCGGCGGATTGGTGAACACCGAACCGCAACTCCATTCGCCGATCGGTTGCTTTTGCTTGCGCTCGACGAGCAAATCGCGGATCGCTTCGTTGCTCACACCCTCGCGCTGCTCGAAATGCAGCGTCGCACCCAGGAAGGCCTCGCCCTCGAGCGGCGATTCGACGTGTCGATAGGACACGCGGTACTCGGATGCATTGCGCAGGCGGATCGTACCGCTGCGATCGATCACCTCGACGTTACGCACGTGACGCCAGGTTTCACCTCCGAAGGCCCCGGCGTTCATGGCGAGCGCGCCGCCGAGGGTGCCGGGAATGCCGGCAAAGAATTCGGCGGGTCCGAGCCCCCATTTGACACACTGCCTGGCGATGCGCGCACAGGGCACACCCGCCTCGCACCACACTTCGGTATCACCACGACGCTCGAGCTCACTCAGAGCGCCGTGCAAAGAAATGACGGCGCCACGTAATCCACCGTCGCGAACCAGAAGGTTGCTACCGAGGCCCACCCACCATAACGGCGTATCGGCCGGAAGCGTGCGCAGGAACTCGGCGAGATCGGCGCGATCGCGCGGCTCGAAGAAAATCTCAGCCGGACCGCCGACATGCCAAGACGTGTGGCGAGACATCGGCTCGTCGAGCGCGACCCGCTCGGCGAATTTCGCCTGCAAGGACATCCGTAGCGCAGCATCGAGTCTTGCGGGGGTCATCGTCCACCCTCGGACAGTTGCTTCGGGAGCCCGTGAGCGACCGCGCTGATATTGCCCGCACCCATGGCGAGAATCACATCGTCTGCGCGCAGCAGACCTTGCAGACTCGCGGCGAGCTCTTCGACGCGCGGGACGAACACCGGTTCGATCTGCCCACGCGAGCGCACGGCACGGCAAATCGCTCGGCCATCGGCGCCCGCGATCGGCGCTTCACCCGCCGCATACACCTCGGTGACGAGCAACACATCGGCTGTGGAGAGCACGCCAGCGAAATCGTCGAGCAGATCGCGCGTACGGGTGTATCGGTGCGGTTGGAACGCGAGCACGATGCGTCGATCGGGGTGCGCCTGTCGCACGGCATCGAGCGTCGCGCGAATCTCCGTCGGGTGGTGGCCGTAGTCGTCGATGATGACTGCGCTACCGGAGCCGACGCGCACTTCACCGACCTGCTGCAGACGCCGATCGACACCCTGAAACTTGGCGAGCCCGCGCTGAATGGCCTCATCTTCGACGCCGAGTTCACTCGCCACGGCAATGGCAGCCAAGGCATTTTGAACGTTGTGGCGACCGGGAAGATTGAGCCGCACGGCGAGCGGCGCCGCATGACCCGGCCGCACGACGTCGAACATCGTTTGAGGCCCCTGTCGGACCACGTTGACGGCGCGCACATCCGCGCCTTCGTCGATGCCGTACGTGGTGATCGGACGACCCACTCGAGGCA
>JAFMKA010000068.1 GCA_017853175.1 Steroidobacteraceae bacterium | reverse complement strand
GATGCGATGTCGTTAAAACGACATTCGCGACGCTCGACGCAGCAACTGCGCAGGTTCGTCAAT
This sequence comes from Steroidobacteraceae bacterium, assembly GCA_017853175.1. Lineage (GTDB taxonomy): Bacteria > Pseudomonadota > Gammaproteobacteria > Steroidobacterales > Steroidobacteraceae > UBA964. Next base: position 7,666 of record JAFMKA010000068.1, on the reverse strand, counting down.
TCCAGTTATTGACGGCTCTATAAAATTGCTCAAAAAAAAGTTTTTATCTGTTACTACTAAGTAGGCGGAGCTGTTATTTGACGTATGGGTGACGAGTGTCAAAAACGCGATAGTTACATACACATTCTCTTACACACGGAATTTACGAGCGCGTAAGTGATTGATGGCCAATGGGATTGAGTTAGTCCTGTCTTCTCATAATCCCTTGGTCCTTGGTTCGAATCCAAGCGGGCCCAGTCATACAAATCAATGAGTTAGCGTGTCACAAATTCTGATCTGACACGTCAGAAACGATCTAGTCCCTTTCAGTTCGATTCGCCGTAAGGGAAATCAGTGAGTTAGAAGAGCAGGGTGCTTCTCGACCGGATTCACTCTACATGATGGAGCGAATTCATTTTCGTGTTTGAGCGCTCGATGATAATGATCTAATTACCGATCCGTGTTAGCTCGGTAGCCTTTGACCGCATGGGCGAGCTGCTCTGCTGAAGCATTCGGGAGATAGAGATATTGCCCATCCAGCCAGTCGGCAAGGCTTTTCCCTGGGCCATGACTGATAAAGCTTCGCTGTGTATCGATGACGAGTGATCGAACGCCCGATTCGCCAAGCCTCCGACCGAGCGCTTTCAACTCACTCTCGATAAGCGTCCGATCACCTTGCAGGCCGACGTTAGCTCGCCCGTCGGTCAGCATCACTAGACATACATTTTTAAATCCCTTTCGGCGCGATTGTTCAGCAATTTCGAGGGTCTTAAGAAGCGTCGCTGCGATGGGCGTAGCGCCACCTGTCGGGATCTGATCGACTGCTCGTCGCAGTAGCTCCACACTGTTTGAGGGTGGTAAGAGGATCGTGGCGGCATCGCTCCTGAAACTGATGAGCGCCACCTTATCTCGATGGATATATGCTTGGGCCAGAAGGGCATGAACGGCCCCTTTTGCCTGACGCATACGGTTGAGAGCCATACTACCGCTTGCGTCGACCGCAAAAACGAAGAGCGAACCAGCCTTTGAGCGGAACCGCTTCACTCGAAAATCATCGGCCTTGACGCAAACCCGCGAGCGTCCTTTCGGGCGTAGTCGTTGCCATCTCGAGGCGGCGCGCAGCGTAGCAATTACATCTAGACGGCGATACCGAATGCTGCCGGCGATACTTCCGATATGACGCCCGCGAGACCCCTCAATTGCGCCACGAGATCCTGCGCGACCGGATCGCTGGTGCGCGAACGGGAGGCTTTCGAGAACGGCGGGTAACTCCATCGTAATGGCGTCGAGCACCTCGTCGACTGGCTCGGGGGGTGTATCTTCTTTGTGAGTGCTCTGAGGCTCCTGACTTTTATCATCCCCTGAAAGTGGTGGAGGTTCGTCAGCGGGTGCTTGCGGGGGTGGCGCGGTTTGCGGCAACTGAGTGGCGCGAGGCATCAGCACGAGACGGATCGCGAGGTCAGCGTCTTCCTCAGTAACTTCAGTTCGTAGGCCGAGCGCTGCGCTTGCGCACGCGACGAGTCGGGCGAAGTGATCGGCGCGATGCCCTTCAACGCCCATCGCCATCGCCACTTCGATCAGTTGGCTTGCAATGCGTGAACTCACCGTCACTTCGGGAACGAGTTGTCGGGCGCTATAGATAACGCTCCTCATGAGTTCCAGTTCTTCGCTCCACTCTTCGTCGTGCGGGGTTAGATGTCGTCTCAAAATCTCGGCACGCGCATCATGCGCGGAGACCACCGGCAGCGTGACGATCATGCCAAGTCGATCGAGCAGATGGGCGCGGGGCACGCCCTCGGCAGGATCGAAACTCGTGAGTAGACAAAAACGCGTATCGAGGCGCCGACTGATTCCGTCCCGCTCGATCCGTACGCAGCCCTCATCGAGCGCGCCTAGCAGTAGATTGACCGTTTGATCCGGCAGTAGGTTGCAAGCCTCTGCGATGAGAGCGCTACCATTGGACTGTGCGAGTAACCCATCTCGAAAAATCTTTTTCCCGATGCGAAGCGTTGCCTCGACATCGAGTCCTCCTAGCAGGGCTTCCGTATCGCTACTTAGCGGAAGATCGATCGAATGAACATCCGGGACAAGCGTACTGAAGCCCTTCAACAAGGCGCTTTTCCCGCTACCAACCGGCGCAGAGAAAGCGATTCCTCGGAGTCGCGGTTCAACGGCCAGTAAAGACAGTGCCAGTCGCGGCGTATCGAACGCAAGAAGTGCCGGAAGTGGAAGCATCAAGGACGCTCAGTTCAGCGCATCACCGATCGCCCGTCGGACTCTCTCGTCGTCGGCAGCGGGCTCCAGAGGATCTTTTCGTAGTCGGTGGGCGAGTGCGAGCGGCGCAACGCGACCGACATGTGAGGGCAGGGCGATTTTTTGATTTTCGAGCGCCGCGAGCGCCATAGCAGAGCGAGTGATAGCGAGTTCACCGCGATGACCGTCGATGGCCAGTTTGTCGCAAAGCGAGGCAGCTAACGAAAGTGCTTCAGACGATACCTGGATGGACGGGCGAAGTTTCATTGCTCTAGAGAGCTTCGAACGAAGTTTTTTCTCCTCGGATGAGAAACGGAGTACGAACGCTTCGGGGTCTGCTTCGAAATCAAGTCGCCTACGAACGACTTCCATGCGCTGTTCAATGTTGGTGAGAGTACGGATACGAGCTTGCAGGCCGAAGCGATCGAGCAACTGCGGTCTAAGATCGCCTTCCTCAGGATTGCCGGAGCCCACGAGCACGAATCGCGCAGGATGGCGGACGCTCAAGCCTTCGCGCTCGACGACGTTAACGCCACTGGCTGCGACATCGAGGAGTAGGTCGACAAGATGATCCTCAAGTAGATTCACTTCGTCGATGTAGAGAAAACCGCGATGCGCAGCGGCAAGCAACCCTGCGGAAAAGGCTTGCACACCATCGACCAAGGCGCGCTCGATATCGACCGACCCGACGACGCGGTCTTCGGTGGCGCCGAGCGGTAAATCGACGACCGGGACTGATCGGCTGACCACCTTCGGTGAGGATGTCTGGAGACGATCGCAATGGGGGCAGCCCGGTGCGAGCTCGGCGGGGTCGCAGTTGAACGGGCAGCCGGCGACGAACTTGATCGGCGGCAGCAATCCCGCGAGTGCCCGGACTGCAGTGCTTTTCGCGGTACCGCGATGCCCAGTAACCAGAACTCCACCGATCGTGGGATCGACGACCGTGAGGAGGATCGCCTGCTTCAGCTCCTCCTGACCGACGATCGCTGAGAAAGGAAAACTATGTTGCACACAAACCCCAGGGTGGCGGAGGGAGATATCAAAGTGTCAACATAGCAAGACATATCGGGGTGTCAATCGGAAGGACGTACGAGATGCAAATCATCACCTTCATCGTCGGGATTGAGCGATTTAATGCCGGTATCTGGAGCGACGTCGGTCGAAGTCTCGCTGCAGCGGGTGCCGAGGTTCGTATCCGACAGTTTCATGACGCGCATGTCGATGCCGCCGACACGGATCTCGCGGAGGCGATACGAGATTCCGATGTCGTATTCATAAGTCTCATTAATATGCGCTCACAAGCAGATTGGCTTGCTTCGCAACTTGAGCACTCACGCGCTACAGCGGTCTTTGCCTACGAGAGTATGCCGGAGGTGATGTCTCTGACTCGGGTTGGAGATCATCGTTTCAAGGAGAAAAAAGGAGAGGCGCCAAGAGCAGTCAAGTTCTTAATGAGACTGATTACGCGCGGACGCGACGAAGACACGCTGTACGCTTATACGAAACTCGTCAAGATCGCATCGAAAATGCTGCCGCTCATTCCGCAGAAACTCGCAGGGTTTCGAACATGGCTAGCGGTGAATCTCTATTGGAATCAGCCGGACGTCCGAAATATCACCGAAATGGTGAAGCTGATTCTTCGCGACTGCTTCGGCGTCGCTCTGAATGTCGCGCCGGTGGCGATTATCCCGACAATGGGGTGCTGGGATCCCGAATCCGGCGCGCTCTTCGACGATGTCGAGAGTTACCTCAAATGGGCAAAAAAGCAGGGTCGTTACCGCAAGGGACAGCCGCTCGTTGCCGTACTCGGCATGCGTAAACATGTTGTGCAGCGTTTCGCCTATCTTCGAGAACTCGTTGCCGGTATCGAAGCACGAGGGTATGCCGCGCTACCGATTTTTGTATCCGGTATCGAGGCTCATGTAGTTGTCCGAGAGTGGTTGATCGGCCAGCCTGTAGATGTCTTCGTTTCGACAATGGGGTTTTCAATCGTCGGTGGGCCTGCGTCATCGACTAAGCCAGGACAGCATCACGAGACAGCATCAGACTTATTAGCTTCACTTGATGTTCCGTACCTCGTCATTCAGCCCTTGCTTATGCAGAGCGAGGGCGAGTGGAAAGAGAGAGGTGTGGCGTCGATGCAATCGGTCGTGATGTACGACCTTCCCGAGATGGATGGCGTATCGAGTACGATTGCGCTCGGTGCGATCAAGGACGGTGAATTGGTGGTGGTTCCCGATCGCCTGGAGCGAGCGCTTGAGCAGATCGAGGGCTGGATTCGGCTTCGTCGCAAAGCTGCTTCAGAAAGGCGTGTTGCAATTGTTCTGTACAACTTTCCGCCAGGGCTCGGTAAGGCGGGCACGGCAGCGTTACTTGATGTTCCGGCGTCGGTATCCGGACTGCTACAACGACTCGCATCCGAAGGCTACGACATCGGATGCGCAGCGACAGAGCCCGACACCTTCGGTGAGCAGCTGAGCTCGCTCGCTGAGGGCACGAAATCCTTGGCGCTATCCTTAGCTGATTTCCGCAAATTGGTTGCAGACTCGATACGAGATCGAGTGGATCAATTTTGGGGTAGTGCTCCCGGCGATATTGCACCAGCAGGGCGCGATGCGATGCGTCTTGACGTACAGACTTTTGGAAATATTGCTATCGGTCTTCAGCCGCCCATGGGCGTTCCAGGCGATCCAATGAGGCTACTATTTGATCGGCGCTTCACCCCACACCACCAGTTTGTTGCGTTCTACGCATGGCTGAAGAAGGCGTGGAAAGCCGACGCCATCATTCACGTCGGAATGCACGGTACTGCAGAGTGGATGCCGGGACTGCAAGCCGCCCTCACCGCGAATTGTTGGTCTGATCAACTACTCGGTGGTGTTCCCCACCTTTATCTTTATCCGCTAAATAACCCGTCTGAGGCTGCTGTAGCCCGTCGCCGCGGATACGCCACGGTAATCAGTCATGCAATACCGCCATACGCGAGGGCGGGCACTTACAAGCAACTCGCTGAGGCGCGTCGTCGGATCGACGATCAAGCGGATACGCTCGAGTCGCTACTTCCGGAACTGACTCGTGACTCTAATGAGACCGTGGATAGCTACCGAAACAGAGCTACGCAATGGATTTCGATGATTGAAGAGCGACTGATCTTGGAAGGTCTGCATGTCTTCGGACGCTCACCCGACCCGGTCAGAGTCACTGCGTTGATCGAGGCAAGTTTGGAGGTTCCACGGTTCGGAAAGGCAGGATTTAGCGCCTTCTGCGCAACGCACGGACTACCGTCAGAAAAGATTTCTGATTTTCGTCAGACACTAATTTCTCAATCAGTCTTCGGTCAGGAGAGCGCGAGCAAGCTCTGGCGTTCGTTTGGGGGTGGAGAGTTGCCTCCAACGCTCATCGACTTCGTTACCGAGTCGCGCAGTATCCTGTCAGGCATTGCGCAGTGCTCTGGCGAACTGGACTCTGTCATCCATGCGTTGAACGGCGGGTTCGTTCGACCCGCTTACGGTGCGGACCCCGTCCGAATGGGAGCAGGCGCTTTGCCATCGGGACGCAACATTCACGGTATTGACCCATGGCGTCTTCCCACCGACGCGGCGCTCGAGCGCGGTCAAAAAATGGCCGAGCTTTTATTAGAGCGACATCGGAAGCAACACGGGGAATGGCCGCGAACTGTAGGTCAAACCCTGTGGGCAATGGACACTGTCAAAAGCGAAGGCGAGACGTTAGGAGTTGTTCTTGGTCTCGTAGGGGCCGAACCTGAGCGCGACGGTCAGGGAAAGATCTTCAAATTTCGACTGATCCCTACCGAGACGCTTGGTAGACCCCGCATCGACGTCTTACTGGATGTCTCATCAGTTTTCCGGGATACCTTCCAGATGTCTCTCGATCTGTTTGACGAGTTATTCCGAGAGGCATGCCTCGCCGATGAAGCGCCAGAAAATAACTATCTTCGTGCCCACATGCTCGAGATGATCGGACAGGGGCGATCAACCGAGGAGGCAACCGCGCGCATCTTTTCGCAAGCGCCGGGCCAGTACGGTAATGGAGTTGACGCGGTCATCGATGAGAGTCAATGGGAAGGTAAGGAGCAGCTCGCCGACCTCTACCAACAGCGAACGAGCTATCTTGCGGGAGGTAAGAGGGCAGGTCAGGCTGCGCCTGAGCTGCTTCGTAATCTCCTTGGGCGAGTCGACCATGTTTTTCAGGCCATTGATTCGGTCGAGTATGGTCTGACGGATATGACACATTACTACGGACATAGCGGCGCTTTGCGCCTCGCGGCAACAGGCGCTCGGACCTCGTCCGTACCGCTGACCTATGCTGAGAGCTTCACGGGCGAGGTTCGACTCAACGATAGTGATGAACTACTCAGAATTGAGGCGCGGGCAAAAATCCTAAATCCCAAGTGGTTTGAGGCGTTACTGGATCACGGTCACTCGGGCGCGGCCGAAATAAGTAATCGGTTTACTCATCTTTTAGGTTGGGGCGCTCTCGGGGGTGTGGATCAATGGGTGTTTGACGGTGCTGTTCAGACTTATCTATTCGATGAATCAGTACGAAAGCGCCTCGAGGAATCGAATCCTGAAGCGATGCGTAATGCAGTGAGTCGCCTGATCGAAGCAAATGGGAGAGGCTTATGGAAGGCCGACCAAGAAACCCTCGATAGATTGCAAACGCTCTACAGTGATATTGAGGATCGCCTTGAAGGGATCACCGCCGCCGCATGATTTGGAATCCCAGAGCCTAGGAGAAACGATATGTTTACCTTTGATACTTTTGGATCGTTTTTGTTACGAATCTTGATTGCTTTCGTTTTCGTGGTGATGGCAATCGAAAAGCTCTCGGTAGAGCTATTCCCCATTCATGCATTTGAGGGTGTTGGTATCGGAGATTGGATTCTTTTGATCGTAGGCATCTTTGAGCTAATCGGGGCGATAGGCTTGGTATTTACAAGGGCGTCTTTTTGGTCTGCTACATTTCTTGCGTTCGTAACGGCTGGTGCAATCTTAATAAATTTATCAATGGCGACTGGTAGCCTTTTAACTGAGATTGCGTTGCTACTCGCGTTGATCGCGGTCATTATCGATAAACGAATTGAGACAGCGCGGGCGACAAAACTCATAGCTAGCTGAATACGGATAAAAAATTACTTTCTATGCTTTGAATTGCGGATAGCTCCAGCTCGTGACTTTAAGCATTAAACACGTCAAAAGCACGTTAGTTACATACACATTCTCTTACACACGGAATTTAGAAATGTGAAAGTGATTGATCGCCAACGGGACTGAGTGCGTTAGTTCTTCTCATAATCCCTTGGTCCTTGGTTCGAATCCAAGCGGGCCCAGTTCTATCAATCGGTCAGTCGAGATTACCAATCTTTAGCCGCCAGCCTCCTTGCGCCCGGGCCCGTCGCTGATCCCTGGGCCAA
>JAFMKA010000067.1 GCA_017853175.1 Steroidobacteraceae bacterium | reverse complement strand
GATGCCCGACATGCCGGCGCCTTGCGGGCCAAATTATTTGCCTCGGGGGTCGTTCAGGGGGAGCGCGTTCTGGACGATGGCAGCCTGGAGCTGACCGCCAATTTGCCCGATCTTGAGGCGCGGGAACTCGCCCGCACGCCCGGCGTCGAATTGTTCGATCCCGAGTCCTCGCAAACTTGTGCGGTTGAGGGGGGGTACTTACAATCCACTCGTTCTGCGCGCCCCCATTGACCCACCCGGCGCAACTGAAAAAAACCTATGGCATGGAATGAACCAGGCGGCAGCCCGAAAAATCCTTGGGGCAAGCGCTCCGGAAAACCGGGCGGCGACGACGCGTTTCGCAAGTTTCAGCGCAAGCTGGACAACATCCTGAAGGGTTCAGGCCCCGGGGGTGGCGGTCCAGAGGGCGAGGGTCCCGATCAAGTCGCCGGCGAGGGCAAGTTTCAGCTCGGCCTCATTGCCGGGCTCGTCGTGCTCGTTTGGGCCTATCAAAGTTTCTTCACGATCGATCAAGCCGAGCGCGGGGTAGTGCAGCGCTTTGGTCAGTTCGTCTCGATCCGTGATCCCGGTTTGGGTTTCCACTTTTGGCCCATTGAGTCTCTCACCAAGGTCAACACGCAACAGGTGAGCAGCGTCAACTACACCGCCAAGGTGCTGACGCAGGACATCAATCTCATCGACATGTCGCTTGCGGTGCAGTACCAGCTGAGAGACCCCGTTAAGTTTCTCTTTCAGGTCAAAGACCCCGAGCAGACCTTGCGCGAAGTGGGTGAGATGGCGATTCGTGAAATCGTCGGTCGCAGCACCCTCGAGGAAATCCTGATCTCGAAGCGTGAGCAGGCCACCTCGCGCACCAAAGAATTGATTCAGCGTACGCTCGATCAATACGGTGCCGGCATATTCATCACGAGCGTCAACCTCACCGATATCCAGGTGCCGACCGATGTCCGTCCGTCGCAAGAAGACGCCAACAAGGCGATCGCCGACAAAGAACGGCTCGTCAAGGAGGCCGAAGCCTATGCCAGCGGCATTCTGCCGGTGGCCGAAGGTAGCGCGTCGCGTCAGATGCAGGAGGCCGAGGCGTACCGTGCGCAGGTGATCGCCATCTCCGAAGGTGAAGCTGATCGCTTCCGTCAGCTGGTCTCGCAGTACGAGAAAGCCCCTCGTGTCACGCGTGAGCGTCTATACATCGAGGCAGTCGAATCCGTGCTGTCCCGCTCACAAAAGGTTGTCGTCGACACCAAGGGCAACAACCAAATGCTCTATCTGCCCCTCGACAAGCTGATCGAGCAGCAGAGACGAAACAACGAAACCGAGATTTCCGTCACCGCGCCGCGTCAGAGCGCAGGGGCTGCCGAAGAAGCGCCTGCCGACCCGCGGGCGAGAGTGGAGCGCTGACATGCCTCAGTCGATTCAAAGAATTTTTGGTGTGATCGCTGCGGTGGGCCTGCTCATCAGCCTTTGCACGTTCACCGTGTCCGAGAACGAGCTCGCCGTTCGCAGTCAGTTCCGAGAGATCGTCGGCACTGACTATGCGCCCGGGCTGCACTTCAAGTTGCCCATCGATACCGTGCGCAAGTTCGAGCGTCGTATCGTTTCGCAGAGCTTCGAGGGTGAAACCTTCCTGACGAGCGAGAACCGCGGTCTGATCGTCGACTACTACGTCAAGTGGCGCATCAAAGACGCGGGCCGCTACGCGCAGTCCTTCGGCAATGATCCGGGTGCGGCCGGTCAGCGCCTCTCTGATATCGTCAAAGACGGTATCAAGAACGCCGTGGCCCAGCGAACCTTGCAAGAAATCGTTTCGGCCGAGCGCACGGCATTCACCGGCGATATGTTTGATCGCGCGAGCAAAAGCGCCGAGAGTCTCGGTCTTGAGCTGATCGACACACGGGTTCAAAAAATCGGTTTGCCGCCCGACGTCGAGTCGCGTGTGTACGCGAGCATGCAGCAGAGTTTTAGCCGACTCGCCCGACAGTTGCGCGGCGAAGGCGAAAAAGAAGCACTGCGTATTCGCGCCGAGGCAGATCGTAAGCGTACCGAAATTCTGTCTATCGCCGCTCGCGATGCGCTCAAGATCCGCGGTGCCGCCGATTCGAAAGCCGCAGCGACATACGCGTCGGCGTATGGTCGGAATCCCGAGTTTTACGCGTTCTATCGAAGCATACAGGCCTACAAGAATTCGCTCGGTAAGGAGGGCGACATCATGGTCGTCTCGCCCGACAGCGACTTCTTCAAGTACATGCGTAATCCGAACGCCGGCTCTCGCTGAGCTCGCGCGACAACATGGCCGCCGGTCGTTTCGTTGTCGTCATCGGCACTCAGTGGGGTGACGAAGGGAAGGGCAAGATCGTCGATCTTCTGACCGAGCGCGCATCGGCCGTCGCTCGTTTTCAGGGCGGCCACAACGCAGGTCATACGCTCATCGTCGGCGGTGAGAAAACCGTTCTTTCGCTCATTCCGTCCGGCGTCTTGCGTGCGAACGTCACCTGTTTCATTGGTAACGGTGTGGTCTTGTCGCTCGAGGCGCTGCTGCGCGAAGCCGACATGCTCGGTGCCAAGGGTGTACCGGTTTTTGAACGACTTCGTATCGCACCTAACTGCCCACTCATTTTGCCGTCGCACGTATCGCTCGATCGCGCTCGCGAGCAAGCTCGCGGCGTCAATGCTATTGGCACGACGGGGCGCGGAATCGGCCCAGCCTACGAAGACAAAGTCGCGCGGCGAGCGCTGAGGGTGGCCGATCTTTTTCAACGCGAGCGCTTCGCCTCGAAGCTCGGCGAGATCCTCGACTTTCATAATTTCGTGCTGCAGCACTATTTCAAGCTGCCGCCCGTCGATTTTCAGGCGACGCTCGACAGTCACCTGTCGATGGCCGAGCGGGTCAAGCCGCTCGTTTGCGACGTGACCAACGAATTACAAAAACTCCGTGATGAGGGCGCGAACGTCATGTTCGAGGGCGCGCAGGGCGCCATGCTCGATGTTGATCTCGGCACCTATCCCTTCGTCACGTCCTCGAACACCACGGCCGGCTTCGCGGGTACGGGCACGGGTCTCGGGCCTCGCAATTTTGACTACGTGCTCGGTATCGTGAAGGCCTACACCACTCGAGTGGGTGCTGGGCCTTTCCCCACCGAACTTTTCGATGAGACCGGTGAGCATCTGCAGCGCGTCGGACAAGAGTTCGGTGCGGTCACCGGGCGCCGGCGGCGTTGTGGCTGGTTCGATGCCGTGGCGTTGCGACGCTCGGTCATTCATTCGAGTGTCTCGGGTTTGTGTATGACGAAGCTCGACGTGCTCGACGGGCTCGATGCCATTCGTGTGTGCGTCGGCTATCGGTCGTCAGGCGTCGTCTCGCGTGAGCCGCCGCTGCTGGTCGACGGGTTCGCCGATGTCGAGCCGGTTTACGAGGACCTTCCCGGCTGGAAGGGCACGACGTTCGGCATCACCCGCGAGGCTGATCTTCCCGATCAGGCGCGAGCCTACTTACGTCGCATCGAGGAGCTCGTCGGAGTGCCCATCGATGTGATTTCGACCGGTCCCGACCGAGATCAGACTATCATCCGCCGTCACCCGTTCGGGTAACGGGCGTTTGCAGGGGTAGGGTCAATGCGCGAATTCGACGTCGTCGTGTTTGGGGCCACGAGTTTCGTGGGCCGAATTCTTTGTCGGTATCTTCTCGATACCTACGGTAACGACGGCAGTCGGTTACGTTGGGCGATCGCAGCGCGCTCGGCGGCTCGACTGGCCGAACTCAAGCGTGAGTTGGACGGAGCGGGCGAAGGACTGCCGGTCATCGTGGCGGATGCTGCCGACGAAAGTGCCATGCGTTCTCTCGCAGTTCGTACGAAGGTGGTGGTCTCGACCGTCGGTCCCTACGCACTGTATGGCGAGCCGCTCGTCAAAGCGTGTGCCGAAACCGGTACCGATTACTGCGACCTCACGGGTGAGGTGCAGTGGATCCGACGAATGATCGAGCGCTACGAGGGCGCGGCGAAGGCGAGCGGTGCGCGCATCGTTCACTGCTGTGGTTTCGATTCCATCCCGTCTGATTTCGGGGTGTTCTTTCTTCAGCAAGAGGCACGACGACGATTCGGTCGCCCTGCGAGTCACGTGAAGATGCGCGTTCGCGCGATGCGTGGCGGTTTCTCGGGTGGCACCGCGGCAAGTTTGCTCAACGTCGGCAAAGAGGTCCGCGCGAATCCCGCGCTGCGTCGAGAACTCGCCAACCCTTATTCGCTCTGTGTCGGAGTGACGGGCGGCGCGAATGTGCGGCAGCCGAATGTGTCATCGGCTGTCTATGATGCAGACTTCAAGTGTTTCGTCGCGCCATTCGTGATGGCGGCCATCAACACTCGTATCGTGCATCGCAGTAACGCGTTGAGCGACTACGCGTACACGCGCGATTTCCGCTATGACGAAGCGGTCTCGACGGGTCGCGGCTTCAAAGGTCGATTGGCTGCCACCGGAGCCGCTCTTGGCCTCGGTGTGTTCATGGTCGCCACGGCGATCGGGCCGACGCGCGCGTTACTCGAGCGATTCGTGCTGCCGAAACCGGGTGAGGGCCCGAGTCCTGAGGCGCAGCGACGCGGTTTCTTTGATCTGCGTTTCTTCGGGCGCACGGATGACGGCCGAGTGATTCGTGCGAAGGTCACGGGCGATCGTGATCCGGGCTACGGTTCGACGGCCAAGATGCTGGGTGAGGCAGCGGCCTGTCTGGCATTCGACATTCAAAAGTCGGAGCGCAGCGGCGGGTTCTGGACGCCCTCAACGATATTTGGCGAGCGTTTGTTGTCTCGGCTCGTGTCGAGAGCGGGGCTGTCGTTCGAGATCGCTGACTGAGCGGCGATCGACCCCCAATTTGGTGCCCGGGAGAGGACTCGAACCTCCACGGTGTTACCCGCTAGTACCTGAAACTAGTGCGTCTACCAATTCCGCCACCCGGGCAAGGTGGGCCGCGTAAATTACGCAGCACCATGAGGACTGTCAATTGAAGTCACGAAAATCGGGCCGAGGGCCTCGGCACGGTCAACGCCCTCAGTCGCGGCCGACGCACGGCGATCGGCAGCGCCACGGTCGTAGCAGCATCGGCACCATGGAGGGCGTCGTTTCTGCGCATCGCTCCGGTTTCGGATTCGTGCGGGTCGAGGGGCAAGAAGAGAGCGTGTTCTTGCCGCCTCCGCAGATGACGGGTCTCACCTCCGGTGATCGGGTTCGTGTGCGCGTGCAGCGCGCCCGAGATGGACGTCTTTCAGGCGAGATGGAGAAAATTCTCTCGCGGGGCGTCACGGCGTTTCTCGGCACGGTCGAGGCGGTCGGTCGCACGCTCTTCGTCCACTCGGTTGATCGTCGACTCAGTCTTCGTTGTCTCGTGCCTCAGGACAAACTCGGCGGGGCTCGCGCAGGAGATTGGGTCATCGCACGTATTACGCGATACCCGGAGGCCGATCGCAGCGCTATGGCGGAAGTCGTCCGTCGACTCGATCCGGAACGCCCCCTTGAGATGGCGACGGAAACCGCCATCGCTCGGCATTCCTTGCCGGTCGACTTTCGGGCGGCAGCGCTTCAGGAAGCTGAGGCCTATGGTGAGCGTATCGATCCGCGCGAGGCGAAAGGTCGTATCGATCTACGTGACATGCCACTCGTCACCATCGATGGCGAAGACGCTCGTGATTTCGACGATGCGGTCTATGCCGAGACGCATGCGAAAGGTTTTCGGCTCGTCGTCGCGATCGCCGATGTCAGCCATTATGTTCGCTCGGGCTCGGGTCTCGATATCGATGCCATAGAGCGGGGCACGTCGGTCTATTTCCCCAATCGTGTGTTGCCGATGCTGCCGACGGGGCTTTCGAATCATTTGTGCTCGCTCGAGCCCGAGGTCGATCGATTGTGTTTCGTCGCTGACATGTTAGTCAGTCGGGGAGGCGCGCTCCTCGAGTTTCGTTTTTATCCGGCGGTGATGCGCAGCCACATGCGGTTGACCTACAAACTGGCTTTCGAGGCCCTCTTCGAGGGGCGGCCGGAGGCCCGTCGCACCGTCGGCGCGTTGCTGCCCAAGTTGTCACCGCTCGTCGATCTTTACCGATCCCTGCTCAAGGCAAGGCATAGGCGAGGCGCGCTCGATTTCGAAAGCACCGAGCCAGCATTCGAGTTCGACACCGAGGGGCGCGTGAGAAGCATTGGGCTTTACGGTCGTAACGATGCGCATAAGCTCATCGAGGAATGCATGATCCTCGCCAACGTCGCGGCGGCGCGTCAGCTCAAGGCGGCAAAAGCGGGCGGACTCTACCGAGTTCACGGAACGCCCGAAGAGAAGAAGATCGATCAGCTTCTTACGCAGTTGGCCGCGCTTGGCATCGACGTCGATCTCCCAGAAGAAATCGAGCCGCGCGATTTGCGACAAATCACCGAGCGTGCGAGTGGAAGCGCCGACCTACCGTTCATCGAATCCTTGGTCGTACGCTCGATGCCGCAAGCCATTTACCAGCCTACCAACATCGGGCACTTCGGCCTCGCGCTTGCCGAGTATGCGCATTTCACTTCTCCGATCCGGCGTTATCCCGATCTGGTCGTTCACCGCGCACTGAAGGCGGTCGTCGAGGCGAACGATCCGACGGGACGACGATATGGGGCCGACGAGCTCTCTACACTGGGTCAGGATCTCTCGCGACTCGAAAAGCGAGCCGATGAGTCCGACCGCTACGTCGATGCGTTTCTGAAGTGCTGTTATCTACGCGAGCGATTGGGGCAGACGTTCGACGGGCTCATTACGACGGTCGTGGAATACGGCTGCTTCGTTCAGTTGCGGGGCCTTGGCATCGACGGGTTGCTGCGTCTCGACTCGCTCGATGACGATGAGTACGTCATGGAGGCGAACGGGCAGGCCTGGTTCGCCAAGCGTCGCAAGCAGCGGCTCGGGATCGGAGCGGCCGTGCGGGTGGTGGTGACGAATGCGAACCCCGTCGAAGGTCTCATCGATCTTGAGCTCGATGATCCGGTTCCCCTAGTCGAGGGCAAGCCTCGCCGTGCGCCGCATCATTCGCCTCGTGAGGGCGCGCGTCACCGGCGCCGACCACGGTAGGATGCGCGAGATGGGATCCACCGAAATGGTTCATGGGTTGCACGCGGTGCAGGCGCTGCTCGAGCGTCACGCCGATCGCGTGCTCAAAGTTTTCGTGGCGCGTGGTCGCGAGGATGCACGAGTGACGACGTTGCTCGCTGCCGCGTCAAAGGCCAAGATTTCCGTCGAGCGTGTCGAGACACAGCGCCTCGATAAAATCGCGGCTGCTGCCGTGCATCAGGGTGTCATCGCAGAAGTGCGGCCCATGGCGCCTTGGAGCGAAGACGATCTCGGGGCCGCCGTCGAAAACGCCGGAGCAGCGCCGATCGTGCTGGCGCTCGATGGTGTGCAAGACCCTCATAACCTCGGCGCATGCTTGCGTACGGCCGACGCCTGCGGTGCATTGTCGGTGGTCATTCCCAAGGATCGCGCGGTGCAACTCAATGCCACCGTCCGAAAGGTTGCCGCCGGGGCGGCAGAGACCACGCCGCTCACAGTGGTCACCAACCTCGCGCGCTGTCTACGCGAACTCAAAGAGCGCGGGCTCTGGGTGGTGGGGGCGGATGCCTCGGCACGCCAGCGCGCCGACGAAGTCGATCTCAAGGGACCGGTCGTGCTCGTGATGGGTGCGGAGGGTAGTGGGCTTCGGCACAATACCCGCGAGCACTGCGATTTACTGGTCCGCCTGCCATCCCTTGGCGCCGTAGAAAGCCTGAATGTATCGGTGGCGACCGGAATGCTGCTGTACGAAGCGGTCCGCCAGCGCCAACGACCCTGACGCTTGCCCGGGGGAGCCCCATCCGCTATAGTCCGCCACCCCGTTTTACGGGGATTTCCTTGCTCCACTGGCAGCCTCGCTGGGGGGCTTCACATCCACAAGGAGACAACATGAGGCACTACGAAGTCGTATTTCT
>JAFMKA010000017.1 GCA_017853175.1 Steroidobacteraceae bacterium | reverse complement strand
CCGCAGCCTTCGCGGCTTACAACCGCGAGTTCCGTGAGATTACGCGGCGCGCGCCCACGCGCTTTGAAGCGCGCGATTGGCACGGCAGCCAACAAGATGCCGTCGAACGCATCGAACTCTACGATCGTTGGGTCAATCGCACCGTCGCCAATGCCCGGCAAGAACTCGGTGACGTCGCGCTCGATCGGCGTTTTTGGTCGGCGATGCGCGACCGATTTCACTCGCGTACGGCAGGTCTGCCGGACGCCGCCTTTGCCCGAACCTTTTTCAGCTCCGTTTCTCGTCGCGTCTTTGGCACCGTAGGCGTCGCCACGGATATCGAGTTCGTGGGCGTCGATCTGGATCCCCTCGAAGGCGCGGGCGATAACGCGGAAACCGAGCTCTACACGAATCGCGGTAGCCTCGAGCTCATCATCGAAGATCTACTCGGCGACATCCGACTGCGCAGCCCTTGGATCGACTTCGAAAAAAGCGTGCGCACCGTCACGCTCGAGATCACTAAGCAGCTTCGCAGCCACCTGCCGGCGGGTGTCGAGGTCGATACGGCGTTGCGGCACATCGAGATCCTGAAGCCGCTTTTTTTTCAAAGTACCCGAGCTTACGTCGTCGGTCAGCTCGTCGCCGACGGGCTGCGGCTGCCGCTCGCCTTCGCACTGCAAAACACCGACCGAGGTCTCTTCATCGATGCCGTCATGCTCGATGAGGATGAACTCAGCATCGTCTTCGGATTCACACGCTCTTATTTTCATGCCGACATCGAGCGCGTTGTCGAAGCCGTCGTCTTCTTGCGTCATCTGCTGCCTCGAAAGCCGTTGTCGGAGCTGTTCACGGTGCTCGGCCGCGCGCGCCAAGGCAAAGCGGAACGCTATCGCGAGCTCGCGCGACACCTGCAACAGTCGGACGATTTGTTCGCGCATGCGCCAGGCGAGCGGGGTCTTGTGATGATCTGCTTTACGCTGCCCTCGCTCGATGTCGTATTCAAGCTGATCCGCGATCGTTTCCCACCCGTTAAAACAGTGCTGCGGCAGGATGTCATCGACAAGTACAAGTTTGTCTTCCGTCACGATCGCGCGGGTCGACTCGTCGATGCTCAAGAATTCAAACGGGTGCGGCTACCCAAAGCGCGTTTTACCGCAGAGCTGATCGAGGAACTACTCTCCGAGACCGCCGAGACCGTGCATCTCGATGGGGACGACCTCGTATTCGATCATATGTACATCGAACGACGAATGGTGCCGCTTAACCTCTACCTTCGTGAGGCTTCGGCCGACGCGGCCGACAAGGCAGTCGTCGATTACGGTCAGGCGATACGCGATCTGGCGCTATCTAATATTTTCGCCGGCGATTTGTTGCTCAAAAATTTCGGCGTGACTCGTCATGGTCGAGTCATTTTTTACGATTACGACGAACTGTGTCAGGTCACCGACTGTCGCTTCCGCGAAATGCCACAGGCCGACAACGACGAAGACGAGATGCGGGGTGAGACCTGGTTTTACGTCGCCGATAACGATGTCTTCCCGGAAACCTTCTTGAATTTCCTCGCGTTCAGCGACGCCCAGCGCGAGCTCTTCCGACGCACCCACGGCGACTTGCTCGAGGCGGATTTCTGGCGCGGCATTCAGCAGCGCGTCAAAGATGGGGCCGTACTCGAGATCCTACCCTACCGACCACGACGGATCGGGCAGTCGCTCAACGCACCGAGTTCGTCCTGACGCATTGGCAGACGAGCACCGAGGGCGTTAGGATCAGCCCATGCCGTCGCCCAGTCATACCGAAGTCAAGCCTCGCGATATCCATTTTTCGATGGAGTCCGCTCGAGGGCGCTATTGGCTCGGGGGCGATCCGGTTGGGACGGCCGTGCTCAATGGCCTCTCGCTGACGTTTCCTGACGGCGAGAAACTTTTCATGGACGCGGTGCGTCACTTCCGCGGCAAGGTGTCCGGTCAGCTGGCCGAAGATGTTCGGAACTTTCTCGCCCAAGAGGCCATGCACTCGCGTGAGCATCACGCTCTGAACGCCATCATTGATCGCAGCAAATACCCCGTCGATGAGATCCTCGGGCGTATCCGTGATCGCATCGCGTTCAATCGCTCGAAAGGGCCGTACGCGATGCTGCTGTCGACCATCGCGCTCGAACATTTCACGGCGATGATGGCTGACATCCACATGCAGAATCGAGGCCTGTTCGCCAACGCCGACCCTGAGATCGCGCGACTTTGGCGCTGGCATGCGCTCGAAGAGACCGAGCACAAGGCTGTCGCCTTCGACGTCTTTCTCGAAGCCACTCGGCATTGGTCGCCGCTCAAGCGCTATCTGCTGCGCTGTTGGTCGATGATGTACATCACCTTCCACTTCACACGGAACATCGCCCACCACGCGACCTGTTTGCTGCAGGCCGACGGTTATACCGAGGCCGAGGCCCGCAAAGCGGTGTCACGATTTCTTTGGCGTGATCCGGGGATCTTCCGACAAGGCTGGCGCAGCTATTTCGCCTGGTACCGACCGGGCTTTCACCCCTGGGATCTCGACAACCGGGACGCGCTCGCCGAATGGCGCGCCGAGTTCGACACCCGCTGATCGCAGCCTCGGCCGTCGGGCCACGCGGCAATCCAACGCCGGATCAATTCCACACCCTCGTCGTGAGCGAGCGCCCGGCCGAGCTCCGGCATCATGACTCCCGGGTCTGTCGAGGCCATGCGATAGACCGTAATCGAATCGTCCGGCTGTCCCGGCACGATACCGAATCGCCTATTTCCCGTTCCTCGCCCCGCGGCAATCGGCGATTTACAGACCCCTAGCGCGACCGATGACGTCTCTGAGGCATCCAAGGACAAGCCTGACGTGTCTGCAGGCCCCAGGCGGTTGTGACAGTGCGCACAGTTGATATCGAGGTACGCCCGCGCACGCGCCTCGAGCGGCGCGCTGAGGTCATTCCATACCGCCGCCCGAGGTAACGCCGCTGCGCTGACGAGACCCTCGCCGGGGGCTCTCAACCGCCCCGTACGCCTCCAATGCTCGAGTTGGTTGGCGCGACCGCCGTTTTCGCCGTAATCGTGTTCACGATTTAGATGACGGGCCTTCAGCCCGATGGGCGACAGGCTCCCACGCTTCACGTCGGTGGCATGGCATCCCGCACATTGATTGACGTCGGGCACCACATAATCGAAATCGACTTGAGCGCGCGTTGAGGCGTCGCCCTCGCTCACCAACGTGAGCGGTTGCACCGCGCCCGCGCGCTCGAGCCGCGCCTCGCGTTGAGCGTCGTTCCAGACGTAGGTCGAAGCGGCCCACCCCGAGACGCGGCGCACCATCACCCGCGTCTCGATGAGACGGACTTGATCGAGTACGAGACGACCGGCCGGCTCGATGCCCTTCGCAAGCGAGGTTCGAAGTACCCGCGCGCGATCTCCCTCGGTGACGAGCGGGTAATAGAAAGTCTTGGTGATGATCGTACCGACGGGAAACTCGAAGGCTCCCTCTGACGAATAACTCGCATGAGTCCCGGGAGGCATCCAGACGGTACGCAACTTATGAGCGTAGTCGCTGAAGAGCGGCGTGTTGAGCTCATAGTCGACAACGCCCTCGCGAGGCACGAGTCGCCCGCTCTCGATGCCGAAGACACCCCACTCTGCGAGCGTGTCAGGGTCTGTAGCGTCGTGAAATACCGGGCCCGTCGGCCCCTCAGAACAGCCGACGAGCACGGCCAGCAAGGTCACGAGCGCAAGCAATCTCTTCGATCGCTCGACACCGGCAAGCGTCACAACTTGAGCTCCACGGGCGGCAGCGGCTCGAGTCGACAGTCGTACTCTGCGGCCGAGACGCGCGGATTTCGATACTTACCGGGGCCGTCGGCGTTGAGTACCGGTCCCGCATCCCGCACGCAAATCGCGAGATCCGCGGGCAACTTGCCT
Organism: Steroidobacteraceae bacterium; assembly: GCA_017853175.1. Lineage (GTDB taxonomy): Bacteria > Pseudomonadota > Gammaproteobacteria > Steroidobacterales > Steroidobacteraceae > UBA964. Next base: position 25,782 of record JAFMKA010000017.1, on the reverse strand, counting down.
GCGCGAATTTTCTTTGGATCGACATAGCCGTCCCACAATACGGGTGGAAAACGACCGCCGAGGCCAAAGACCGCAAGCTTCAATGCCTTGAGATCGAGTCCATCTGGAGCATCGCCGCCACCCGCATACCGATTGCTGTGGACGTGGATGGCCTCCGGATACGGATCGAAAATCTCAGCTACACCTTTTTCGGTCATGTAGCCGGTTGAGAAATAGCTCGAGATGATGACGTGTGCCGTCGCGTTATCGGCAAAATCGTTATCGAAGATCTCGACCTGATCGTTCGAATTGATAACGACCCCCGAACCGGCCGGAACACTCGCGACCGGTGTTCCTTTAGCGCCGAAATTCGCCGTATTGTTACCGTGAATTTTATTGCGGAACACGCGCGCGCCCTCACCGCGCTGCGGGAGATTCGGCATATTGAACACGAGTATCCCACCGGTATTTTCAGTCGCGGTGTTGTCGTAGACGTCAGCGCGTCGAGAATTTTCGATCTCGATTCCCGCGACGTTGAGTCGGGCGGTGTTCCGTCGTACGACGATATCTTCTGACTGCCCGACGTAGATACCCGCATCCGACGCCCCGATCACGAGACAATCTTCGATCAGTACCTGACGGGTGCGAACGGGATAGAGCCCATAGGCGCCGTTTGAAGTGCTCGGTCCGCCAGTCCACTCGACACGCACGCCGCGCAGCGTGATCCGTTCACCCTCGTTCACCTTCACGGCATCACCGCGAGTATCTTCGAAGGCGAGATTCTCGAGCGTGAAGTCGCTCGCGTTCACGAGCAACCCCTCGGCTCCCACTTTCTGATCTTTGAAAGAGAGAACGGTCTTGTTCATCCCAGCGCCGCGGATCGTGACCCCGCTCACGCGCAGACTGAGACTGCGGTCGAGCGAGTAACGACCCGCAGGAATCTCGATGGTCTCGCCAGGCTTGGCATCGAGAAGTCGCATCTGCAAGTTACGCTGAAAATCACCATCGACGGGCGCCTCCTCTTTCGACGCGCATCCGCCGAGCACCACAGCGAGCACGGCAGTCGCCACAGCACGATTCGACACGACTGCGAGAAAGGCCGTCACGTTCCCGCCTTGATAAGAGCCTGCGAGAGATCGGTCTTCAGATCGTCGATATCCTCGAGTCCGATCGAGAGTCGAACCGTCCCCGGTCCGACGCCCGACACGACGAGGTCTTCTGCGGAGAGATCTTTCGGCTGCATCATCTGCGGCGGCATCGCGAGCGACTCAGTGGAACCAAAGCTCGGTGTGCGCGCAAACAACTGCAGCGCCTCGGTGAAACGCCGGCCCGCTTCGTACCCCGCGACGAGGTCGAAACAAATCACCGAGCCGAATTCACGCATTTGGCGACGAGCGAGCGCGGCCTTCGCTTGAGAGGCGAGCCCGGGATATCGAACGCGGGTACACGCCGGATGTTGCTCCAGAAATTCCGCGATGGCCTGCGCGTTGGAGGCCTGCTGCCGATAGCGGACGAAGTACGTCTTGAGACCTCGCACCATAGTCGAGGCTGACAACGCATCGAGGTGCGCGCCAAATAGTCGAAAATCGCTACGGAGTTGATCGATCAGTTCGCGTCTCGCGATGACCGCGCCACCCATGACATCGCCCGCCCCCGTGGCGAACTTGGTCAAACTGTGCACGTAGAGATCGATGTCGAACTCGCCGTGCTGGTGAAAACCCGCCGCGGTGTTATCGATGACCGTAAGCGCTCCGTGAGCCCTGGCGATTCGGGTGATCGCTTCGATGTCGGCAATTTTATTGATGGGATTCGTCGGACTCTCAAACCAAACGAGTCGCGTTTTTCGTGCGGCAAGCTCGCTCTCGAGACCCTCAAGATCATCGATGGAGCGCATGCTGTGCGTGACGCCGAAGCGCGCGAGCATTCCACGGATGATCTGACGCGTGGGGCCATACCCTTCTGTGAAAAACACGACATGATCGCCCGCGCGCGTGAGTCCGACGAGCGTCTGTGCCACGGCATTCACGCCCGACGCTGTGACCATACACTCGTCTCGACGCTGCAACTGCGCGAGCATGAGCTCGAGCTGCCGCACCGAAGGGTTGGAAAGTCGCGAGTAAAAAAAGCCCGGCCGCTCGCCGCGCGCGATCCGCTCACCTTCTAGGACGGTATCCGTCTCCCATTTGACGTTCTGGAAGATCGGCAGGTTGAGGGGGTGATTGTCGGCCGGCAGTTCGATAGCCGGTGGGTGATTGACCCGTGTTTCGTCTTTCATTCGATGAGTCAGCTGCCACTGCGGGCCATCTGCTCCTCGCGCAATCGGCGCTTTTCTTCTCGCTTCATATAGAGCGTTGAAAGTACCACGCCGGTTGCGACGATGAGCACCATGATGGTGGCGAGCGCATTGATATCAGGACTGACGCCGCGACGTACGCGAGAGAAGATTTCCATGGGCAAGGTAGAGGAACCCGGCCCGGAAACGAACTGAGAGATCACCACGTCATCCCATGAGAGCGTGAAAGCAAGTAACCACCCGGAGACCAACGCCGGCACGATGAGCGGCAAAGTGATTCTAAAAAAGACCGTAGCGGGCTTCGCACCAAGATCGAGTGCAGCCTCTTCGAGAGCCTCGTCGAATCCGGCGAGGCGCGACTGAACCACCACCGTGACATACGCCATTGCGAAGGTGATGTGCGCGATGGTGATCGTGAGCATCCCACGCCCTTCGGGCCAGCCGACGAGCTGCTCGAGGGAAACAAAAAGCAACAGCATCGCGATACCGGTGATGATTTCGGGCATGACAAGCGGGGCTGTTGTCATCGCCGACAGAAACGCGCGACCACGAAACGGACCGAAGCGAGCGAGAACGAGTCCGGCCAGAGTGCCCAAGATCACGGCGCCAGTGGCGGTCATGGCCGCGACCTGCACGCTGATCCATGCAGCGCCGAGCAATTGGTCGTTCTCCAGAAGTCTGACGTACCAGCGCCGCGTGGGCGAGTTCTCCGCATCCCACACCGTCACCAGGCGGGAATTATTGAAGGAAAAGAACATCATCGAGAGGATGGGGATATAGAGAAACGCAAGCCCGAGCGCGAGCATCCCGTTACGGAACCATCCACGATTATTCATCGAGACGCCCTCACCGCTTCGCCGCCTCGAGCTCACGCCGCTGATATCGCTGAAACAGCAATATGGGCAACAACAACATCAGCAGCAGCACAATGGCCACCGCGCTCGCTACGGGCCAATTTCTTGCTCCGAAGAATTGCGCCGAGAGCACCGTACCGATCATGAGCTGATCAGTTCTGCCAAGGAGCGAGGGAATGACGAACTCACCCACGGCTGGAATGAATACGAGCAAACAGCCGGCGACAATTCCTGGCATCGAGAGCGGTAAGGTCACCTTGAAAAAAGCCTTCATGGGCGAAGCGCCAAGATCGGAGGCCGCCTCAAGCAGAGTGAGGTCGTGCTTCTCGAGGTTCGAATACAGCGGCAAAATCATGAATGGCAAATAGGAATACACGATGCCGATGTATACGGCGAAGTCCGTATAGAGCAGCGTTAAAGGCTCATCGATCACGCCGAGCGCAAGCAGCGTGTTATTGATCACGCCGTTGGTCTTGAGCAGACCGATCCAGGCATAGACCCGCAACAAGAAAGAGGTCCAGAACGGCAAAATGATGAGCATGAGAAAGAGATTTCGTGTGCTCGGCGCGCAGCGGGCGATGGCATAGGCCATTGGATAACCGACGAGCAGACAGAATATCGTCGAGATTGCCGCTACCTTGACCGAATACAGGAAGGTGCTCAGGTACAGTGAATCTTGAAGCAGCGCCTGATAATTCGAGAAGTTCAGCGTCGCAACAAAGCGCTGCGTTTCCTCGACCCAAGCCAGGAGTGGCGCATATCCGGGCTGAATCGGCTGCATCCACGAAAACGATATCTTGAAGACGATCAGAAACGGGATCGCGAAAAAAAGCAGCAGCCAGACGTAGGGTACGCCAATGACGAGCCGCTTTCCGGCTAACGAGTGAAGCGTAGCGAGCGCTCTGTTCACGAGGTCAGATCGTCAAAACCACGGGGCTCGAGGGGTGCCAGCTCAGATGCACCGTCTCGTCCCAGACGATACGCTCATCCGCATGACGCTCGACGTTCGGTATGGTCACACGCACCATCCGCCCAGACTCGAGTCGCACGAGATAAACCGATAGATCACCCATATAGGCGATTTCCTTAACCACGCCCTGAGCACAGTTTTCGTTGCTAATCGGCGCAGTGCGCGACATCTCGATTTTCTCTGGACGAATAGCGACAGCGACCTTCGCTTCAGGTGGCGCGCTGATCCCATGGCTCACGTAAACCGTCGACTCGAGCTCATTACAGCGGATGCGCACATGCCCAGGCTCATCCTCGATGAGTTGGCCGTCGAACATGTTGACCGAACCGATGAAATCGGCGACGAACCGCGAATTTGGAAATTCGTAGATATCCGTCGGCGTACCAACCTGAACGATCTGACCTTTATTCATGACGCCGATACGAGTCGCCAGCGTCATCGCCTCTTCCTGATCGTGCGTCACGACAACGAAGGTGACCCCGAGCTGCTCTTGAAGGTTGATCAGCTCAAATTGAGTGTGCTCGCGAAGCTTTTTGTCGAGCGCGCCGAGAGGCTCATCGAGAAGCAGTAGTTTCGGGCGCTTGACGAGCGCACGAGCCAAGGCCACGCGCTGCCGCTGACCACCGGAAAGTTGATGGGGTTTTCTGCGAGCAAATTCGCCAAGCTTCACGATATCGAGCATTTCGCTGACACGCTTTGCAATTTCGGACTTCGATAACCCTTCTTGCTCGAGACCGAAGGCCACGTTCTTCTCGACCGTCATGTGCGGGAAGAGCGCGTAAGACTGAAACATCATGTTGACGGGTCGGTCGTACGGCGGGATACCCGCCATGTCCTGGCCATCGATGAGAATGCGCCCGGCGGTCGGGGACTCGAACCCGGCGAGCATGCGCAGCAAGGTAGTTTTGCCGCAACCGGAACCACCCAGGAGGCAGAAAATTTCGCCCTTGAAAACACTGAGCGAGACGTTATCGACCGCGACGAAATCACCAAATCGCTTGGTGACCCCCTCGATTCGAACGTATTCCTGGCCTCGATCGACGGGCTTTTGCGCCACGCCTACTCCCCGTTTAATCAAAAGTTGAACCGCGCGGAGACGACCTCCGCGCGGTTCTCACTTGGTTTTACTTACCCGCCTTGAAACGCGTCCAGCTTGCCGTCAGCAACTGAGTGAACCCGTCGCTCTCTGCAAGATCGACGTTGAGCTTCGGCTTCACCTCGGCTGTCGGATAGACGCCCGGATCGTTGAGCACCTCCGGCTTAACGAACGAGGTCGCCGCCGCGTTGCTGTTGGCGAAGTTGACGTAGTTGGTGTTGTTCGCTGCGACCTCGGGTCGAAGCAGGTAGTTGATGAACGCATGTGCGTTCTCGACGTTCTTCGCATCCTTTGGAATGGCGAGCATGTCGAAGAACATGACGGCGCCCTCACGAGGAATTCGGTATGCCACCTCGACGCCATTACTGGCCTCGGCCGCACGATCCCGGGCCTGAAGCACGTCTCCCGACCAACCGAGCGCGAGACAGATTTCGCCATTCGCCAAGTCGTCGATGTACTTGGAGGAGTGCACGTACTTCACGAAAGGACGGATCGCCATCAGCACTTTCTCGGCCGCAGCGAGATCCTCAGGCGCTTCGCTGTTCGGATCTTTACCCAGATAGATGAGGACGGTTCCGAGAATTTCGGACGGCGCATCGAGAATGGAAACGCCACAATCCTTGAATTTGGAGACGACCTTGGGATCGTAGAACATCGCGAAGCTGTCGACCGGCGCATCAGCCATGCGTTCCTTGATCTTGCCGACGTTGTAGCCGACACCTGAGGTACCCCAAAGATAGTTGACGGCATATTCGTTGCCCGGATCGTGGCGCGCGATCTGCGCGGTGATCTCAGCATCGAGATTTTTCAGATTCGGAAGCTTGCTCTTGTCGAGCTTCTGGAAGATACCCGCCTTGATCTGACGCTCAAGGAACGAGGCAGAGGGGACGACGATGTCATAGCCCGTGGCGCCCGCAAGCAACTTCGTTTCGAGAACTTCGTTGGAATCGAAGACGTCGTAAGTGACCTTGATGCCGGTCTCTTTCTCGAAATCTTTGATGGTGTTCTCGGCAATATAGTCGGACCAGTTATAGACGTTGAGTACCTTAGACTCTGCCGAATCCTGCGACTTGCCACCGCAAGCGGTGAGCAGCGCGGCGGCGGACAGGGCAACGAGAGCCGGTCTGAAAACCTGTTTCATTTTTGGGCGGACTCCTTCGGAGAAAAGGAAAACTCCCGCACCATGCGGGAGATAGCGAAGTTATAGCGCAGACCCCCGCCCCGGGAAAGCCCGAACAGAGATTTCGGGGCCGCAGTCCTTAGCCTGTCACCCAGCCGTCCCGTTGCAGCTCGAGCTGAAGCTGATCTAGGGTCGAGGTCGCCTTGGCGATGAGTTCATCGATTTCGCTACGGGTGATCACGAGCGGAGGCGCGACGATCAGGGTGTCCCAGACGGCTCGCATCACGAGGCCGTTACGGATGGCAAGGTCACGAGCACGGGTGCCGACCGTCCCCCGCTCGGGGAAAAACGCCCGTGAGGGCTTGTTGGGTACGAGTTCGAGCGCGCCGAATAGCCCGAGGCTTCGCGCTTCGCCCACGAGCGGATGCGCCGACAGCTCGCGCCACCGTGACGCCCAATACGGCGCGAGATCGTCGCGAACACGCTCGACCACCCGCTCCTGTTGCATGATCTCGAGGTTCGCAAGCGCCACAGCCGCCGCGACCGGATGACCGGAATAGGTGTACCCGTGAGCGAACTCTCCGCCCTTCTCAATGAAAACTTCGGCGACCCGATCGGACACCATGAGCGCGCCGAGCGGCTGGTACCCGGACGTGATGGCCTTGGCGAGGGTGAGAAAATCCGGACGGGTGCCGAAGTACTCGCACCCGAACCAACGACCCGTCCGACCGAAGCCGCAAATCACTTCGTCCGAGCCGAACAGGATGCCGTAGCGGTCGAGAATTCGCTGAACCTCAGGCCAGTAGGTCTCTGGCGGAATAATGACCCCGCCCGCCCCTTGTACGGGCTCACCGATAAAGGCCGCGACGCGCTCGGGACCGATCTCGATGATTTTGGCTTCGAGTTCTCGTGCCGTCTGCAGACCGAACTCGGCCGGATCGAGATCGCCGCCACGCTCGAACCAGTAGGGCTGGTTGATGTGGACGATGCCCGGAATGGGAAGACCGCCCTGAGCGTGCATCGCCTTCATGCCGCCGAGCGAGGCGCCGGCCATGGTGCTGCCGTGATATCCGTTCCAGCGACTGATGATCACCTGCCGCTGCGGCTCGCCACGCAACTCCCAGTAGCGGCGAGCCAGTCGCACGAAGGTGTCGTTGGTCTCGCTGCCCGATCCCGAGAAAAATACGTGCTTGAACTGCGGCGGCGTCAGCTCGGCAAGCTTGGCCGCAAGCTCGATGGCCGGTGGATTGGCGCACTGGAAAAAGCTGTTGTAGTACGGCAGCTGTTGCATCTGCCGATAGGCGGCCTCGGCGAGTTCGCGACGCCCGTAGCCGAGCGCCACGCACCACAAGCCCGACATGCCATCGAGGATTCGATGGCCTTCACTGTCGTAGAGATATACCCCTTCGGCCCGCGTGATGATGCGAGTGCCGCGCGCCGCAAGGGCTCGCGAATCGGTGAAGGGATGAAGGTAGTGGGCAGCGTCCAACGCCTGCCACTCTGCCGTGCTGCGCTCTGGGATCGGGCTCATCGGCACATCTTACGACGGCAAACCGTCAAACGTTGAGTAGCAGATGCTCACGCTCCCACGAACTGATCACCTGCAGGAACACCTCGTACTCAGCCTGCTTCACGAGAGAAAAGGCCGACACGAAACTCTCACCCAAAATCTCGATGAGCGGATCACACTCACCCAGCAGGCGAATCGCTTCATCGAGATTGCGAGGCAGCGAGAACGGTAGATCGTGAGCACTACCCGAAATGGGCTCGGTGGGCGTCAACCCCTGGACCATGCCGAGATAGCCGCACGCAAGCGACGCCGCGCTCGCGAGGTAAGGGTTGGCGTCGGCGCCCGAGAGACGATTTTCGACTCGGCGCGACTGCGGATCGGAACCCGGAACGCGTAACCCAGCCGTGCGGTTGTCGTAACCCCACTGCACGTTGATCGGCGCCACCTGAAAGCGAGTGATGCGTCGGTAGGAGTTCACGTTCGGCGCGAGCAGCGCCATGGCCGCCGGCAGATAACGCTGCATGCCCGCGATGTGCGAGAAGAAAAGCGGCGTCGGCGAACCATCGGCGTTCGAGAACACATTCTTACGCGTCTTACTATCGACAATGCTCTGGTGGATGTGCATGGCGCTGCCCGGCTCCTTGGCATGGGGCTTGGCCATAAAGGTTGCGTACATCTTGTGCCGAAGCGCAGCCTCACGAGCGGTGCGTTTGAACATAAAGGCCTGATCGGCTAAATCGAGTGCGTTACCGTGCAGCAGGTTGATCTCCATCTGCGCGGGACCGTCTTCATGGATCAGCGTATCGATGGCGATGTCCTGATCTTCACAAAATTGATACACGTCATCGAAGAGCGGATCGAATTCATTGACGGCCGCGATGCTGTACGACTGACGACCCGGCTCAGCTCGACCGGAGCGACCGATCGGCGGTTTGAGCGGATAGTCCGCATCGATGTTGGGCTCGACGAGATAAAACTCGAGCTCGGGTGCCACGACGGGCTCCCATCCCTTCTGCGCGTAGAGATCGAGTACGTGTCGTAACACTTCTCGCGGCGCCATCTTCACGCGACGGCCGTCCGCATAAAAACAATCGTGGATGACCTGCGCCGTGGGTTCAGGCGCCCAAGGCACCCGACGAATCGTCCGCGGATCGGGCTTGAGGATGATGTCGATCTCTGCCGGGCTCATGGCCGCGGCAGTTTCCTCCGGGTAGTCACCCGTCACCGTCTGCAAGAAGATGCTCTCGGGCAATCGCATGCCCTGATCGCCCTGAAATTTTTGGGCCGGCATCACCTTGCCGCGGGCGATACCCGCCATGTCCGGAACGATGGCCTCGACTTCCTGAATATTGTGATCACGGAAAAACTGCGAAATGGGATCTGTCATGACTCGAACCTCTATTAGGCGCCCCGCTGCCGTCGGTCCGCACGGGCTCGTGCGGCATCTCCGAAAGCGGCGAACAGCGCCACTGAAAAATTATTGGCCATCACCCGCCATTCGGGATGCCACTGCACACCCCAAGTGAACGCGGGTGCCTCCGGCATACAAAATGCTTCGATCAAACCGTCGGGCGCACGCGCCATCACCTGCAGACTCGGAGCCAATTGCTTCACACCTTGGCCGTGCAAAGAATTGACGGCCACTCGCTCCGCACCGCCCGCCCACTCGCGCATGATTCCGGGCTCGAGGTAAATCTCGTGCGCCGGACCGTACTGGATCTCTAGCGACGCCGTTTTGTCCTCGCGGTGATCGAGTAACCCCGGCACTTCGTGAACTTTCTGCCAAAGCTTGCCGCCCAGCGCGACGTTCATTTCTTGAAAGCCCCGGCAGATTCCAAGAACAGGAACACCCTGCTCGATCGCCAAACGAATCAAGGGCAAGGTCGTGGCGTCCCGCTCGGGGTCGTGCAACGTTCCCGGCTCGCTCGGACCCTCTTCGTAGTGATGCGGTTCGACATTCGACGGACTGCCTGGACACAGCAGGCCGTCGAGGCCAGCCAGAAGTTCGGCCGTCTCGAGCGGCTCGGGCAGCACTGGAATCAGGACCGGCAAGCCGCCCGCCGCCCGGGCCACGGCGTGCGCGTACTTCTCACCGACCATGTGAAAAGGATGGGGGCCAACCAGACGTCGGTCGGCGGGAATTCCGATAAGAGGACGACGAGACATGCGAAAGGCGGTTCCGGGATTGGCCCGAAACGCCGAACGATTAGATCACAAGGCGCCCTGTATAACCGTCCAGTGTTCGAGGTTTTTGATCTAAGTCACTGTTTTAATTGAATCTATATTGCGAGGCCTACGACAGCCCCGTATGCTCGGGCACCCTCCCGGGCAAGGCGTCCGGGTCCAACCTCCCCGAGTCCCCATGAGTGCCTTTCCTGAGCTCGACCGGTTTCTCGAGCGCCATCCGCAAACCCGGCATGTCGACGTCTTCCTCAACGACTTGAATGGGGTCGAACGCGGCAAGCGTCTCGAGCGCGAAGCCCTCGAGCGGCTCTACGCCGAGGGCATGCTGCTACCCGGCTCCATGTTTGCTCTGGATGTTCAGGGCGGAACGATTCAGGAGAGCGGTCTCGGCTTCGACGAAGGGGATGCCGATCGACCCTGCAAGCCCCTACCCGATTCTTTGGTGCCCGTACCCTGGCAGAGCGAGGATGTCGCACAAGTTCAGGTCGCGATGTACGAGCCGGATGGGCGCCCATTCTTCGCCGATCCTCGACATGTGTTGACGAAGGTGCTCGATCGCTTCCATCGTCTCAACCTTACGCCGGTCGTCGCGCTCGAGTACGAGTTCTATTTCATTGATCGCGAACGCCTCGAAGGCGGCATGCCGCAACCACCGCCACTGCCTATTGCAGGACGGCGCGAGTTCCGTACCCAGATCAACTCGATGACCGATCTGAACGAGTTCTCGAAAGTCCTCTCACGCATCGATGAAGTCGCCCGCCTACAGGGGCTGCCCTCCACGAGCGCGCTCGCGGAATATGGCCCAGGACAGTTCGAAGTGAACCTCGAGCATCGGCCCGATGCGTTGCGAGCCTGCGATGAGGCCATGCGTTTCAAGCGCGTGGTACGCAGCGTCGCTCGCGAGCAGGGCTGGGACGCCACGTTCTTGCCGAAACCCTATCGCGACATGGCCGGCTCTGGCTTGCACGTGCACGTGAGTCTGCTCGATGCCGCAGGCCAAAATATCTTCGCCTGTCCCAACCCCGCAGACGCCCCCGACGACGCGCCTCATTACGGCATCGAGAGCTCGACCTTGCGGCACGCCATCGGCGGCCTGCTCCGCAGCCTCGCCGACGGGATGGCCGTGTGCGCGCCGGGCCCCAACTCCTATCGTCGATTCCGACCCGAAGCGTATGTGCCGATGATTCCGTGCTGGTCGATCAACAACCGCGGCACCGCCGTACGCATTCCTCTGAGCGATGCTCAAAACAGACGTATCGAGCATCGACTCGCCGGTGCAGATGCCAACCCGTACCTCGTAGTCGCTTGGGTGCTCGCGGGTATTCACCACGGCATCGCCGAAGCGTTGGAGCCCAGTGAGCCGATCCGCGGCAATGCGTATCGGGAATCTGGTGAACGCTTGCCCCTGCATTGGGCCAGTGCCATCGAGCGATTCGCACGCAGCGAGTTCGCTGCGGGCTATTTGGGCCGACCGTTCCGCGATCACTACGCGAAGGTCAAGCAAGGTGAGCTCGACGAGTTCAATTCACACGTGACCCCGCTCGAGATGCAGTGGTATCTCGGCGCGGTCTGATCACGTGATGAGCGCCCACTTCCGATGAGCACTCACGTCGACTCGTGGTACGCCTCGAGCACGGCAGCAGTCCCGCCACGACCAACGCTCGAGGGTGATCTCGACGCCGACGTGTGCGTCGTCGGCGGGGGGATCGCCGGCTGCTCGACGGCGCTGCATCTTGCCGAGCGCGGCTACCGCGTCGTTCTACTTGAGTCGGAACTCATCGGCTGGGGCGCTTCGGGCCGCAGCGGTGCGCAAGCCATCACGGGTGTCGCCTGCGGCCAGAGCAAACTCGAGTCTTTGGTGGGCGCCGGCGATGCCCGCCGTATTTGGGATATGACGGTCGAGGCGCTACGGCTGCAGCGCGAACTGATCGATCGACATCGTATCGACTGCGACTATGTCGCGGGGCAGATGCATGTCGCCCTGAAACCTCGCCAGGAGCGCGAATTACGCGAAGAAGTCGAAGTCGCCCACGCGCGATACGCTCACGACTCGCTGCGTATGGTCGAGCGGGACGAGTTACAGAGTCTGGTCGCCTCCGAGCGTTACATCGCTGGGACCTACGACTCGAGCTGCGGCCATCTTCATCCACTCAAATACACGCTGGGCGTCGCCGCCGCGGCAGAACGGGCCGGTGCCAAAATTTTCGAGCGCTCGCGAGCGCTCGACTATCGGCGAATCACCTCATCGAACTCGGCCCTGCTCGTCCGCACGGCACACGGCGCCGTACGATGCCGCTCGATCGCGCTATGCGGGAACGCCTGGCTCGGCCCTTTCGCACCCACGCTCGCCCGCAAGATCATCGGTGTCGGCACGTATATCGTCGCGACCGAGCCGCTCGGTGCAGAGCGGGCCGCTGCACTCATCACCAACAATGCGGCGGTGACGGATATCAACTGGGTGATCGATTATTTTCGCCGGTCATCCGATCACCGCCTGCTCTTCGGCGGACGCGTGAGCTACTCCGGCATCGATCCGCTCGGCACCCGCCGTGCGACTCGCGCGCGCATGCTCAAAGTATTCCCGCAGTTGGCCGACACCCGAATCGACTTCGCCTGGGGCGGACTCGTCGATATCACCTTGAACCGCGCGCCGCATTTCGGCCGCCTTGAACCCGACGTCTATTTCGTTCAGGGGTTCAGCGGCCACGGCATCGCGCTCACCGGCATCGCCGGCAAACTACTGGCCGAAACCATCAGTGGCACTCACGATCGGTTCGATGTGTTCGCACGCATCAAGCATCGAGATTTCCCGGGCGGACCGGCGCTGCGCCGACCGGCGCTAGTGCTTGCGATGCTGTGGTATCGCTTACGCGACTTGCTGTAATCAGCCGCCGGCTGCGTACGACATGAGTCGCGAGAAAATCGGACGTATCCGCTTCTCGGTGATTTCGGCCACCGCCGAGTAAGCGGCGGGCACTACGACGAGAGACAGCAGAGTCGACGTGATGAGCCCCCCGATCACCGAGACACCGAGCGGCGTTCGGAAATTGCCGTCCGCGCCGAGTCCGAGCGCGATCGGCAACATACCCGCCCCCATCGCGAGGGTCGTCATGATCACCGGACGGGCTCGCTTGCGGCAAGCGTCGATCAAAGCCTCATCGCGCGAAAGACCCGCCCGTTCACCCAAGATGGCGTAGTCGACGATCAAAATCGAATTTTTGACGGCGATGCCATTGAGTAACAGAAGACCGATCAGAGAAGGCAGCGACAGCGAGTTACCCGTCAGCAGCAATAGACCGAAGGCGCCCCCTCCGCAGAGCGGGACGGCGGCCAGAATGACGAGCGGTTGCGTGCCACTGTGAAAGAGCAGCAACAACACGATGTACACCGACGCAATACCCGCCAATAGGGCGAGCGCGAAGCCCACGAAGAGTTCGACGAAGGCCTCGGAGTCACCGGCCGGCAAGATACGCACGCCTGCGGGCAGGTTCTGCATCGCCGGCATACTACGGACCTTGGCCATGACATCGCCGAGGGGCAGTCCGTTGAGTTCGGCGGATACGGTCACCGTGCGCTCGCGATTCAGTCGATCGATGCGCGCAGGACCACTACCCTCCGTGATGTCGGCGACGGCCGACAGAGGCACCGGACCCGACTTGCCCGGCACACGCAGTTGGCGCAGCACGGCCGGATCCGCGAGCGATGAGCCGGCTAACTGAACACGGATCGGTACTTGGCGCTCGGCCAGATTGAGCTTCGCCAGACGCTGAGTCACATCGCCACTCGTGGCAATACGCGCCGCATCGGCGATGTCCACCGTCGATACACCGAGATCGGCAGCGCGAGCGGGGTCAGGACGGATGACGATCTCCGGACGCAGCAAGGCCGCTGTTGTCGTGACCGAACCGACGCCGGGTACGGTACGAATCGCCGCTGCGATCTCCTGCGCCGCCAACGACAGCTGCTCGGAATCTTTGCCGCCGATCGCCATCGAGAGACGATCGCCCGGACCGCCAGCTACGAAGCTGGCGCGCACACCGGGTAGAGGCATCAAGGCCTTGCGAACATCGTTTTCGATCTCGGCGCTGGTGCGATCGCGATCTTCGGCGAACTGCAGCGTCATCGAAACTTTGCGCACCTCGGGGAAGCTGAGTCCGCCGCCCATGGTCTCGCCGCCCTCGCCGCCCACGGTGGTGAACGTACTGACGACCTCCGGCACCGCCGCGCGCAATCGAGCACGAACCTCAGCCGCCACTTCGAGCGAGTCGGACAAGCGGGCGCCCGGCGGCAACTCGACCTGTAATTGGGCTCGCGATTGATCGGAGCTCGGCACGAAGGTCTTGGGAATCAGCGGTACCAACACCAAAGAGAACACGAACGTTCCCATGGCCAGGAGAATGACTCGTCGACGATGGTGGATCGCGTACTCGACCCAACGAAGATAACGCGTCATCAACGGCGAATCGGTCGCGGCCTTAGGCTCGCCCCGCATGAAATGCCCCGCCAGCATGGGCGTGAGCAGGCGCGCCACCAGCAAAGAAAAGAGAACGGCGGCTGCGGCGGTCCACCCGAACTCGCGGAAGAATTTTCCGGTGACGCCCGGCATGAAGGCGACGGGAATGAATACGGCCGCAAGCGTGACTGAGGTGGCGATCACGGCGATACCGATTTCATCGGCGGCATCGATCGCCGCTTGCATGGGCGGTTTACCCATGGCGCGATGCCGTGCCACGTTCTCGACTTCGACGATCGCATCGTCGACGAGCACGCCGATCACCACCGCCAGCGCGAGCAGGGTGAGCAGGTTGAGCGAGAAGCCGAACCAACTCATGACCGCGAAGGTCGGTATGACCGACAAGGGCAAAGCCAAGGCCGAGATCGCGGTCGCTCGCCACTCGCGCAGGAAGAACCAAACGACGATCACCGCGAGCAAGGCGCCTTCGAGCAACATCGCCATCGAGGCGTCATAGGAATTTTTGGCCGTCTCGACCGTGGACTGCACCTCGGTGAATTTGACTTCCGGGTGCTCCGCCCTCAGCTTCTCGATACTTTTTCGAACACCCTCGCCGACCGAGACTTCGCTCGAACCCGAGGTACGGCGAACCGAGAATCCGACCACGGGCGTTTCGTTGAGCAAAGCCGCCTCGCGCGGCTCGGCAGCGCCGTCGCTCACCGTGGCGATGGCCGACAATCGCACCGTACGTCCATCGGGCAGGTAGATCGGATAGTCCGCGAGATCTTGGGCATTGCGAACGATCGCCACCGTGCGCACCGATTGTTCGGCGCCGCCGGTTTCGGTTCGACCACCCGGGCGCTCGACCTGCAATCGCGCTAACTGGTTCGACACCGAACCCGCTGTGACGCCGAGCGCCTGCAAGGCCTCGGGCCGCAAATCGACTCTCACTTCACGCTCGACGCCGCCCACGCGAGACACCGAGCCGACGCCCGACACACCGTAAAGTGCCTTAGTGACTTTATCGTCGACGAACCAGGACAACTCGTCCGGTGCGAGGCGATCGGATTCGACGGCGAATGCGATCAGCGTGCCGCCGACGAGGTTGATGCGTTGGATGATCGGCTCGTCGATATCTTGCGGCATCTCGCGACGTACTCGCGCCACCGCATCTTTGACCTCATCGAGCGCACGATCGATATCGCGACCCAACTCGAATTCGATACGCGTGACCGACGACCCCTCGCTCACCGCCGAATTGATACGCTCGATTCCGGGAATGCTCGCGATGGCATCTTCGACTCGGCGCGTGACGTCGGTTTCGAGAGTCGAGGGCGAGGCGCCAGGCAAACCCACCGTCACCGAAATCGTCGGTAACGCGATATCGGGCAGCTGAGAAATCGGTAGCTGTCGCCAACCCCAAAATCCGGCGATCACCAGAACGACGAACAGCAGGACCGAAGGCAGAGGGTACTGGATACCCCAGCGCGACAAATTCATGAGGTGGAACCGTCGACGACTTTGACGATGTCACCATCGCTCAAGAAGCCCGCCCCGCGAGCGACGACTTTTTCGCCGTCTTTGAGTCCTGAGCGGACCTCGATGAACTCACCCTGCGGCGGCCCTGACTCGATGCGGCGCTGCAGCACTTTGCCGCCCTCACCCATCACGAAGACATAGGGATAACCGTCGCGGAAGACCACGGACTGACGCGGAATGACCGTGACGTCCGCTTTACCGACACGCAAGCGACCTTCGGCGAACATGCCGGCGCGCAGTGCGCCCGGCTTTTCCAGATCGGCGTAAACGAGCGCGGTGCGCGTCTGCGGATCGATCGACGGCGAGACGGCACGAATGACGCCGGTGACCACATCACCTGCGGGGCCGCGCAAGTCGACTGTCGCGCCGACCTTGATGCGGGGCAAGTCGTTCTCGGAGACCTCGGCGCGCCATTCGAGTCGACCGCGACGAATCAGGCGTAGCAGCTCTCCCCCGCCCGAGACGATTTGACCGGGCTGAACGTTGCGGGTGGAGATGACGCCGGCATCTGGGGCCCGAAGCGTCGCGAACCCGAGCCGCAACTTGGAGGCATCGCGCTCGGCCTCGGCAGAGACCACCTGCGCTTCGGCCTTCGAGCGATTGGCACGCAGCACTTCGAAATCATTGGTCGAGATCAGGTTGCGCTCAAGCAGAGTGGCCCCCCGCTTCTCTTGAGAGATCGCCAACTCAGCATTGGCTCGCGCTTGCGCGAGACTCGCCTCCGCTTGCCTCGCTTGGACGTCGAGCGTACGGCGATCGAGTTCGACGAGTGCTTGACCCGCCACGACCTTATCGCCCGGCTCGACGAGTACGTTGGCGACCCGCAGCCCCGCCACCTCGACGCCGAGAGACATCTCCTGCCAAGCCGCGACAGACCCCGAAGCCACGATCTCGCGATCGATCTGTCGACGTTCGGCCGCCACCAGCGTAACGGTGAGCGAAGAGGCTGCCGGCGCCTTGTTGCCACCACGGGAGCAGGCCGAGAGCGTGAGGGCCGCTGCCAAAACGATCAGAAAAAGGGAATTCTTGAGGGTCATCACCCGATGACGATACGCATCTCGACCCAACCGGTGCCACGAACCCACCACCGGGTGTCCATGCCCCGGTCAAACCTGCCTATCGAATCTCAAAGGCGCGATGAATATCGGTATTTCGCGCAAAGTCCGGGGGTACGGTTTCGCGGCTGATCTCGCGCACCGAATGACGGGCCATCAGAGCGTCGTCCAGGCGAAATTTTTGAGCGTTCGTCGAGAACACGAGTAAACCGCCGGGCGCAAGCACCGACATGCAATCTTCGATCAGACCGACGTGATCACGTTGTACGTCGAAGACCCCTTCCATGCGCTTGCTGTTCGAGAACGTCGGCGGGTCGCAAAAAATGAGATCGAATCGCTCCCCGCGCTCGGCTGACGCCGTCAGCCATTCACGCACATCGGCTCGCTCGAAGCGATGCTTCGGCCCTGCAAAATCATTGAGCGCGAGATTGGCCTGCGCCCACTCGAGATAGGTAGCCGAGAGATCGACGGTCGTGGTTGAGATCGCTCCGCCCGCTGCAGCATAGACGGTCGCCGTTCCCGTGTAGGCGAAAATATTTAAGAAGCGCTTGCCCGACGCAGCCTCGCGTAATCGAGCGCGAGTGACCCGGTGATCGAGAAACAAACCCGTATCGAGATAGTCTTCAAAGTTCACCCGAAAACGCAGTCCGCCCTCACCCACGATGCGAAACTCGCCGCGCTCGTCGCGCTTGGTGTACTGATCGCCCCGCTTGACGCGCCGACGGGTGCGAAGATGAACATGATCAGGTTTGATGTCGGTGGCGACCACGAGACCGGCGAGCGCCTCGGAGCGACGTTTGCGAACGGTCTCCTCAGGGATCTGCGCCGGTGCCTGATATTCCTGTACCACGAGCCAGCGCTCCGACTCGTCCGCCGCAGTGTAGAGATCGATTGCGAAGGCGTACTCGGGCATGTCGGCATCGTAAAGACGATAACAACCGACCCCCTCTCGGCGCTGCCAACCCGAGAGCTGCTTGAGGTTCTTGCGAATTCGATTCGCAAACATCACGGCCCCGGGCTGCTCGGCGAGCGACAGGTCGATCTGCGACCCCTGACGCGGGCGCAGGTCTCGCTCCGCCGACTCACCGACACGCACACGCAGCAAGCGACACTCGAGCGCACCGACGAACACGTTGTGAACACGATGCGCGCGTAGCCCGAGCTCGAGGCCGAGCGACGCATCGCCACTCAGGATCGCAGCCTCCCACCCCTGAAAACGTTGACGTAAGACTGCTCCTAGCTCGGCGTGCACGGCGCGCGCTGCTGCTTGATCGCCCAAGCGAACACCCCAGGGTGGATTGGTGCAGAGCAAACCCCGAGGCGACTGAGGCTCGGTGGTTTCGAGTGTGCCCGCTTCGAAGGCCGTGATCTCGGCCACTCCAGCATGCGAGGCGTTGATCGCGGCATCGCGTAGCAATCGTTTATCTTGATCTCGCCCCAGCAGTCGCATGCCCTCGGCTTTGCACTCCGCGAGTCCCGCAGCCGCTCGTGCTTCGCTGGTCTCGACGAGCCGTCGCCAGAGTTCCGCATCGTGACCCTTCCAGCCGAGGAATCCGAAGTAACGACGACGATGATTGGGCGCGATGCCTGCAGCCATCCGCGCCGCCTCAATCACGAATGTGCCTGCACCACACATGGGGTCGATGAACCCGCCACCCGCCGCAGCGATTTCGGGCCACCCTGCCCGCATCAGAATGCCGGCGGCGATGTTTTCGCGCAGCGGCGCCTCTCCCGTATCCCCTCGCCAACCGCGACGATGCAATCCTTCACCCGAGAGATCGAGCGACACTGTCACCCGCGTTCCGACCGCGTGAGCGTGCACGCGCACCGAAGGCTCGAAGGTGGCGATGTCCGGACGTCTGCCGGTCTTCTCGCGTAGCGCGTCGCAGATCGCGTCCTTGAGGCGCAAGGTACCGAAGTGGGTATTGGAGATCGCCGGATGTCGACCGGACCACTCACAGGCGAGCGTACCGGCCGAATCGATATGCGCTGCCCAATCGACGCTGCGCAACGCGGCATAGATCGCTGCGTCATCGGCCGCCTCGAACCGTAACAACTCGAGGTGAACGCGACTCGCCACGCGCGACTCGAGACAAATTCGATAGGCCGCCTCGAGCGTTCCCGTGAACGCGACCGTATTACCCCGCTCGCGCACATCGAGGCCGCCGAACTCGCGAATCTCTCGGGCGAGTAGATCACCAAAGCCGCGCGGCACACTCGCCACGAATGCACGAGGGGTGCTCATGGGGAGGGTGGCCACGGCCGAAGATTCCTCGCGCCCGGCTTCAGATGTCGACAAAGAATTCGGTACGCATCGGCATCGAAGCCCTCGAGAGGCGAACTCAGACTCGGCACCCGATCCGCGCGCTGATCGAACTCATCGGCCACGACTGTGCCGAGATATTGCCAACCGTCGATCACATGCCAGTGGCGCACGCCGAGCGCGCTCACCTCCTCGACCGCAACGGGACCCTCGTGGGGCCACGAGCGTAACTTGAGCGAGGCCAATTGAAGTTTCAGTCGCGCCCCGTGACGCGCCATCGACTCTTCACCGACGCACGCGCCGGTACATCGTCCCACTTGATACCCGAAACAAGACCCCGATCCGGCCGCTTCGAGGCCCAGCACGCGAAGACAAAACTTATG
Source organism: Steroidobacteraceae bacterium (assembly GCA_017853175.1). Taxonomy (GTDB): domain Bacteria; phylum Pseudomonadota; class Gammaproteobacteria; order Steroidobacterales; family Steroidobacteraceae; genus UBA964. Next base: position 6,083 of record JAFMKA010000017.1, on the reverse strand, counting down.
GTCGCGAGCCAGGTTGACGAGCGCGGTCTTCGCTTGTCGCGCACTACGATAAAGTCCGAAAGCGTCGATTCCGGCGGGAATCGGCCCATCGAGTCGATGCAGTTGCGGCGCACGCGCGGCGTCATCGATCAACCAGGTGTACGACTCTCCGCCGCGCAGCCTACGGTTGTAGACCGGCTGCAATTCACGTACGAGACGCGACTCCAGAAGCAAGGCACCGAGCTCACCCGCCGTCTCGGTCCACTCGATGCGGCGTAACTGCGATGTCAGACGCTGCGATTTCGAATCGCGACTGGCACCCATAAAGTGCTCGAGTACACGCTCACGTAAATTTTTCGCTTTGCCTACATAAATTAAAGCGTCACCCTCTCCAAAAAATCGGTAGACGCCCGCCGACTCGGGTAAATCGTCGATGAGATCGGGCGATAAATGAGACGGCAGCGAGGGTCGTCTACCGACGCGATCGATCGCCGCATCGAGCGCTGAAGCCGACCACTCCGTTCGCAAACGCTGCCAAAGCTGAGCGAGAACTTGGGCATCGGGCAATGCGCGATGACGCGAACTGCACTGCAGCCCATGCCGTTCGATGATGGCGTCGAGGTTATGTCGCCCCGCCTCCGGGTAGAGCTCTCTCGACAATCGGACCGTGCAGGTGAGCGGCGCCGAAAATCGACGGCCCGCGCGACGCATTTCAGCGCGTACAAATCCGTAATCGAATCGGACGTTGTGAGCCACAAATCGCCGGTGCGCGAGACGGGCTTCGATTTCCTCGGCGAGATCTTCGAATCTTGGCGCCTCTTGCACCATGTCTTGGGTGATACCGGTCAAGCGCTCGATCGACGGCGGAATACGCGTACCGGGGTTGATGAGCGCACTCCACTCCCACTCGATTTGCCCCGCACGCATCGCGACGATGGCGATCTCGGTCATACGATGCCACGCCGGATGTCCGCCCGTCGTCTCGACGTCGACGAAGGCAATCGCTCCGTCGGCGAGCGAAGAATCCGCGACGTCCGAACTCACCCGAGCTCGATCCAGGTCGTCTTCAGCTCGGTGTACTTGTCGAAGGCATGCAGCGACTTGTCACGACCGATGCCGGACTGCTTGTAGCCTCCGAATGGCACGGTGATGTCATCGGCATCGTAGCAATTGACGTACACGGTCCCGGCGCGCAAGCCGCGGGCGATGCGATGCGCCGTCGACAGATCGCGGCTCCACACCGCCGCCGCAAGACCGTATTCGCTGTCGTTGGCGATCTTGAGGGCCTCTTCAGGTTCCTTGAACGACAGACAAGACAGCACCGGCCCAAAGATTTCTTCGCGCGCGATACGCATGCCCGGAGTCACACCGTCAAAAATAGTCGGCTCAATGAAACAACCGCCCGTCTCGATACGCACCTGCGAACCACCGAGATGCACACGCGCGCCGTCCTGACGACCCGATTCGATCAGTCCGAGCACTCGGTTCATTTGGATGTCATCGACAATAGCGCCAAGACGCGTCGCCGGATCAAGCGGATCTCCGGGCTTGAACTCGCGCGCGATCGCGGCCACCTTCTCGAGCATCGCCTCACGTAGCGACTCGTGCACCAGCAAACGCGACCCCGCCGAGCACATCTCGCCCTGATTGAAGAAAATGGCGAACGCTGCGGTGCGCGCGGCCGCGTCGAGGTCTGGACAATCCGCCAGCACGATGTTCGCGGATTTACCGCCGCACTCGAGCCCCACGCGCTTCATGTTCGACTGCGCCGCGTACTGCATCACGAGCTTGCCCGTCGCAGTTGAACCGGTGAATCCGATGGCGTCGACGCCCATGGAGAGCGCCAGCGCCTTGCCCGCCGTTCCACCGAAACCCGGCACCACGTTGAACACACCGGCGGGAATGCCCGCCTCGATGGCGATCTCGGCCAGTCGAAGCGCACTCAGCGGAGATTTTTCGGAAGGTTTGAGCACCATCGAATTACCCGAGGCCAGCACGGGCCCGAGCTTCCAGGCCGTCATGATCATCGGAAAATTCCAGGGCACGATCGCTCCGACCACACCCATCGGCTCGCGAGTGATCGTGGCGAGCGAACCCGGACCCGTCGGCGCCACCTCACCGTAAATTTTGTCGATGGCTTCGGCGTACCACTCGATGCAGCGCGCTGAGGAGGTCACATCGACCTTCAGCGCATCGGAAATGGGTTTACCCATATCGAGCGTCTCGAGCAGCGCGAGATCTTCCTTGTACTTGAGGATGAGCTCAGCGAAGCGCTTGAGCACCCGCTTGCGTTGAACCGGACTCTTCGCTGACCAAATGCCCGAATCGAACGCCTTGCGCGCGCTCACCACGGCCGCCTCGACATCGGGCGCGTCGCAAGAAGCGACTTCGGCAATCAGCCGGCCATCGATCGGACTTTTCTTTTGAAAGGTCGCGCCGCTCAAGGCCGCGACGTAGCGACCTTCGATGAAGGCTTGAGTGGTTGGACGAAGACCGGCGGCACGTTCGTGCCAAAGAGAAGTGTTTTGCGCTGACATGGCCCGAAGTTTATCAGCCCATGCACTATTGCCCCGCGTGCCCAGATTTGCCCGCACCAAACCGGTGCGTAATATGCGTTAGAATCGCGTCAAAGCGTCGTTTCACGCCAGTACAGGCTGGCACGGCGTTTGCTGAGAACATTCCGTAACCCTTTTACAAACCCCGAGGTCATTCAAACATGAAGACTGCCCCCGTCCTTGCCGTGCTCGCTCTCGGAGCTGCGGCGGCCACCGCCCAAGCCGAGGTGTCCTCGACGATCACCCTCGCCTCCGACTACGACTTCCGCGGCATCACGCAGACGGCGCGCGACCCGGCCCTGCAGGCGAGCCTCGACTGGTCGACCGAGTCGGGCTTCTACCTCGGCGCTTGGGCCAGCAACGTCGATTTTGGTGATGGCACCGAATCCGAGTTCGAACTCGACCTAATCGGCGGCCTCGCCGGCAACTTCACCGACGACTTCGGCTACGACCTCGGTCTCGCCCGCTACAACTATTTCGATGACGGTGACGACATCGACTACACCGAGTACTACCTCGGCCTCTCCTATCAGGCCTTCTCGGTCAAATACTGGTACTCGTCCGACTTCGTAAACTCAGGCGATGCCGCTAACTATCTCGAAGCCAATGCCGACTTCCCGCTGCCGAATGACTTTACTTTGGCGCTGCATGTCGGCCGCTCGAGCGGCGACTTCTGGGGCGATGACAAGTACACCGACTACTCCATCGGCGTCGGCAAGACGGTCGGCAACTTCGACCTCGGCCTCAAGTGGGTCGACGGCAGCGACTTCAAGCCGGGCGTCGACATCGGTAATGCCAACTCGTCCGAGAGCAAGGTCGTCTTCACCATCGCGACCACGCTGCCCTGGGGTAAGTAATAGGCGCGACAGCGCGACTAATATGGCACGCATGAAAAAAGCGCCGGGGAGCAACCCTCGGCGCTTTTTCTTTGGATCGTTTGACGACCCGATAACGATAGAGCGCGCCCTCAGGCGAGCGCCCCCTCAGGCGAGCGCGCGGTGCCGAGCCCCGAGCACTCGTTCGACGATCAGACCGCCTGCAACGTAGGTCGCCATCGTCATCAGATAGCCCGGGAAATAACCGGCTACCGCCGACGCAAACGCCGTCAGCGTAGGCGCCGTGGGTGACGGAGCCAGCCAGAACATCCCGAGATTGGCGACGACGAACGTCACGAGGGCGCTGCCCACCACCGCGAGGCCGATGCGACCGTATCCACCCTCCGCTACCCAACGTCCCGCCACGAACAACGCGCCGTACGCCGGAATCAAAAAGAGATAGGCGATGGTGTAGCAATTGGTCGGCGTGCCGAGCGCAAAGGCGGCCAAGTCGACGACCCAGCCGAGCACGAAATAAGCAGGGAAGAGTCGCAGGTCGCGCAGCCAAAGACCCGCGAGAAAGAACACGGCCCAGGACGCATCGAGCGGACCGCCGTACTCACCGAAGTGGCCGAGTCGGGTCACCGCCATGACGAGCGCCAGAGCGAGCGCGATCCACCAAAACCCGCGACGGGCTGACGTTGTGTTATCGATCATCTTCCGAACTCCCCAACAAGCTCAACGCGGCGCACGATAGCGCAACGTCACGAAAAATTCCCGACCCAAGGCCGGATAAAGCGTCGCCGTCTCGTAGCGACGATCGAAGGCATTGGCGAGCCGCACCTGAACCTCGGTGGCGCTCGAGACACGCCACGCGCCCATCAGATCGACGGTCGCATACCCGCCGAGTTCGCGCGAATTCGCAAGATCATCATACCTGCGGCTCGCAAACTGCACACTTGCACCCACCTCGAGCGCGGCCCCGCGCCACTCGACAGACGAGCGACCGGACCAAGCCGGTCGACGCGGCAGCTCGCGGCCGCGATTGAACCCCTGGCTTCGGTCCTCCGCTGAGAGCCACGCGAGCGTTTGGGAGAGCCGCCACGGACCACCCTGCCAGTCGATCGCACCCTCAAGACCCACGAGCGAGGCCTTCGAGACGTTCTGGGGCAAGTAGGTTGCCACGTCGAAGGCGATGAGATCATCGACTTCGCTGCGATAGGCACTGACCGACCAACGACCCCAAGGCAGCCTCTGCTTGAAACCGATCTCGGTCGTCAGGGCGCGCTCTGGGGAAAGATTGGGATTGCTGAAGCCCGGGTAATACAGTTCGTTGAAGGACGGCGCCTTGAACGCGCTGCCGACGCTCGCATAGGCCTGCACGCCTTCTGACAGTCGCACACCCCACGCGAGACTACCCGTCGCGTTAGAACCAAATTGTTCGTTGTCGTCGAGCCTTGCGGCGAACGCGACATCTTGCGAGCCGAACCCGAAAGCGTACTGCGCGAATGCCGCGAGGTTGTCGCGAGATGAACGCGTGTAGGAGACATCACTCTCGGCTCGGTCTTTCAAAAAATCGGCGCCGATCAAAAAATTACCGTCTCCGGTACGCCACTCGTTCTGCCACGTCACCGTGTCGCGCGACGAGTTGAAGAGGCTCGTGAAGTTCGCCGAGGCACTGAAACTCGTCGACTCGTCCCAGGAGCGACCGGCCGTGAGGGTACTGCGCCAACCTGAAGTCGGCTCGGCGACGAACTTGACGCCAGCAGCCTGATTGACGAGATCAGACTGATTAAGGAACGACGAGTCGAACGACACTCGCGCCTTCGCGCGCTGAGCATAGGTCTCGAGCGTGGCGCCGCCCGCGAAACGATAGCCCGCGCCCAAATTGACGCTGGTGTTGCGGTACGGATCACGATCCGGCTCGGACGTGAAACAACCGCCGCCCGGCGGGAAAGGCAATCCGAGGCAGGCGTTGATACCGTCGGTTTCGAGGTGCGAGGCCTGCAGATCGACCCATGCCGACTCGTCGCCGAAGCCTTGACCCAGCGCGAGCTGACGCGTGCCATTCGAGCCCGTCGTCACGCGCAGAGAGCGATCTGCTCCGCCGCCGCGACGCGTGAAAATTTGCACGACGCCACCCATCGCGTCAGCGCCATAAAGACTCGAGCGAGCGCCGCGCACGATTTCGATACGCTCGACCGTATCGAGCGGCAGGTCTTGTAATGCCGGGATGCCGGTCGTCACCGAGCCGATACGCACGCCGTCGATGAGCCAGAGCACGTGATCGGACTCGCCACCGCGAACATAGACCGACGTCGGCTGGCCGATTCCACCCTGCCTCGCGATGGCAACGCCTTCGACGCCGGCGAGCAGCTCATCGAGCGTCCGCGCCTGCGATCGTTCGATGTCTTCGCGATCGATGATGGTGACGGAGGACAGCGTGTCCTCGAGTTTCTGTAGCGTGCGAGTCGCCGTGATGACGTACGAGTCGGAGACGGAGCGGTTATTAGCCGCTTGCAACGCCAACGTCGAACATCCCGCGAGAATCGGGATCAAGGCCGTTCGGGCCGAAAAATGAGCGCTCATCGATACTCCTTCTCGCGCTCCCACCGAGCGCGCCATGGATATCGCGAGGCCGGTCTCCGGACTTGCGAGTGGCGCTGATGAATGCGCCTCGGATGATCGCCTTCCCGCACCCACCCTTGCAGTGGGAACAGTGGCCGAAGATCAC
>JAFMKA010000066.1 GCA_017853175.1 Steroidobacteraceae bacterium | reverse complement strand
ATCGAGCAGTCGATGGTCCATGTCAGGCAGGCTCCGATTTTTTTGAGGCGAGGCATAACGTCTCGATCGCTTCGACGAGGCCGCGGGCACCATCGGGCAACAAACGAGTCGCCACGGGAATCTCCCAAAATCGCGCGTCGGCGAAGCCCGCACATTTTACGGCATCCTTCGAGGTCATCAGAATCGGGCGACCGTCATCGAAGGCAAAGTCGGCCGCCGTGAAGGCATGATGATCGGCGAAGGCATGCTCGATGGGCTCGATTCCGGCTGCGCGCAAGAGGTCAAAGAATCGCGCCGGATGGCCGATGCCCGCCACGGCATGCACGCTCTCCCCTCGCCACCGCTCGACGCTTTGCCACGCAAGCGGATCGGCAACACTGCGCGCCGCCTCTGGAACGAGCTGCATCACGAGCGAGCCGACTCGACCTCGCCACGGCGGGGTCTCGCTCGCCTCGCCCCCATTGCTCACCACCCAGTCGACCGAGTCGAGTCGCTGCGCCGATTCGCGCAAGGGTCCCGCCGGCAGAAGTCGGCCATTACCAAGGCCGCGCCGCGCATCGACCACGACCACCTCGAGATCACGTGCGAGGGCGTAATGCTGCAACCCGTCGTCACACAAGATGACATCGACACCGAGCGTCTCGAGCGTGCGAGCGCCAGCGGCTCGATCTGGACAGACGACGACCTCAACCCCCGTTGAACTCGCGAGCATCACGGGCTCGTCCCCGACCTGTCTCGCATCCGAGTCTCGAGTGACGCGAATCGGTGCGCGCACGTCTGCACCGTAACCGCGGGTGAGAATGCCGGGCTTGAGGCCTCGGCTGCGAAGCAAGCGAGCGAGCGCAGCAACGAGCGGACTTTTTCCCGTGCCGCCCACCGAGAGATTACCGATTACGACGACCGGCACCTTCGGCCGATAAGCGCGTCGCCATCCGCTACGGAACATCGATCGACGGAACGCGGCGCCGAGCGCAAACACGGCGGCGAGCGGAGCGAGCAGCGCCGCACCGGCACGCCCTTCGTACCACACCCCTTCGAGCCATCGAGCGGCGGCGCTGGACATCATACGGCGAACTGCAACCGATGAAGCTGCGCGTACGTGCCGTTACGCGCAATGAGTTCGGTGTGCGTACCCGTTTCGACCACTCGCCCTTCGTGCAGCACCACGATGAGATCGGCTTGCTCGATGGTGGAGAGTCGATGCGCGATCACGAGCGTCGTACGGCCTCGCCGCAAGGTCGCGAGCGCCGCCTGAATGCGGCGTTCGGATTCGTTGTCGAGCGCGCTCGTCGCCTCATCGAGCACGAGCACCGGTGCATTCTTGAGTAGCGCCCGAGCGATCGAGACACGCTGTCGTTGTCCGCCCGACAGTTGTGATCCACGCTCACCGACTGGCGTATCAAGCCCTTCGGGCAGTTCGGCAGCGAAGTCCATCACGTACGCGGCTGTCGCCGCCTCTTCGATTGCGGGCGATGCCGCATCGGCGATGTTGAACGCGATGTTGCGACGAATGCTGTCGTCGAACAACACGACTTCCTGACTCACGAGACTCACCTGCTTGCGCACGTCGGCGCGGAGGTAATCTCGTAAATCGACGCCATCGAGCAGCACGCTGCCGGACTCGGGGTCGATAAATCGTGGCAACAAATTGGCGAGCGTGCTCTTGCCGCTGCCCGACTTGCCGACGATCGCGACCGTCTGCCCCGGCTGAACGTTGAAGCTCACGTTCGAGAGCACTTCGCCTTGCGCGCTCGAGTAACTGAAACTCACGTCACGAAACTCGATCTCGCCGCGGGCTCGCTCCAAGGTTTTGGTGCCGCCGACATCCTCGACGGGCGTATCGAGTATTTCGAACACACTCGCCCCGGCCGCGATGCCCTGCTGCAGAGGGCCGAACACCTGCACGAGTCGACGCAGCGGCGCCGTGAGCAGCAGAAGCGCCGTGAGAAACGCCATGAACTCGTCCACTCGCATCTGCGCGTTGAAGACTTGACGGATCGACACGAACAGCACGCCTGCGAGACCGAAAGAAGCGATGATTTGCACCACCGGGTTGGCGAGCGCCCGTGCACCGATCAGGCGCATGTTGCTGTGACGGTTGCGCTCGTTCGCCTCGGCGAAGATCGCCTCTTCGTAACGCTCGGCGTTGAAACTTTTGATGACCTTGTGTCCGTCGAGCGCTTCTTTAGCCACGCGAGTGACGTCACCCATCGACGCCTGAATGCGCGCACTGTAACGACGGAACGAGCGATTGATGTGCTGGATCAACCACGAGATCGGCGGCGCCAACACGAGTACCAGCGCCGCGAGTTGCCAGTTGTACCAGAGCAGCATCGCCACGAGAGCGATGATGGTGAGCGTGTCGCGTATCAACACCGTGACGGCATTCGTCGTGGCCTCGGCGACAAGTTCGATGTTGTACGTGAGGCGCGATAGCAGGCCACCCGAGGTCGCCGCCTCGAAATGTCGCGTGGGTAAGCGCAGGTAGTGCGCAAAAAGCTCGGCACGCAGCGACTTGATGATCTGCCGCCCGACCCAGCCCGGAAAATAATTGGACACGTAGTCACCAAGACCGCGCGCGACGAAGAGCGCCACGGCCCCGAGCGGAATGGCCCAAATGATGCGCGGGTCGGGATCGACGAAGGCGCCACCCAAAAACCGCTGCACGAGATAAGCGAGTGCGGCATCGGTCGCCGCGAATAGCGCCATCCCGAGCACGCCGATCAAGAACATGCCGAAATGAGGCCGCGCGTACCCGAGCAACCTGCGGTATACCTTGGAGGCGTCGGCGATTTCGACCGGCCGTTGGCTCAAGGGCGGAGCGTGTCCTGCATGGCGTCGGCGATCCCCGACCTAACTGGCCGAGGATGATACCGCCATAGGGGGTCTCCCTGCAGGAGGGCGTGCGGCAACCACCGCGGCGGGAGCCCTCGGCGCAGATGCAGGGTGACGGCGCCCTGCGCAGACGTCGACACCACCCGCGAAGGATCGACGCGCCAATGCCGTGCGAGGCGCGTAAGACGATCGGGCTCCGCTTTGCCGCCCGGAACCATCACCCACTGCGCATCGACCGCCTCGATGAACTCTGAACTGACTGCAGCCAAAGAACCGCGACGGGGCGTGACCACCACGGTCGATCGCAGTCGGCGCTCGGCAGCTTCAGCGTGCACCACGAGTTCGGCGGATTCGGCAGCGTCCAGGCGATCGGCGATCAAGAACGACGGATCGTCTCCGAAGTCGATGCGCAGCGCGCACGACCCACCCTGTCGTCCGAACAACTCGAACTCGACACCGTCCCAACGCCATCGAGTGCCGGAGGAACAGGGCTCCACACGACGATGTGCGCCGGGCCAATCACCACCGCCGATCACGCGATCGACGGGCACCGCAGCCCACAGTCGCGCCGCACCCGCAGCGCGCTGCGCATGTGACCCACTGAGCACGAGCCGATCGACTGTCGACACGCCGAACGAGCGTAAGGCAGGAATCACTAATCGCTCTGCGGAGCGCCCTTCGCTCGCGTAACTCTCGCCCGTGTCGTACACGAGCACATGCTGCCGGGTGCGAACGATGAGCGAGGTTCCCTCACCAGCATCGAGTAGCGTCATCATCACCTCACTCTCGGCGGGACGTTCGAATCCGAGCATCGGCACCCATGCGGCTGGGCTCACCTGAATCGCAGCGTACGGATGAGCTGCGACCGCAACGAGCAGAGGCCAGAGCCATTCGTGCACGCGTTCTCCGATCCACCATAGCGGCTTGGCGAGGGGTGCCGCGACGCCACCGGCCAACCCACCGATCAGCGCGATGGGTACGAGCACAAAGGAAAAGACGGGAATAGCCGCAAAGTTGACGAGTAGCCCTGCGATCGAAAAGCTCGAAAACCAAATGAGAGTGATCGGCAGTAACGCGAGACTGACGCGCCATTGGGTGCGTAGCGTCTCGGTGAACCACGCACGCAAGCCCTTGCCTTGCACGTCGCCCGCAGCGATCAAAGTCGCCATGGCAACGAACGAGAGCCAAAAGCCCGAGGACAGCGGCGCAAACGGATCGATGAGCAGCACGGCCATCGCGGCAAGACCCAGTACGTCGAAACCCGAATGCACTCGACCGGAAAGCTTGAGGCCCCACCACACGGCGAGCATCACCAACGTACGCTGGGCCGGAATGCCGAACCCGGCGAGCGCGGCGTACGCCGCCGCTGCAGGAACACCGAGCATCGCCGCAAAGGTCTCGCGATCGATGCGCATCGCAAGGTGCGGCACTCGCATCCAAAATCTTCGGGCGAGCGCGGCGACGACCCAGCAGAAGAGCGTGACGTGCATCCCTGAAATGGCCACCAGATGCGTCGTTCCGGTATCGCTGAACACTCGCCATTGCTCGCGACTCACCTCCCCCGTGGCACCGACTGCAAGGCCGGCGAACAACGCAGCGGCATCACGATCGACCACCATGCTTCGAATGCGACGAACGATCTGCTCTCGCAACGCAAGCAGCCCCGTACGCTGCGGCGCGAGCTGCCGAGCGCCCGCGAACTGCAACACCACGGCCCGTGCCTGCACACGATCGCGAAAGAACTCCCGTTGTTCGTCGAACCCGCCTGGGTTCGTGTTCGCACGCGGCACACTGAGTTGCAACAGCAAGCGCCAACGCTCTGCTGCACGCGGCAGCGGCGCGATCGGTTCGTTCCAGCTCACCCGCGCTCGCAGCGTTCGCTGGAGCGAGGCCGGCGACTCGATCATGAGCTCGGCGTCGAATTCGATGCCGGTCGTCGTGCGCCGTACGAGCGAGTCGATCTGCACGTCGGCGATCACACGCTGCCCCTGATCGGCCGGTGACCAGCGCTGCGCCAACTGATCGAGCGACACGAGCAAAGTGCCTAAGGCCGCAGTCGCACCGATACCGAGCGCGATGAACGGCACGCGTCGACGGACGACGAACGAGACGCTGAAGGCGGTCATCGCCAGCATCAACATGGCGATGAGGGTGTAGAGATCAGGTCGGAGCGGACCAAAAAGCACGGCCATGACACCGAGCAACATCGCAAGACCCGCGACGGTGCTGCTACAGTTGCGCCCCGCGATGCTTCGAAACACGATTCGTCAACTCGGCAGGAAGGTACAGGCCTCGCGCTACCGCTGGTTTGCGCGGCCGTTCGCGCACGTATTCATTGACCCACGTCTTTGGTCGATGCAGCGACGCAGCATCACCTCTGCTTTCGGCGTCGGGCTTGCGATCTGCTTCATCCCGCTTCCGGTACACATTCCGCTCGCGTTCATGCTGGCGATGCTCCTGCGACTGAACGTGCCGACGCTCATGGGCACGGTGTTCATCGTGAATCCGTTCACCGTCGTGCCGATTTACTACCTCGCCTATGTCACGGGTCGTTTTGCGCTGGGCCAAGCCCCGGGAAATTTCCGGTTCGAACTAAGTTGGGATTGGCTGCAAAACGGGCTCGGCCCGGTCTGGAAGCCGTTTTTGCTCGGCTGTCTGATTTGCGGGTTGGTGTTCGGCCTCGTCGGCTGGCTGGTGCTCGACCGCGTCTGGCGGTCACGCGTGCTCAAGAAGTACCGCACGCGAGGCAGTCGCTCAAATCTCTGAACTGGCGTCTTTGCCCGGATTCGGGCGGAGCACTATTCGACCAGTCGGCCCTCAGTCAGCGTGAGCACCCGGTCCATGCGTGCCGCGAGGCGCGCATCGTGCGTCACGATCACGAGCGTCGTACGTCGATCACGATTGAGTCGAAGCATGAGCTCGAAGACCTGCTCGGCATTACGTCCATCGAGATTGCCAGTCGGTTCGTCGGCAAGTACCAGCGCCGGTTCCGTCACGAGCGCCCGAGCCACGGCGGCACGTTGACGCTCACCGCCCGAGAGCTGATGAGGACGATGCGAGAGACGACTGCCGAGTCCGACCTCTTCGAGAATCGCACTCGCCCGCGATTTCGCCTCGACCGTTGCCATGCGTCGAACCAGCAAGGGCATCGCCACATTCTCGAGCGCGCTGAACTCAGGCAAGAGATGGTGGAACTGGTAGATGAATCCGATCGTGCGGTTACGCAGCGCGCTGCGCTCGATTTCATTGAGCGCGTGCAGATCTCGGCCTTCGATACGAACGCTGCCGAACGTCGGTCGATCGAGACCCCCCAGAATCTGCAGTAACGTCGTCTTACCCGAACCTGAGGCACCGACGATCGCCACACACTCGCCTCGCTGCAGCCGCAGATCGAGTCCATCGAGCACGCGCAGAGTCGACGTCCCTTCGCGAAACTCGCGAACGACGCCTTCGGCTTCGAGTACGACTTCATTCATGACGCAAGGCCTCCGCAGGCTGAGTACGCGATGCACGCCAGGCGGGATACAGCGTGGCCAGCGCGCAGAGCGCGAAGGCGACCCCGCAAACACGGGCGACATCCGACCCTTCGACATAAGCGGGTAAGTCCGTCATGAAATACACCTTCGCATCCATGAACTGTACGCCGAAGAGCGCTTCTATTCCGCGGACGATACTCTCGACGTTCTCGGCAAGCACGATGCCGAGCGCAGCGCCGGCAATCGTGCCGGCGAGACCGATCAACACCCCCTGCACGGCAAAGGTGAGCAGAATGTCGGCAGGGGTTGCCCCGAGCGTACGCAGCAACGCGATGTCACCCTGTTTTTCTTTGACGATCATGACGAGAGTCGAGACGATGTTGAATGCCGCAACTCCTACGATGATGAGCAGAATGACGAACATCATCCCCTTGGTGAGCTCGATAGACTGGAAAAAATTCGCATGGTTACGTGTCCAGTCGCTCACGTAATACCCACCACCGAGCGCCAACGCGAGCTCACGCACCACGGCGGGCGCCCGTCCGGGGTCATCGAGCGCAAGACGTACGCCCGTCACGTCGTCACCCAAGCGATAGAGGCGCGCGGCGTCTTTGATGTGCATCAGCGCGAGTCCCCGATCGAACTCGTACATGCCGGACTCGAACGTACCGATCACTTTCACGCGACGCATCCGCGGAACGACGCCCTCCGGCGTCGCACTACCCTCGGGGACGATGACGACGATCTCGTCACCTCGCGCGACACCGAGTTCGCTCGCGAGCGTCGTACCGAGGATGATCGACCACGACCCTGCCTTGAGATCTTCAATGCGCGTATCGCGCAGGTGCTGGGCAAGGCCCGTGGCCTCGCGCTCGAGCTCAGGGTCGATGCCTCGTACCGCACTGCCGAGTACGCGTGAGCCGTTGGCGATCATCGCCTGCGCCTCGACGTAAGGCACCGCATGCTGCACCCCCGGACTTTTGAGTGCGAGAGTGCGGATCGCTTGCCAGTCAGACAGCGTTCCTTCGAGCCCGATGAGCGTGGCATGCGAGGTCACCGATAAAATCCTCGAACGCAACTCGCGCTCGAAGCCATTCATCACCGACAGCACCACGATGAGCACGGCGACGCCGAGCATGAGGCCCGCCGTCGACATGAACGCTACGAACGACACGAAACCTCGTCGATGTGTCGAGCGCAGATAGCGCGTGCCGACCATCCAGGTCCAAGCATTACGCACCATCACTCATACCTCAAGGCTTCAGCCGGTGCGACGCGCGAGGCGCGAATGGCCGGATAGACCGTGGCCGCCGCCGTCACGACGAGCGCAATGAGCGCGATGGTGATGACGTTCTCACCACGTAACTCGGCGGGAATACGCGTCACGTAGTACACGCTCGGATCCATCACCTGAAAACCGAAGGTCGACTCCATGAGCGGTACGATGTCGGCAACGTTGAGAGAGAGCATCACGCCGAGCGCGACGCCCAACGCGACGCCCGCCCACCCGATTACGAGGCCTTGCGTAAGGAAGATGCCGAGCACACTGCGCGGCGAAGCCCCAAACGTACGCAGGATCGCGATGTCCGTGCGCTTGTCCGTCACCACCGTGACGAGCATCGCTACGATATTGAACGCGGCGACGCCCACGATCAGCATCAGGATGATCGACATCATCCGCTTCTCGATGCGGATCGCCCGGAAATAGT
>JAFMKA010000065.1 GCA_017853175.1 Steroidobacteraceae bacterium | reverse complement strand
ACCGACGCCGTGATGCTCTCGGCCGAAACGGCGACAGGCAAATATCCGGTGAAGGCCGTGGCGGCGATGTCTGAGGTGATCCTCGGCGCTGAGACCTATCACCTCACGATGAGCAGGCCTCGAGAGCGATCCGATCTGGCGTTCTCACAGACCGAAGAAGCCATTGCGCATGCGGTGATGTACACCGCTAACCATCTTCACGTTCGCGCCATTGTCGCGTTGACCGAGAGCGGCTCGACGACACTATGGATGTCCCGTTTGCGTTCGGACATCCCGATCTATGCCTTCACGCGGCACGAAGGCACGCGTCGACGTGTCACGCTCTACCGTGGTGTGTATCCCGTGTCCTTCGATATTCGGCCCGATGACACGACGCCTCTGCATCAGCGCATCTTCGATCTGCTCATGAGCCTGCGTCTCGTCGAAGAGGGTGATCAGATCATCCTGACCAAGGGCGAGCTGAGCGGTGTGCAGGGCGGCACCAACTCGATGCAGATCCTCAAAGTTCATCGCGCGACTTCTTAAAACAACTCTTCATACAACATGAAAAAGTGGATCATCGGCGGCCTGACGACGCTCATCGTCGTGATGGCGGTGGTGGCGGGTGCAGCGTGGTGGGCGTTGCGCGGGTCTTTGCCGGCTCTCGATGGCGAGGTGAGCTCGGGCGTGGGAGGGCCGCAGTCGGACGCACGCCTCGAGCGTGATGCCGACGGAGTGGTAACGGCACGCGGCAATGATCCTTTCGATGTCGCCTACGCTATCGGCTTCGCGCACGGACAAGATCGCTATTTCCAGATGGATCTCTCCCGGCGTCTCGCCGCCGGTGAGCTCGCCGCGCTACTGGGTGAGACGCTCGTCGCCCAAGATCAACGGGCCAGAATTTTTCGGCTACGTGCGGTGGCGCGCCAAGTCATCGCCGATGCGACGCCGACGGAGCGCGCCTGGATCGAGGCCTATACGCGAGGCGTCAATGCGGGACTCGGCTCATTGTCGGTGCGACCGTGGGAGTATCTGGTCTTGCGATCGACGCCAGAGGTCTGGCGTAGCGAAGACTCGGTGCTCGTCGTGCACTCGATGTGGTGGAGCTTGCAGTACGAAGCGCTCGTCGACGAGTTGTCGCGGCGAGAGATCTCGGCGCGTATCGAGGAGCGAGTGGCCACGGCGGCGCGCGGTGAGGCCGATGTCCGGCCGGCGAGCGAAGTGATCCGTTTTTTGTTCCCGCGAGGCGACGAGTGGGATACGCCCAATTTCCAGACTCTTGCCGAGCAGCGCGCGGCGAATGGCGGCGAGCCCTATCGGGCGCCCGTCGTGCCGCCGCCTGAATTGCTCGACCTGCGTGGGGAACGCTCCGCGAGTCGAGCCATTCGCGAAGAGCGCGCTCTGCCGGGGAGTAACGCATGGGCGGTTTCGGGTCGTTACGCTGCCGGGGGTGCTGCGCTGATCGCCGGCGACATGCATCTCGGTTTGCGAGTTCCGACCACTTGGTACCGCGCTCGTCTGCAGATCGCTCGAGATACGAATGGACTGCCGCGAGAGCTCAATGGCGTCACGTTGCCGGGTCTGCCCGCGGTGGTCGCAGGAAGTAACGGCGAGGTCGCTTGGTCGTTCACGAACAGTTACGGTGATTGGGGTGACTTAAAACCCGTCGCTTGCGACCCAACTCGTAAAGTCTATTTCACTGCTGAAGGAGAGCGTCGATTCGAGATTCGTCGCGAGACGATCGAGGTGTCCGGTCGTGATCCCGTTGTACTCGAGGTTCTCGAGTCGCCGCTCGGCGTGGTCATGCGAACCGATGCCCCGCAGCAAGATGCGAGTGCTGCGGCCCATACGTGCTGGCTCGCCCGTTGGCTCGTCACGGAGCGTGGCGCCACCACGCTGGCGTCGTTCGAGCTGCAGCAAGTGCGCGATGTGAGTTCGGCCTTGGCGCTCGCGCCCCGCGTCGGCATCCCGCATCAGAATTTTACGGTCGGTGACCGATCGGGTCGGATCGCCTGGACGATCATCGGTCGCATTCCGCAGGGCGATCTCGGCCCTGAGACGCCGCGTCCCATCGCCTGGCGAGGTCCGGGCGAGACGCCCGTGATACTCGATCCTGAAGTCGGTCGCCTTTGGAGTGCGAATGCTCGGCATGTCGAAGGGCCGTTAGAGGAATCTCTTGGCAACGACGAGGCCATGAGCGGCATGCATTACGACAAGGGTGTGCGGCAGCGACAAATTCGTGATCGTTTGCTGGCGATCGACCGTCCGGCGACACCGTCTGACATGCTCTCGATTCAGCTCGATGATCGGGCGCTGCTGATCGATCGCTGGCAGCGCTTGCTCCTCGCAACGCTGGACGAAGAGGCGGTTCGCAACGAACCCAAACGCGCCGAGCTGCGCCGGCTCGTGGCCGACTGGAAAGGGCATGCGACCATCGACTCGGTGAGTTACCGACTCGCTCGCGATTTTCGCGAGCGCACGCGTAGCGCCGTATGGTCGATGTTGACGGGTGCACTTGGCGCAGGCGAGGGCTCGCAGGCCTTTCCACTTTTCGAGGGTTCGCTGTGGCGGCTCGTGACCGAACAGCCTCCGCATATGCTGAGTGCTGACTACAAAGATTGGCGAACATTGCTGCTGAGTCAGGCCGATGCGGTGATCGTGTCGGCCGAAGAGGCTTGCGGAAACTTGGTCGGTTGCACGTGGGGTTTGCGTAACACGGCGAAGATCCGCCATCCGTTGTCATCGTCGCTCGGCCCGCTCGGACGTTATCTCGACATGCCCGCTAGGCCGCTCGCCGGCGATATGAACGCTCCGCGCGTCACCGGGCCGACCTTCGGTGCCTCGGAGCGCTTTGCCGTATCGCCCGGTCGCGAGGCGGAGGGTTACATGCAGTTGCCAGGCGGTGCGAGCGGGCATCCGCTGTCGCCGTTCTATCGAGCAGGTTTCGAGGATTGGGTCAGCGGACGAATGCGGCCGCTGCTGCCTGGGCCCGCCATCCACACTCTGACCCTAAAGGCCTCGAGGCCGGATGACGCTTCGCCAAGGAACGCTCCATGACGACTCAAAGATTTTCGGGCACCGATCGCTACATTGCGACCGACGACCTTCGTATGGCGGTCAATGCAGCGGTTACGCTGGCTCGTCCGCTGCTCATCAAGGGTGAGCCGGGCACCGGTAAGACGCAGCTTGCCGTCGAGGTCGCGCAGGCGCTCGGGCGACCTCTCTTCGAGTGGCATGTGAAGTCGACCAGTAAGGCGCAACAGGGGTTGTACGAATATGACGCGGTGTCGCGACTCCGCGATTCGCAGCTGGGTGAGGCGCGTGTCGCCGATATTCGTAACTACATCGTTCGCGGAAAACTCTGGGAAGCGTTTGAGTCCGAAGAACAGCCCGTGCTGCTGATCGACGAGATCGACAAGGCGGATATCGAGTTCCCGAACGATCTGCTACGCGAGCTCGATCGCATGGAGTTCTATGTGTACGAGACGCGTGAGCTCGTGCGCGCTCGGCATAGACCGATCATCATCATCACGAGTAACAACGAGAAGGAACTGCCCGACGCTTTTTTGCGCCGCTGTTTTTTTCACTACATTCGTTTCCCAGACGAGGAGACGATGACTCGCATCGTCGGTGTGCACTACCCGAGCTTGAAGCGCGAGCTGCTCGCCGAAGCGCTTGGCGCTTTTTATCGGGTGCGCGAGACCCCGGGTCTGAAGAAAAAGCCGTCGACCTCCGAGTTGCTCGACTGGATCAAATTGCTGCTCGCCGAGGATATTCCGCCCGAAGCGCTGCGTAGCGAAGATCCCAAAAAAGCGATTCCGCCGCTGTACGGCGCCTTGCTCAAGAACGAGCAGGACGTGCACTTGTTCGAGCAGTTGGTGTTTTTGAACCGACGCGCGCGCTAATCGGAACTTAAGCGTGCTCGTTCGGTTTTTCCTCGAAGTGCGCGCCGCCGGCATTCCGGCTTCGATCACCGAGTTCTTGTCGCTGCTGCAGGCGCTCGAGGCCCGCGTGGCCTCATGCTCAGCCGAGGAGTTTTATTGGCTTGCCCGGCTTTCGCTCGTCAAGGACGAGCGTCACTTCGACCGTTTCGATCGAGTATTCGCCGAGCACTTTGCCGGCGCTGAGCGAGTCTTTGAGCGCTTACTCGCCGAAGTGCCAGCCGAGTGGCTCCAGGCTATGGCGCAGCGACTCTTTTCCGACGAGGAGCGGGCCAAGGTCGAAGCGCTGGGCAGTTGGGATAAGTTGCTCGAGACGCTCAAACAGCGACTTGCCGAGCAAAAGTCGAAACATGAGGGCGGCAACAAATGGATCGGTACCGGTGGTACGTCGCCGTTCGGCTCGGGGGGATATAACCCCGAGGGCATCCGCATCGGTGATGCGGGAGCGAGACAGCGTCGTGCCGTGAAAGTGTGGGAGGCGCGGGAGTACCGCAACTTCGACGATCGCCGTGAACTCGGCACCCGCAACCTCAAGATGGCGCTGCGCCGCTTGCGTAAGTTCGCGCGTCAGGGAGCCGCTGACGAATTAGATCTCGACGGTACGATCGAAGCGACCGCGCGCAACGCCGGTTGGCTCGATCTGAAGTTGCGACCCGAGCGTCGCAACGCCGTCAAAGTGTTGTTGTTGCTCGATGTCGGTGGCTCGATGGAAGATCACGTGCGGATTTGCGAAGAGCTTTTCTCCGCGGCACGCTCGGAGTTTCGCCAGCTCGAGCATTTCTATTTCCACAATTTCATTTACGAAACGGTGTGGAAAGACAATCGTAGGCGACAGTCCGAGCGCATCAAGACCACGGAGTTGCTCCGGACATTCAACGGCGACTATCGGGTGATTTTCGTTGGCGATGCAGCGATGAGCCCCTACGAAATCGTACAGCCTGGTGGCAGCGTCGAGCACTTCAACGAGGAAGCGGGCAGCGTCTGGATGCAGCGCATGACGGCGCACTTTCCGCATCTCGTCTGGCTCAATCCCGAGCCTGAAGAGCGTTGGGATTGGACGCCCTCGATTCGGCTGACTCAGGAACTCATCGGCAATCGGATGTTTCCTTTGACGCTCGGTGGGCTCGATCGCGCGATGGTCGCGTTACGCCGCAAGCGGATCAACGAAGGAAGTCGATAAGGGTGCGGCGTTGGGTGATGCCGTCGGCGTAGCCTTGAGCGATGAGTTCCCGAGTGTAGGGCGCTTCGAACATCAAATAGCTCGCGAGCAAGCTCCCTGATTCCCCTCCGGCGCCGATGACCGACAACAAAGTGCGTAGGGCTCGCGGCAGCGCGCCCATGTGTCGAGCGGCGCTCGTTCGTGGGTCTGCGCCGGGTACGAGGCGCAGCGCGCTGATGTCTCTCAGGCCATCGAGGGGAGAGTTCGCTTGGCGCACCATTCGGTTCGTGCGCTCGAGTTGATCGAGATCGGCATCGACCTGATCACTGAACAGCGTGTCGAGCAGGAAACCGAAGATTTCGCCGGAAGAGGGCGTGTGGTACACCCCGATCGTGCCGCCGAGGCCTGCCGCATTTTGTGCGCGTACGCCGATGACGAGCAGTCGATCGGCGCCGAGGTGGATTGCCGGGGAGAGTGGCGCCAGTTGCCGCATCGCGCCGTCACCGTAGAACATTTCGCCGATCCGCACCGGCGGAAAGAGAAAGGGTATCGCAGCGCTTGCCATCAGATGATCGAGGTCGAGCGTCGCGCGCGTGCCCGCACGCCGAACTCCGCTCCACTCACGAACGTGAGGTGCGGCTTCAAAGAAAACTCGATGATGACCTCCGGCATAGGTGGTGGCCGTGAGTGCGAGTGCGCGAAGTTTGCCAAGGGCAATATTGCGGCGAATGCCTTCCCAGTCCACGCGCTCGCGCAGCAAAGCGCGCAGCGGAGCGTTATCGAAAAGGGCCGGCGGAGCCGTACCGAGGCGCCCACCGGTGAGCGCCGAACTCATCCAACGTGCTCCCGCGCCAACCATGGCGCTGAGGTCGGCCCGAAAAACTTGATCGACCGAGAAGTTCGCCCAGACCTGCTCGAGGCGCCGAATGCCCTCACGCCAGTCGGCGGCATGGGTCGCGAGCACTGCCGCACAAACGGCCCCAGCCGAGGTGCCGACCACGACGTCGTAGGGTGAGGACTCCTCGGGCCAGATTTCGGATAGGGCTTTCAACACCCCGACCTGATAGGCCGCGCGGGCGCCGCCGCCGGACAAAACCAGTGCGCGGCAGCCTGATTGCGGCGCGGCTCTGGTCACGGCGTGGTCATCGGTGCGCTCTGTCACGGCGCCTATTGTGCCGCAGCGGCGCAGTCTGGAAGATACTGAGACGCTATTTCGCGAAGGAGTTCCGATAATGACGCCCCGCCGACGCTTCATGACTGTGCTAGCCGCCGCAGCGATGACCCTCGGTATCGCGCCGGCGCCCCTCGCCTTGGCCGATTCTCCGAAGGCGGGCCAGCCCGCTCCCGAGTTCCGCTTGCAAGATCAGACCGGTAAGTGGGTCACGCTCAGCGAGCATCGGGGCAAGTGGGTCGTGCTCTATTTCTATCCGAAGGACAACACGCCGGGCTGTACGACGCAGGCCTGCGAGTTTCGCGACGAGATCTTCGCGTTTCGCCGCGCCAACACGGTGATCCTCGGGGTCAGCGTGGATGACGTCGAATCGAAGAAGGCATTCGCCAAAGAGCACAGCTTGCCGTTCCAAGTGCTCGCTGATCCCACCAAGGCCGTGACCAAGCAGTACGGCGTGCTCACCAGCATGATGGGTCTCATGGAGTTCGCACGTCGCGACACGTTCATTATCGATCCACAGGGCCGCATCGCACGGCACTGGGAAAAAGTCGATGCCAAGGGGCATTCGCAGCTCGTACTCAACGAGCTCAAGAAGCTGCAGGCGTCAGGTGCCTAAGTTGATCGACACCGACAAAAATTCTGAATTTCACTGGGGGTTACTGCTATGTCCAAAGAAAACGATCTGCTTCTTCCCGAGCGCCGAGAGTTCCTCACCACAGCGGGCGGCGTCGGCGGCGCGCTCGCGATCGGCGCTTCGGGTGCCGCGTCGATGACGCTCGGCGGTCCGATGGCGATGGCCTCGGCGCTCGCCACGTCGCGTTACGGCATGGGGCCCGGGCTTAAGGGGCCGTATCTCGACCTATCGACGGGCAAAGGTAACCAGCTCGCCTACGCGCGCATTCAAGGTGACCTCGACTTCGGCAAGCCCAAATATTTCTGGTTCAAGGGCTATTTGATGGGCGTCGAGCCCAACAAGAAGATCGTCGATCTCATGGGAACTTCGGGCTTCGGCGTTATTCGACTCGCGCAGGGGCCAGATGGCGCGATTCGCCGTATGTGCCGAGAGATCATCGTCTACACCGATTTGCGCAGCGGCGAAGTGCTCGACGAATGGAAGAATCCGCTGACCAACGAGATGGTCAAGGCCGTTCACGTCGATAATGATCCGTTCAACTACCTTATCGAAGAGTTCTTCCCGGCGCCGCCGAAGTTCGGTGGACTCAACCAGGGACCGCCGCCGCCTCGAGTGCCGTTCATCATGCCGTGGTATCAGCACGGCGGTTGGGCGGATATGGAAATCCATATCCACCTCGCGTATCCGAACGCGCTGCAGCCCGATAAATGGCCGCGCGAGTCCTCAGGCCCCATCGTGCAGGTTTCTGAGATGTTTGCGCACCACGTCAAAGTGGAAGATCTGCAAAATCCGAAACTGACCACGCTCGATTACACGGGTACTTGGAACCGCGTCACGCCGTGGCTGCCGTGGATGCTCATGGGTCAGCGTCCGGGTTTCTGCCAGTACGCGTGCTTCATGGGAACGACGAAAGACCTCGAGTCGGTTCTCTCTCGACAGGTGCTCGATTACGCGCACAAGAACTACGCCAAGTATTTCGACGCGCCGACCGAGTGGAGCGAAGATCGCAGCCTCTCGAGCCTCGAGCACTACGCCTTGCGCCAGAAACCTGCTCCGGTGAAATAAGCACACGGTGCAGAGAGTCCTGCAACGCGTCATCGCGGCACAGCGCACCTCCGACGGAGCGGGGGTGACGCTGTACCGCAGTCTCGGCCAGTCGCCCTTCG
>JAFMKA010000064.1 GCA_017853175.1 Steroidobacteraceae bacterium | reverse complement strand
GGGCCACCTATCGGCCCCTTGTTCTTTCACTACGGGCCCGAGTTCATGGCTACCCTCGACGAGCTTCGAAAACACCTCGACGACATCGACCGTCAACTGATCGAGCTGATCGCCGATCGGCAGCGCACCAGTGGCGAGATCGCGCGGGTCAAACGTTCTACGGGGCGCGCCACCCGCGATTACGGACGAGAGCGTGACGTCATCCTCGGCGCGCGCGCGGAGGCGCAAGCTCAGGGCGTGTCGCCGCGGATCGCCGAGGATCTCATGCGCATGCTGATCCGAAGTTCGCTCACGACGCAGGAGCGTTCGAGCGTCGCCGCGACGGGGCAGGGAACCGGTCGACGGGCGCTCGTGATCGGTGGCGCGGGCAAGCTCGGTCGATGGTTCGTCGAGTTTCTGGCTTCTCAGGGTTTCGAAATCGACGTGAGCGATCCGATCGGCGCGCCGGAAGGCACGCGCGACATCGGCGACTACCGGCAGGCAGAGCTCGAGCAAGATTACATCGTCGTCGCGACACCGCTCGGCCACACCGATACCGTGCTGCGTGAGCTCGCGATGCGTCGACCGCGCGGCGTCATTTTCGATGTCGGGTCATTGAAGTCACCCTTGCGCGGAGGCCTCATGGCGCTCAAGTCGCACGGCTGTCGCGTGACCTCCGTGCATCCGATGTTCGGTCCTGATACCGAATTGTTGTCGGGTCGACACGTGATCTTCGTCGACCTTGGTCACGACGAGGCGCTCGCCAAGGCCAAAGAATTGTTTGCACCGACTATGGTCGAGCAAGTCGTGATGGGTCTCGATGAGCACGATCGGCTCATCGCTTACGTGCTCGGGCTTTCTCACGCGCTCAACATTGCGTTTTTCACGGCACTGGCAGATAGCGGTGAGGCAGCACCCCGACTCGCAAAACTCTCGAGTACGACGTTCGATGCTCAGCTCGATGTCGCCACTCGTGTCGCACAGGAAAGTCCGCAGCTCTATTTCGAAATCCAATCGCTCAATGATTACGGTGCAGAGTCTCTCGAGGCGCTTGCCAAGGCAGTTGAGTCGCTTCGGCGCTCGGTGTTATCGCGTGATGCTGATGCCTTCACCGTCCTTATGGAGAAAGGCCGAGAGTATCTCGAAGATCGAAAATCGATGACGGAGCGCCGCGCCTGAGACTACGCCTCGCACATGACTGATCTCATCGACAAAGACGGTTTTCGCGCCAATGTGGGCATCGTGCTCATGCAGCAGGATGGTCGAGTGTTTTTAGGTAAGCGAGCGGGTGGTAAAGGCTGGCAGTTTCCGCAAGGCGGTTTGCGAGCCGGCGAGCCGGCAGAGCAGGGTATGTATCGCGAACTCGAAGAAGAAATCGGGTTGAGTCCTGATCATGTTCGAATCGTAGGCGTGACGCGTCGTTGGCTTCGCTACCGACTTCCACAGCGCTATCAGCGTCGCGATCAGTTGCCGCTTTGCATCGGGCAAAAGCAGCGTTGGTATCTACTCGAGAGTCGCTCCGAGACGCCGCCTGTACGCTTCGATCAAACCAGCGAACCCGAATTTTGCGGATGGAGATGGTCGGAGTGGTGGGAGCCGGTAAGAGAGGTGATCCACTTCAAGCGACCCGTCTACAAACGCGCCTTGCACGAGCTCGGCCGATTGGCTTTTCCTGCGGGTTTGCCTCCCTATCCCGATTGGTGGGTCAAAGGTTGATGTCGTGACGACGCGCGACTCGTACCGTCATGTTGTACTGCGGGGTGTTAGCCCGACGCGTTTGCGGGTCCTTGCAGCGATCGCCATCGTCGCCTTAGCCCTAGCCGGCTGGGCAATTTTCATGCTCGGGCGCGCCGGAATCGGTGCGGGCGAAACTGGGCCCTCGAGTAGTCCTGCGACGTTACGGCAGGCCATCCGTGAACGCGACACCTTGATCGAATCGCTTAGGCGTTCTGTGGCTGAGCTCGAAATGCTGAAGGGCTCGCAAGATCGCGAGCGACAAGAAGTCGCGCGTACCATCGGCGAGTTACAGGCTGAGGTCTCAAGACAGCGACAGCAGCTGGAGTTTTATAAAGGCGTGGTGGCGAGTAATGAGCCTCCGCCCGATGTCACGATTCGCAACCTTCGGATCGATCGTGCCGCCACGGCCGGTCGAGTGCAGCTGCGGCTTTCACTCGTCCAGCCCGGCAATCCGCAGTCCGTCGTGTCAGGAAATATCAAGGTCATACTGGAGGGTGCCCGGGCGGGCCGAGCCGTCCGAGTGTCGATGCTCGAAATGCCCTATCGCTTCCGATACTTCGAGAACATCGACCGTGAACTTCCCCTGCCAGCGGGGGTCTCACCGGAGCGATTGCAGATCGAGGTCGAGCCGTCTGGCAGGCCGGGCCGCCCCGTGGTTCAATCTCTGCTCTGGCCGCTCTGATCGGCTTGGGGGTTAGCGATGTTCGGACGACGCAAGGCGCCCCGTTTATCGGGTCGAATCGATACTCTGCTGGGCCGGGGGACTTCGCTCAAAGGCGACCTCGAATTCACCGGCGGGCTTCATGTCGATGGCGCTCACCACGGCAATGTTCGGGGGGTCGAAGGTCCGGCGCCCGCGACACTGTGGGTGGGTGAGCCGGGTCGAATCCACGGGAACGTCGACGTCGCCGTTGCGATCATCAACGGTGAAGTCGTCGGTAACGTGCGGGGCATCGAGCGGGTAGTGTTGGGTGCCAAGGCGCGAGTCACGGGTGACGTGTCGTATGGCGTCATTGAAATGACTCTGGGTGCCCGTATAGAGGGCAAGTTGGTGCCTCTGGCGTCGCTTCCGTCGACCGAGCGCGCAGCGCAAATCGAAGACCAGCCGGCGTCGGCGGAGTGGGGCGCGAATGTAGTCCGCCCCTTTGACCTGCGACAGGGGCGGCACTAGCATTCGCCCGCGACTACGCACCGAGATTTTTTTGAGGACTCGACGATGACGACCGTTGCAGAAGATTTACCGCTCGATATGCCGCCCGCACTGGTATTCACCGATGCGGCAGCGCGCAAGGTGGGTTCGTTGATCGAAAGCGAAGGTAACCCGGCCTTGATGTTGCGCGTCTTCGTGCAAGGCGGTGGCTGTTCGGGCATGCAATATGGGTTCGAGTTCGACGAGCAGGCGCAAGACGGTGACACCATGGTCGAGAACATGGGCGTCAAGTTGCTCGTCGATCCGATGAGTCTTCAATATCTTTCGGGCGCCGAAATCGACTACCGCGAGGGTCTCGAAGGCGCGCAATTCGTCATCCGTAATCCCAACGCCACGACGACCTGCGGTTGCGGGTCCTCGTTCTCGGCGTAATTCACCGCGCGTCGTTTAAGGGGTGACGTGAGTCGCGGAAACGGTCGGACTGCGCCAGAGTTATTGGCCGCGGTCGATCTGGGTTCGAATAGTTTCCATATGGTCGTCGCCCGTTACATCCACGGGCAACTCACGGTCATCGATCGTCTGCGCGAAAGCGTGCGCCTCGGTTCGGGTCTCGATGAAGAAGGGCGACTCGATCGCGACGTCGCGTCGCGGGCGTTGGCATGTCTCGAGCGTTTCGGACAACGATTACGCGAGATTCACCCTGATCGACTGCGGGTCGTGGGGACGAACACCCTTCGACGCGCCCATCGTAAGCAGGCGTTTCTTGAAAAGGCGCGTGCCGCCCTCGGAGCCCCCATCGAAATCGTCTCGGGTATCGAAGAAGCGCGCCTCATCTATTCGGGTGTCGCCAATACGTCGCCCATGGGCGAGGGTCGACGGTTGGTGGTCGATATCGGTGGAGGTAGCACTGAGCTCATCATCGGCGAGTCACTCACTCCGATGCGACTCGCCAGTACCGAGCTCGGCTGCGTGACGATGAGCGAGCGCTTTTTTGCGGGCGGGAGAATTTCAGGAAAGAGGTTTCTTCGCGCGCGAGTCATGGCCCGCGGTGAGCTCGAGCCGATCGAGCAGGCTTACCGAAAGACCGGTTGGCAAGCGACGATCGGCAGTTCCGGCACGGTCAAGTCCGTTGCTGATGCGGTGCGCGAACTCGATCCCACTGCTCAGGGCATCACCGCCGAGGCGCTCGAGGCCGTGCTCAATACGACATTGAAAGCCGAGCATGTCCGAGATGTTCCATTCAAATCGTTGAGCGAAGACCGTCGAATGGTTTTCGCCGGTGGACTCGCGATTTTGGCGGAGGTGTTCGCGAGTCTCGGCATCAAAAAAATGGATGTTTCGGATGGGGCAATGCGCGATGGCCTGCTCTACGACCTTGTAGGGCGTATGACTCACGAAGACGCGCGCGATCGCACCGTTCGTGCCATGCAGGCGCGATATCACGTCGATGCGGCGCAAGCAGAACGTGGCGAGGCTACGGCGATCAATTTTCTCGAGCAGGTTGCGGAGTCGTGGCAGCTTGACGACCCCGTTGCCAATCAACTTCTGGCCTGGGCCGCGCGACTACACGAGATGGGACTCGACGTATCGCACTCGAGGTATCACCAGCATGGCGCCTATCTTCTCGAGAACGCCGATATGCCTGGGTTTCCTCGGGAGGAGCAGAGGTTATTGGCGCGACTCGTCGGCGGACATCGTCGAAAACTCTCTCTCGAGGGCGTCGACAAACTTCTCCCGCCCTGGGATCGACGAGTCCTGCATCTCATTGTTCTCTTGCGTCTTGCCGTATTACTTCATCGAGGGCGTGGTCGAGCGCCGTTGCCCGAACTCACGCTCATCGCGCGAGGACGAAACGTTCTGGAAGCGCGGTTCCCGGTACGTTGGTTGCGTGATCACCCACTTACGGTCTCCGATCTGAGTCAGGAGATCGATCTACTCAAGGCCGTAGACTTCCGTCTGCGGATTTATTCTTCGAGGGGCCTGCCCGCCGTATAAGCGGCGAGTAATTCGTTTTGTGCGCAGACGGCGAGTGAGTCTTGTCCCGTCGCGCGTCGATAATGCCCATCTTGATCGAGTTCCCATGCTTGCGTGTTATCACGAAGATAAGTCTCGAGGTCGTCGAGGATGCGCTTCTTATATTTTTCGCGACGAATGGAAAGGCGATCTCGACACGTCGAAAGAAGTTGCGATCCATCCAATCTGCGCTGCTACAGAAAATCTCCGGATCACCGCCGTTAGCGAACCAGAACACTCTCGAGTGTTCGAGGAATCTTCCGACGATTGAGCGAACGCGGATATTTGCGGAGATGCCGGGCACCCCAGGGCGCAACGCGCATACGCCGCGGACGATCAGATCGATCTGTACGCCAGCCTGCGATGCTTTGCAGAGCGCCGCGATGGACTCTGGTTCGACCAAGGCATTCATTTTAAGGATCACTCGAGCAGGCCTTCCCGCTGCAGCGTGAGTGCACTCGCGTTCCAGACGAGCGAGCATGGCGCGATGCAGTTCGAACGGGGACTGCAGCAAGCAAGACAGGTGCGGCGTTCGTGTCAGGCTCGTCAGCTGAAGAAAAACCTCGTGAACGTTTTGTCCGATTTCAGGGTCGCAGGTGAAAAGATCGTAGTCGGTGTAGGTACGCGCGGTGCGCGAATGGTAATTGCCGGTACCGAGATGGCAGTAACGACGAATACCACCCCGCTCTCGACGTGCCACTAAGGCTAGCTTCGCGTGTGTCTTGAAGCCGACGACGCCGTACATCACGTGTGCACCGGCTTCTTGCAATCGGTCCGACAGTTCGATGTTCGCCTCTTCATCGAAACGAGCGCGCAGTTCGATGACGACCGTGACGTCCTTGCCGGCGTGGGCTGCCGCGACGAGTGCATCGACGATCGCGGAGTCGTTTCCGGTTCGATAAAGCGTTTGCTTGATGGCGAGCACTTGCGGATCGCCCGCGGCTTGTCGCAGAAAATCGACTACGGGCGCGAAAGATTGGAACGGATGATGCAGCAGCAGATCGCTCTGACGAATTGCGGCGAACATATCGGGCCCCTCGTTGAGGCGGCGCGGCAAACTCGGCCGAAAAGCCGGGTATTTCAGGTCGGTTCGATGAGCGAGATCATAGATCGCCGACAGACGATGCAAATTGACCGGCGACGGTACGGCGTAGACGTCCAGGGTTGAAATCCCGAACTTCCGTGCTAAAAAGTCGACGAGGTCACGCGGACAGTCGTCGGCTGTCTCGAGGCGTACTGCAGAGCCATATCGTCGTTGGGCGAGTTCGCCCTCCAGCGCTCGTCGCAGATCGTCTGCTTCTTCTTCGTCAATGAAGAGATCGCTATTGCGGGTCAGCCTGAACTGATGACAGGCGAGAATTTTCATACCCTCAAAGAGTCGTGGTACGAACGCCTCGATAATCGTCGACAGTAATACAAACCGTTGTGCCTCGTCGCCTTCCGATGGCAAGGGCACTACGCGCGGCAGTGATCGAGGTGCTTGAACGACCGCCAGCGTTGCCTCTCGGCCGAATGCGTCTTCACCCTGAAGCCTGACGATGAAATTGAGACTCTTGTTTTGAATTCGTGGGAAGGGCCTCGACGGGTCGAGCGCAAGAGGTGACAGCACGGGCTCCACCTCATTTTCGAAGTAGGCCGCGAGCCAATCATGAGTGGATTCTGGCCACTCACCTTTCGGGACGAGCACGACTCCGGCGTCCCGTAACGCCGGTAACAAGATATTGCGCAGGCACGCGTATTGCTCGGATACGAGACGAGAAGCCTTATGGTGAATGGCGGCGAGCTGCGCCGCGGGAGTCAGCCCATCGGTGCTGAGGCTATCGGGCGAGCTTTCCTGCAGTTGCTTGATGCCTGCAACTCGAATCTCGAAGAATTCATCGAGGTTGTTCGAGGAGATACAAAGAAATCGAAGACGCTCGAGCAGCGGCACCGATGAATCGAGCGCCTGCGCAAGCACGCGCTGGTTGAATTCCAGCAAGGAGAGCTCGCGATTGATGAGGGGAGGCGATGCGAAGGTCGCCATAGCCGCGGCGTTGTTCATGGCCTTTAGTAGACCATGAACACCCTAAAAGATTGTTACAACGAGGCTCCGCGGGCCGCCGATTTTTCGGGCTGCCTGTCGGACGTTGCGGTGGAGTCCGTTTCGGTGGTGGCCGCCAGCAGCGCGGGAGTCACCCGACCTGCATCGAGACTCGCGAGAAGCGGGCCCGCCTGGGTGCGGAACTCGGCCATGCGAGACGCTGGGATCGGTCGATCATTCGGTAGTGGAACTTTTTGCGGATCTTTATGGATGCCGCTCTGCAAGTACTCGTAATGAAGGTGCGGTCCGGTCGCAAGGCCGGTCATGCCGACGTAGCCGATGACTTCGCCCTGACGTACGCGTTCACCCTGACGCAGCCCGCGCGCAAATCGCGAGAGGTGGCCATAGACGGTGCGCACATCGTTGGCGTGCTGAATTTCTATGACTTTGCCGTATCCACCTTTGTTGCCCACGAAGCGCACGCGGCCTTCGCCTGCCGCTTTGACCGGGGTTCCGGTCGGCGCGGCATAGTCGACGCCGCGGTGAGCGCGCATTCTGTTGAGGACAGGATGACGCCGATACAAGTTGAAGCGTGAGCTGACTCGAGTGAATTCGAGCGGTGCACGCAAGAACGCTTTGCGCAAACTGCGACCGTCCGGCGTGTAGTAACCAAAATCGCCGTCTTCCGAGCTTTCACTCGCCTCGTCATCGTGAGCGAAGCGGATCGCGCGGTAGACCGTGCCCTGGTTGATGAACTCCACGGCCAACACGTCGCCTTCGCCGAGGGGGGTGCCGTCCTGACTCAACTCTTCATATATGACGCGAAACCGATCGCCTGGCTGGATATCGAGTACGAAGTCGATGTCCCATCGGAAGATGTTGGTGATCTTCATCGCGAGTGAGTCGCTGAGACCGGCTTCACCCGCAGCCTGAAAGAGCGAATTTTTAATGGTCGCTTCGCCGACTCGAACATTCTTTTCGAGTGGGTTGACGATGACCGAGCTGTCGAAGCCGTTTTCATCGCGCCGGACTTGAAGCGTTTCGCTCGGACTCAGTTGTCGTTCGAGACTGACGAGCTGATTGTCGCGAACACCGAACTTGAGGGTTTCACCGGGATAGAGCCGGTCGAGGCTGCGGCGGATATCGGGCAACGCTCGAAGTGTCGCCAGATCAGTCACCGATAGTTCGAGCTTGCGGAAGATTCTCTCGAGGGTGTCGTTGGTGCCCACGATGACATCGACGGTGAGCGGCACGAGAATGGCTTTGGTCGAGGCTTCGGCTTCGGCAGCCTGGATGGCGCTGATGGCGTTCTCATCGAGGCGGCCGAGATCGGACAGCCAAGACTCGCCGCGCCACCACGTCAGCGCGAGCACCGCAACGACGGTGCATTGCAGCCAACGGCCCTTGAGCAAGGCGAGGACGCGGTTTTTTGATCCGACTTCCAGCGTCATGG